>CAZTPD010000075.1:0-10587 GCA_964614625.1 uncultured Sphingosinicella sp. | reverse complement strand
CTGTTCGCCGCCTATCGCGACGATCCGGCGCGGCTGCCGGCCGAATGGCGGGCGCAGGGCGACGATCCCGTCCGCACCCTGCGCGCGATCGGCGACTTCATCGCCGGCATGACCGACCGCTACGCGATCCGCCGCTACGAGGAGCTGGTCGGCCCGGCCGAACTGCCGGAGGGATTCTGATCCTGAGCGAGATGCTTCAAATCGGGCGGTTCCTAAGCTAAGGCCGCGCCTCCTTTAGCATCGGAAGCCAATGTGACTCTCTACGCCCGCTTCGCCGTTTATGTGAACGACGCGCTCGACGCCCTGGAAGCCGAAGGCGCGCTGGCGCCCGGGGTCGATCGCGGCGCGGTCGCGGTCGAGCCGCCGCGCGATCCGGCGCACGGCGATCTCGCCACCAATGCGGCGATGGTGCTGGCCAAGCGGGCCGGGACCAATCCGCGCGCGCTGGCGGAGGCGATCGCGGCAAAGCTGGGCGCGATCGACGAGGTGGAAAGCGCCGAGGTGGCGGGGCCGGGCTTCATCAACCTGCGCCTCGCGCGCGGCGTCTGGGAAGCGGAGCTGGGCGCGATCCTGGCGGGCGGCGCGGATTACGGGCGCTCGGACATAGGCGGCGGGCAGGTCGTCAATGTCGAATATGTCTCGGCCAATCCCACGGGGCCGATGCACATGGGCCATTGCCGGGGCGCCGTGGTCGGCGACGCGCTCGCCGCCTTGCTCGAACATGCGGGCTACGAGGTGGTCCGCGAATATTATGTCAACGACGCGGGCGGGCAGGTCGACGTGCTCGCGCGCTCGGCGCATCTCAGATATCGCGAGGCGCTGGGCGAGGCTGTCGGCGAGATTCCGGAAGGGCTCTATCCCGGCGACTATCTGAAGCCGGTCGGCGCGCGGCTCGCGGCCGAGCATGGCGACGCCTTCGTCGGCAAGCCCGAGGGCGAATGGCTGACGCTGTTCCGCCGGGAAGCGGTCGCCGACATGCTGGTGATGATCAAGGCAGACCTCGCCTTGCTCGGCATCCATCACGATCTCTTCTCGTCCGAGGCGGAATTGCAGGCGGCGGGCAAGCCGGAGGCGGCGGAGGCGTGGCTGCGCGCGCGCGATCTCGTCTATGACGGGATGCTGGAGGCGCCCAAGGGCGAGACGCCGGAGGATTGGGAGCCGGTCGAGCTGCCGCTGTTCCGCTCTACCCGGTTCGGCGACGATCAGGATCGGCCGATCAGGAAGTCCGACGGGAGCTGGACCTATTTCGGCGCCGACCTCGCTTATCATTTCCAGAAGGCGCAGAACGCCGATCAGCTCATCGACATCTGGGGCGCCGACCATGCCGGGACGGTGAAGCGGATCAAGGCGGCGGTCGCGGCGCTCACCGAAGGCAGGACGCCGTTCGACGTCAAGCTGGTCCAGATGGTCCGCTTGCTGCGCGGCGGCGAGCCGGTGAAGATGTCGAAGCGGGCGGGCAATTTCGTCACGTTGGCCGATGTCGTGAACGAGGTCGGCAAGGATGTGGTGCGCTTCACCATGCTGACCCGCAAGGCCGACGCGCAGATGGATTTCGACTTCGCCAAGGTGGTCGAGGCGTCGAAGGACAATCCGGTCTTCTACGTCCAATATGCCCATGCCCGCATCCGCTCGCTCCACCGCCGGGCGAAGGAGGAGGGGCTGGCATTGCCGGAAAAGGCGGACCTTGCCCTGCTCGACGCGGACGAGTTCGAGCTGGTCAAGCTCGCCGCGCAATTCCCGCGCATCGTCGAGGGCGCGGCGGCGGCACACGAGCCGCACCGGGTCGCTTTCTATCTCGGCGACCTCGCCGCCGCGTTCCACGCCCAGTGGAACAAGGGCAATGACGACCCCGAAAAGCGTTTCCTGTTGGCACAGAATCCCGATCTGACACGCGCGCGGCTGGAACTGGCCGACGCGATCGGGCAGATTGTCCGCAACGGCCTCGCGCTGATGGGCGTGGAGGCGGTCGAGGAGATGAACTGATGCCACGCCGCCGGGGGGACGAGACGGAGAGCGACGCGACGCCCGAGGGCGAGGAACTGGTCGTCGATTTCCGCGATACGGCGGACGAGGACCGGCTGCCCTGGCTCGAGGCGGTCGAGGAGGAAGGCGAGGGCGCGGGGCCGGGCCTCGCCAAGCTGATCGGCGCGGTCGTGATCGGCCTGGTCGCCATCGGCCTGATCGTCGGCGGGCTGTTCTGGCTCGGCAATCGCGGCCAGAGCGAGGCGGACGGCACTTTGATCGCGGCGCCCGAGGGCGACTACAAGATCCGGCCCGACGATCCCGGCGGCATGAACGTCGCGGGCGAAGGCGACACCGCCTATGCGGCGAGCGCGGGACGCACGCCGGAAGGCCGGCTCAACACCGACGCGGTGCCTGAGGCGCCGGTCGCGCGCCCGGCGCCCGCCGCGCCGGCGCCGGCCCGGCCCGCCGCCGGTCAGCAGAGCGCGCCGCCGGCCCCGGCGCCCACGCCGCCCCCGCCGGCCGAGCCCGCGCGGCCGGCTCCGGCGGGCGCCGGCGGCACGATCCAGCTCGGCGCCTTTTCCAGTCAGGCGGGCGCGAACCGGGCGTGGAGCGCGCTCTCCGGCCGCTTCCGCTATCTCGCGCCGCTCAGCCACAATGTGGTTCCCGTCCAGACGGGCGGGCGCACGCTCTACCGGCTGCGCGCCAGCGGGCCGGACGCGGCGGGCATCTGCCGCCGCCTGCGCGTCGCGGGCGAGGATTGCACGACCGTCGGCTAGCCTCGCCTTGCGACTTCCACCCGCGCGGCTAGGGTATTTACCCCTCCGTTCGCCCTGAGCTTGTCGAAGGGCAGGGCTTCGACAGACTCAGCCCGAACGGTTCAAGGGAAACGGGAAATGCTCTAGGACGGAGCGGGGGGCTGGAAGGTGGCGACACGCGACGTGCAGGCTGAAGGCAAGGGCCGCTGGCGGCCGTCCTTCCGCGCGCTCGCCATTTTCAGGCACATGTTCTGGCCGCCGGCGCGCTTCGAAGCCGGGCTGGAAACGGCGTTCCGCGACGAGATGGCGCGGCGCTGGGCGACCGCGCGCCGCGCCGCCGTCGTCCTGCTCGCTTTGGTCTGGGTCTCCTATTTCGGCTGGGACTGGTTCCACAGCCACCGCAACGAGGAGTTCGGCGCGGCGATCGACCGGATCCTGGCGCTGCGGCTGACCGGCGCGGCCTGCATCGCCGCGACCGCCGCGGCGCTCGTCTGGCGGCGGGACCGCCCGGACCGGGAGGCGGCGATCCTGTGCGCCGGGCTGGGCGCGCTCTACCTGCTCTCGCTGGCGATGATCGCGGCCTCGTCCTTCCCCTACAATTACCTGTTCTACTATATCTGCCTGCCGATGATCCTGATGTTCCTGTTCGGCCTGTTCCGGCTGGACAGCCGGACCGTCTACGCGATGACGGGCTTCTGCCTGCTGGCGAGCATCGGCTTCCTGCTCTTCGCCCAGACCACCGAGACGACGTCGCCGACCAGCCTGCTCGATTTCCTGTCCAAGACATTGTCCTATTACAATGTCGCGGCCCTCATCTTCCTCGTCTCCTTCTCGGTGATCGGCTGCGCGGTCGCCGTCGAGCTGGAGCGCGGCGCGCGCGACGCCTTCGTCCGCGAGCGCCAGCTATCCGACCGCAACGCGCGGCTGGAGGCCTCGCAGCGGGAGACGCGGACCAAGACCGCCGCCCTGGTCAAGGCCAAGGACGAGCTGCGCGCGCTCGCCGAGCGGCAGAATGTCGCCAAGTCCAAGTTCCTCGCCGACGCCGCGCACGATCTGCGCCAGCCGATGCAGGCGATGACCAACCTACTCGGCGCGGCCCGCCACGCGATCGAGCAGGGCGACGCGGAGCGGTGCCGCGAGGTGCTGATGCTGGCCCAGGACGCGGCGCGGCTCACCCGCACGTCGTTCAACGCCGTGCTCGACATCTCGCGGCTCGAATCCGGCTTCGTCGAGGCCGAGCTCGCCGATTTCGACCTGCGCGCGCTGATCGAGGAAGCCGCCGCGCCGCTTCTCCCCTTCGCCGAGGAGCGCGGCGTGGACGTGCGCGTCCGCTGGCGCGGCGACGGGCCGATCGCGGTGCGCTCGGACCGCCACCTGCTCGGCCGGATCGTCGGCAACCTCCTGTCCAACGGCATCAAGTACAGCGATCCCGCGCGGGAGGACCGCGCCGTGCTGATCGGCGTCGTGCGCCTGCCCGGGCGGGTGCGGATCGACATCGTCGACAACGGCATCGGCATCGACGAGCCGGACTGGGCGCGGGTGTTCAATCCCTTCGTCCAGGTGGGCAATGACGAGCGCGACCGCGACAAGGGCGTGGGCCTGGGGCTGTCGATCGTCAACGCGATCATCCCGCTCTTGACCGAGCACCGGCTCGACATGCGCTCGCGCCGGGGCCGGGGCACGCGCTTCTCGCTCGAGCTGCCCTACAGCCGCCGCGCGCCGGACGCGCTGCCGCGCGTCGAGGCGACCCGGCCGCCCGGCCCGATGGACCTATCGGGCTTCTACGTCCTCTATGTCGAGGACGACGCGCTGGTGCGCCGGTCCGCGACGGCGCTCTTCGACACGCTCGACCTGCGCTACGAGGCCTATGCCTCCTTCGCCGAGCTGGAGGCCGAGCTGCCGACGCTGGAGCGGGTGCCCGACATCGTCATCAGCGACTATCGCCTGCCCGACGGGCGGACCGCCGAAGACGTGATGCGTGCGACGCGCGCGGCCTTCGACGCCGATCCGCCGCTGATCGTCGTCACCGGGGAGATGCAGGCGCTGGACGGCGCGGCGTGGCTGGGATCGGGCCGGGTGCTGCGCAAGCCGGTGTCGCCCGACACGCTGGTGGCGGAGATCAGCGCGCTGTGCCTGCAAGCGGCGCTGGCGCGGGGAGCACGATCCCCCGACGCGACACCTCGATCAGAAGCTCCGTCCGCCTGACCACCTTGAAGATGCGGAACAGCTTGGGCAGGTAATCCTTGCGCACCGTGCCCTCCTCGATCCCCATGTGGCGGGCGATCGTCTTGTTGGGCAGGCCCTGGCAGACATAATAGAGCGCCTCCAGCGCGCGGCCCGTGATGCCGAGCGATTCCGGCGACACGGCGGCCGGCGCGGCGGGCTGCGCGGGCGAGAAACCGCCCCGGCCGATCACCGAGGCGGGCAGGAAGATGCTGCCCTGGAACACCGTGTCGAGCGCGCGGCGGAACAGGCCGTCGCTCTCCATGTCCTTGAGGATATAGCCGCTGGCGCCCTCGTTGAGGCAGGCGAGCACGATCTCCTTCTCGGCGCGCCCGGACAGCATGATCGCGCGCGTGTCCAGCTCCTTCATCCTCAGCCAGCGCAGGAAATCGAGCCCCGAGCGGGCGTCCTTGAGATCGATGTCGAGGAAGGCGATGTCGATCGGCTCGGCCTCGGCATGGGTGACGGCCTCCTCGTAGCTCGCCGCTTCCAGGATGCGCGCATGCGGCTCGCTGATCTGGATCAGCGCGTGCATGCCGGCGCGCACCAGGCCCTGGTCTTCGAGCAGCAGGATGGTGAGCGGCGTGTCGGTCATGGGCTGAGTGTTCCGGACGGAAGCACAATGATAACATTTGGCCGTTATCGCCCGCCATTCCGGCATTTGTCGGGTCCGCGGGGCATGACATTTGCCGCGCGCGGCCCGGCATCAAGGGGGGTTACTTTTCGTTGCGGATGGTCAATGTTGCGACCTGTCGAGCGGCGGGGGGACGCCGGCCCGGCGCTGGAACAACCTTTGTATCGGGAGTCTCGCCATGTCCAAATTTCGTTCCGTGAAGATCGCTGCGTCGATCGCTTTGGCCGCGTCGATCGCCGCGATCCCGGCCTCCGCCCAGAATTTCAACGCCGCGCCGAGCTACGGCACGGTCAACCTCAACGGCGGCTTCACGCCGGACCCGCAGGTCATCAACATGCGCTCGGGCGGCAACATCGATTCGCAGCGCGCCATCGGCGGCTCCTGCCGCGGCTTCATCGCCAACGCGCCGGACCTGCGGCTGAACTTCAATCCCGGCTCGCTGCCGCTGATCATCTCGGTCGATTCGAACGCGGACACCACCTTGGTCGTCAACGCGCCGGACGGCCGCTGGTATTGCGACGACGACGGCGGCCGGCGCGGCCTCAACCCGGCCGTGCGCTTCAACCGCCCGATGAGCGGCCGCTACGAGATCTGGGTCGGCACCTACGGCAATTCCAGCCTCCAGCCGGCGCAGCTCCATATCTCGGAGCTCTACAGCCAGTAATCCCGCTTCATCGCGTCACGCGAGGGGGGAAGGAGGGGCGCCGGTCGCGCCCCTCCTTTTTCCCGCTTTCGCGGTTCGCGCGCCGGCTGATATGGGCCGCCGATGCTGCCCGCCATCCTTGGCCTTTCCGGCGAGACGCTTGGCGCCGACGAGCGCGCCTTCTTCCGCGCGGCCGATCCGGCCGGCTATATCCTGTTCGCCCGCAATTGCCGGACCCGCGCCCAGTTGCGCGCGCTGACCGATTCGCTGCGCGATCTCGCGGGGCGCGACGATCTGCCGATCCTGATCGACCAGGAAGGGGGCCGGGTGGCGCGGCTGGGGCCGCCGGAATGGCCCGCATTTCCCGCCGCCCGCCGCTTCGCCGAACTGTACGAGCGCGCGCCGGTCACCGCGCTCGCGGCGGCGCGCGCCAACGCGCAGGCGATCGCGGTCACGCTGGCCGAGGCCGGGATCAACGTCGATTGCCTGCCGCTGCTCGATCTCGCTTATGACGGCGCGCATGGCGTGATCGGCGATCGGGCGCTGGGGGCCGAGCCGATGCAGGTCGCCGCGCTCGGGCGCGCGGTGCTGGACGGGCTGGCGGCGGGCGGCTGCCTCGGCGTCGTCAAGCATATGCCCGGTCACGGCCGGGCGCGCGCGGACAGCCATGAAGAGCTGCCGGCCGTGGACGCAAGCGCGGCGGAGCTGGCGGCGGACATCGCCCCGTTCCGCGCGCTCGCCGACGCGCCGCTGGGGATGACCGCCCATATCCTCTATCCCGCCTGGGACGCGGCGCGGTGCGCCAGCCTGTCGCCGGTCGTGATCGGCGAGGTGATCCGCGGCCGGATCGGCTTCGACGGGCTGCTGATGAGCGACGATATCGGCATGGCGGCGCTCTCCGGCCCGCTCGGCGCGCGCGCGGCGGGGGTGATCGCGGCGGGCTGCGACGTGGCGCTGCACTGTTCGGGGCGGATCGCGGACAATGCGGAGATCGCCGGCGCGCTGGGGGAGATGGGCGACGCGGCGCGGGAGCGGCTGGCGCGCGCCATGGCGCGGATCGCCGAACCTGCCGCGACGCCGTCTCATGCCGAGCTTGCGGCGAAGCGCGACGCGCTGCTCGCCGTCTAGGCGCGCTTGCTGTGGAAAACCGCGCATTGGGCTTCGACACGGGCGCGGGGGCGCTTTAGGCTCGGCGCCGTGAACGATACCGACGATTCCTTCGAGCTTGAGACGGCGCCCGCGTCGGAGGCCGACCGGCTGACGCTCGACATCGACGGCTGGGAAGGGCCGCTCGATCTCCTGCTGACGCTGGCCCGGGCGCAGAAGGTCGATCTGGCGAGGATCTCGATCCTCGCGCTGGTCGAGCAATATCTCGCCTTCATCGCCGACGCGAAGAAGCTCCGCCTCGAGATCGCCGCCGACTATCTCGTGATGGCGGCCTGGCTCGCTTATCTCAAATCCTGCCTGCTACTGCCCAAGGATCCGACGGTCGATCCCTCGCCGGAGGAGCTGGCGCTGCGGCTGCAATTGCGGCTCCAGCGGCTCCAGGCGATGCGCGAGGCCGGCGCGCGGCTGATCGGGCGCGACCGGATCGGGCGCGACGTCTTCCCGCGCGGCGCGCCGGAGGGGCTGACGGTGGTTCGCAAGGCGGCGTGGCGGGCCGATCTCTACGATCTCATCTCCGCCTACGGCATCGTGCGCGCGCGCGGCGCGCCCGCCGTCCATGTCGTCGCGCGGCGGCCGGTGATGACGCTCGACGAGGCGATCCACCGGCTGGAGCGGATGATCGGGGCGAAGCTGGAATGGACCGCGCTGGAGGCGTTCCTGCCCGAGACGCGGGACGGCGAGTTCCGCAAGTCCGCGCTCGCCTCCAGCTTCGTCGCGACGCTGGAACTGGCCCGGCTCGGCAAGATCGAGATCGAGCAGGCGGGGAGCTTCGCGCCGCTCTACGTGAGGGCCGCGTGAAGGAGGCGTCCGACGCCGTGCGCGCCGTCGAGGCGGCGCTGTTCGCCGCCGCCGAGCCGCTCGGCGTCCAGGACATCGCCGCCTATGTCGGCGAGGGCGTGGACGTGAAGGCGGCGCTCGCCGAGCTGGCGGCGCATTATGCCGGGCGCGGCGTCGAGCTGGTCGAGCGTGGGCAGCGCTGGCATTTCCAGACCGCCGCCGACCTCGCCTACGTCCTGCGCCGCGAGCGCGAGGAGAGCCGCAAGCTCAGCCGCGCGGCGGTCGAGACGCTGGCGATCATCGCCTATCACGAGCCGGTCAGCCGCGCCGAGATCGAGGCGATACGAGGCGTGCAGATCTCCAAGGGCACGCTCGACGTGCTGATGGAGGCGGGCTGGGTCCGCCCCGCCGGGCGCCGCGAGGTGCCGGGCCGGCCGCTCACTTACGCCACCACCGCCGAGTTCCTCACCCATTTCGGGCTGGCCAGCCGCCGCGACCTGCCGGGGATCGACGATCTGAAGGCCGCCGGCCTGCTCGATCCGGTCGATACCGCCCTCGAACAGATGGGATTCGAGGGCGAGGAAGACGCCGAACTGGAAACCGACGGCGAAGACGCCTAGATTCAACGGAACACTGGGAGATTCTCACATGGGCGGTTTCAGCCTCTGGCATTGGCTCGTCGTCGGCCTCGTCATCCTGCTTCTGTTCGGGAAAGGGCGCTTTTCCGACATGATGGGCGACGTCGCCAAGGGCCTCAAGAGCTTCAAGAAGGGCATGAGCGAGGACGAGGACGCGCCGGCCAGGCCGCAGCCGCGGATCGCCGACGAGACCCCGGCCGCGCCGCCGCCCGCCGCCGCGACCCCGGCCGAGCCGGCGTCCCGCCCCGAGGCCGACCGGCAATAAGACCCGGCCCGCTGCGGGCCTGACAAGGGACGGCGCGTGTTCGGCATCGATTCCGGCGAGCTGTTGATCATCGCGCTGGTCGCCCTGGTGGTGATCGGCCCGAAAGACCTGCCGCGCGCGATGCGGACGATCGGGCAATTCGTCGGCCGCGCGCGGGGCATGGCGCGCCATTTCCGCTCCGGCATCGACACGATGATCCGCGAGGTCGAGCTGGAGGAGATGGAGAAGAAGTGGAAGGCCGATAACGAGCGGATCATGCAGGAGCATCCCTCGCCCCCCACGGACAGCGACTGGGGCCGGGAGGCGGCGGCGGGCGCCGCCCCGCCCGAACCGCCCGCGCCGGCCGCTCCTCCGCCCGCGCCCGCGCCGACATCCTCTCCCGAGCTGCCGCTCCAGGCGCCGCCGGCGCGCCGCGCGTCGCGCGCGCGCAAGAAGGCCGCGCCGGAAGCGAAGGACGGCGCATGAGCGATCGGCCGGAGGAGGACGAACTCGACGCCAGCAAGGCGCCGCTGCTCGATCATCTGATCGAACTCAGGCGGCGGCTGTTGTGGAGCTTCGCCGCGCTCGCGGTCGCCTTCTTCGTCTGCCTCTATTTCGCGCGGCCGATCTTCGGGGTGCTGGTCCAGCCCCTGCTCCAGGCCGGGCAGGGGCGGCTCATCTACACCAATGTGTTCGAGGCGTTTTTCGTCGAGATCAAGGTCGCCTTTTTCTCCGCTTTGATGATCGCCTTCCCGATCCTCGCCAGCCAGCTCTGGAAGTTCGTCGCGCCCGGCCTCTACGCGAAGGAGAAGCGGGCGCTGCGGCCCTTCCTGCTGCTGACGCCCTTCCTGTTCGCCGCGGGCGCGTGCCTCGCTTATTTTGTCGCGATGCCGGTCGCGCTCCACTTCCTGCTCAGCTTCGAGGGCAATGTGGGCGGCGGCGCCGGGCTGGAGGGCCAGCTGGAGGCGATGCCGGCGGTCGGCAATTATCTCAGCTTCGTCATGCATTTCCTGTTCGGCTTCGGCGTCGCCTTCCTGCTGCCTGTGCTGCTGCTGCTGCTGGAGCGTGCCGGGCTGGTCACGCGCGCCCAGCTCCGGCGCGGGCGGCGCTATGCGATCGTCGTCGCCTTCGTGATCGCCGCCGTGCTGACGCCGCCGGACGTGGTCTCCCAGTTCCTGCTCGCCGTGCCGCTCATCATCCTCTACGAAATCTCGCTGGTCGCGATCTGGTTCACCGAGCGCCGCCGGGCGCGCGAGGCCGCCGCCCAGGCCGAGGCATAAGAAAAGCGCCGCCGTCGCCGGCGGCGCTTCCCCTCGCAAAGGCCATGGATCAGTCCGCGGCGTCGGAGACGGCGTTGCCGACCGACTGGACGTCGCGGCCCGCGCCCTCGACCGTGTTGCAGGCCGCGAGCGCGACGCTGCCCGACAGCACGAAGATCATCATCAGCTTTTTCATCGTCATCCTCCCGAACTCCGGCCCGGCGCGGTGCCGGCCCTGTCGTACCGATGAAGCAATGCCCGGATCGGCCTATCGGTTCCGCG
>CAZTPD010000074.1:0-10587 GCA_964614625.1 uncultured Sphingosinicella sp. | reverse complement strand
AGAAGTATATCGAGGACGGCAATCACGGCGGCAAGGGCTCGGAAGCCCACAAGGCGGCCGTGACCGGCGACACGGTCGGCGATCCCTACAAGGACACGGCCGGCCCGGCGGTGAACCCGATGATCAAGATCACCAACATCGTCGCTTTGCTGCTGCTCGCGGCGCTGGCCGGCCACGGCGCGGGCTGATCGCGGGATCGTTTCGAATCGGAACCCCGTCCGGACGCCCGTTCGGGCGGGGTTTCATTTTCGGAGCCCAGCCGTTAAAGGCGGCGCGCTCCAATAAAGCCGAGACTTGAATGGCCAAGGAAGAACTTCTCGAAATGCGCGGGCAGGTCGTCGAGCTGCTGCCCAACGCCATGTTCCGGGTAAAGCTCGAAAACGGCCACGAGATCCTCGGCCACACCGCCGGCAAGATGCGCAAGAACCGCATCCGCGTGCTGACCGGCGACGAAGTGCTGGTCGAGCTGACGCCCTACGACCTGACCAAGGGCCGGATCACCTATCGCTACATGCCCGGTCGCGGCGGCCCCGGCCCGGCCTGACCGGGCCGGCATGCGGCTCATCCTCGCTTCCGCTTCGCCCCGCCGGCTGGAATTGCTCGCCCGGATCGGCGTGACGCCGGACGCGGTCGTCCCCGCCGATATCGACGAGACGCCGCTGAAGGGCGAGCTCCCCGTCCCCTATGCGCGCCGGATGGCGGCCGCGAAGGCGGCGGCGGTCGCCGAAGCGGGCGCGCTCACCCTCGCCGCCGACACGGTCGTCGCGGTCGGCCGGCGCATCCTGCCCAAGACCGAGACCGAGGCCGAGGCGCGCGCCTGCCTGGCGTTGCTCTCCGGACGGCGGCACCGCGTCCACAGCGCCGTCACGCTGATCGACGCCGAAGGTCGCGCCCGGCATCGCCTCTCCACCTCGATCGTCATCTTCAAGCGGCTCGACACGGGCGAGCTCGACGCCTGCCTCGCCGCCGGCGAATGGCGCGGCAAGGCCGGCGGCTATGCGATCCAGGGCCGCGCCGAGGCGCTGGTCCGCGCGCTGTCCGGCTCCTTCTCGGGCGTGATGGGCCTGCCGCTGTTCGAGACGCGCGCCCTGCTGCGCGCGGCGGGCTATCCGCTTGGCTGAATGGTATTACGAGGCGGGGATCGGCGAGGATCGCGCGATCCTGGTCGAGGACGGGCAGATCCTCGAAGCCCATGTCGAGCTGCCGGCCCCGTTCCGCGCCGGCGCCGTCGTCCCCGCGCGCCTGACCCGGCTGCTCGTCCCCCGGCGGCGTGGCATCGCGGCGCTGGACGGGGGCGGGGAGGCGCTGATCGAGCCGGTCCCGCCCGGCCTGACCGAAGGCGCGGCGTTCCGCGCCGAGATCGTGCGCGAGGAAATCCCCGAAGCCGGCCGCGCCAAGCGCGCCCTCGCCCGCGCGACGGACGCGGAGGCCCGGCCCGGCCCGGCCCTGATCGAACGCATCGGCGCCACGACGGCGCCGCCGCACGGCACCGACCCTTTCGAAGCGGCGGGCTGGTCCGAGCTGCTGGAGGAAGCGGCGACCGGCGAGATCGACTTTCCCGGCGGATCGCTCCGGATGAGCCTCGCGCCCGCCATGACCCTGTTCGACGTCGACGGCGCGCTGCCGCCGGGCGCGCTGGCTGAAGCGGGCGCGGCGGCGGCGGGCCGCGCGATCCGGCGTCTGGGCATCGGCGGCTCGATCGGCATCGACCTGCCGACCCTGCCCGACCGGGCGGCGCGCCAGCGGGCGGCGGCGGCGCTGGACGCGGCACTGCCCCAGCCCTTCGAGCGCACCGCGGTCAACGGCTTCGGCTTCCTCCAGATCGTCCGCCGCCGCGCCCGCGCGTCGATCGCCGAGATCGTCCAGTTCGACCCGGTCGGCGCCGCCGCCCGCGCCCTCCTGCGCCGCGCGGAATGGGCGGCGGGGCCGGGGCCGATCGGCATCCATGCCGCCTCCGCCGTCATCGCCTGTCTCGAGGCCCGGCCCGAATGGACCGCGACGCTGGCGCGCCAGGCCGGCGTGCCGGTCGCCTTGCGGACCGAGCCGGGGCTCGCCATATCGGCCGGGCATGTCCACCGCCGCCAAGACTGACAAAAGCGACGCCTGTCCGCTCTGCGGCGCGCCTTCGGCCGCGCCGTTCCGCCCGTTCTGCTCGCAGGGCTGCCGCGACCGCGACCTGCTGCACTGGCTCGGCGACGCCTATCGCGTGCCCGGCCCGCCGGCCGAGGACGCGCTGGACAGCGGGGGGCTGGACAGGGACGCGGACACGCATCTATAGGCCCCGCTTCCGCATTCGCCGGAACGCCCAGGTAGCTCAGTTGGTAGAGCACGTGACTGAAAATCACGGTGTCGGCGGTTCGATCCCGTCCCTGGGCACCATCCTCCCTTTCCCGCCGTCATGATCCACCGCCGGCCGCCGGTGTCCCGCGCGCATGGGATGTGCACGGCGTAAAGACGGCGTTAACCATTTTCCGCCACATCTGCTCCCGACAAAGACGCAGACTTTCGAGACCGGGGGGCTTCCTTGAAAATCCGTATTGGCTTCCGTGTGGCGGGGGCAGGCCGGTGACGGCGGAAACGATCGAGACCGGGCCGGAAGCGATGGTGATCGGCGAGACGCCGGCGATCCTGGCGCTGCGCAACCTCATCCGCCATGTCGCGCCCAGCGAGGCCTCGGTGCTGCTCACCGGGCCGTCGGGCAGCGGCAAGGAAGTGGTCGCCCGCGCGATCCACGCCGCGAGCGGCCGGGGTGGCAAGCCCTTCGTCGCCGTCAATTGCGGCGCCATCCCCCGCGAATTGCTGGAATCCGAGCTGTTCGGGCACGAAAAGGGCTCCTTCACCGGCGCCCATGCCCAGCACAAGGGCCGCTTCGAGGAAGCGCATGGCGGCACCCTCTTTCTCGACGAGATCGGCGACATGCCGGCCGACATGCAGGTGAAGCTGCTGCGCGTGCTCGAGGAGCGCGCCGTGCAGCGCGTCGGCGGGCGCGGCCAGATCGAGGTGGACGTGCGCATCGTCGCCGCCACCCACCGCGACATCGACCGCGCGATCGACGAGGGCAGGTTCCGCGAGGATCTGTTCTACCGGCTCGCCGTCTTCCCGATCGACATCCCGCCGCTCGCCGAGCGGAGCGAGGACATCCCGCTGCTGGTGCGGCATTTCCTGGATCAGCAGGGCAAGCGCGCCGCCGGCATGAGCTTCGCGCCGGCCGCGCTGGCGCGGCTCGCCGATCATGGCTGGCCGGGCAATGTGCGCGAGCTGCGCAACTTCGTCGAGCGCGCCTGCATCCTGTTCGCCGGCCGCGCGGTCGGGGCCGACGAGGCGGCATCGCTGCTGCTGCGCCGGGGCCGGGTCGGCGCGATCGAGCGCGCCGCCTTGTGGGAGGCGACCAACCGGATCGCCGCCGCCGCGGCGCCGGGCGCGACCGAGGCCGAGGCCGAAGACGAGGACAATGTCGTCGTGCCGATCCGCGCCGAGGTCGAGATCGCCGAGGCCCATGAGCTGGCCGCCGGCCAGCCGGTCGCGCTGCGCGACATGCTCGCCGAGATCGAGCGCCGCTATATCGAGGAGGCGCTGACCCTCTCCGACGGCGTGGTCGCCGACGCGGCGCGGATGCTGTCCCTGCAACGCACGACGCTCATTGAAAAGATGCGCAAATACGAGGTGAAGGCCGCCTGACGGACGGCGCCCTGTATCTACTGAACCACTCATCCTGAGTAGGGTCAGTTCAAACCAAGCCGTACAGACCTCGATTCTAGGCTGTATCGACATTCACGAGATGACGTTCTTTCTCTTAAACCCTCCCCTTTGAGGGGAGGTGGCAGCCCGAAGGGCTGACGGAGGGGTGTCAGCGTTTGAGACTGACCTCCGCCGCTGACACCCCTCCACCGGCTTCGCCGGTCCCCCTCCCCTTGCAGGGGAGGACAGTTGAATGTCGATACAGCCTATCCCTGCGGCTGGGCCAGGGCTTCCCAGGCGCTGGCGATCTCGAACAGCATGTCGCGCGCCTGCCGGGCCTTGTCGGCGTCGTTCTCGCGCCCGGCGGCGATGAGCAGGCGGCGCGCCTCGCGATAGATGGCGACCAGCCCGCGCGCGATCTCCCCGCCCTTCTCGAAATCGAGGCTCGTCTCCAGCCCGGTCAGGATGGCGAGCGCGCGCGCCTGGCGCGCGTTGCGCTGCGCGAGATCGCCGCGCCGGGTCGCCACCGCCATCGCGTCGAGCGCCTTCAGCAGCTCCTCGTACATCACCTGGACGAGCTGGTGCGGGCTGGCGCCCTCGATCCGGCTGGCCAGATCGACGCTCTGATAGCTCGCCTTGGCGGCCCCGAATTTCCCCCGCGACATGTACATCTCTCACTCCCGCAACAAGAACCGCCCGCCGGCTTCGGCCGGGCGCCGCCTCAATTCCGATCGTTCGTCCACATCTTGATCTGCTGGTCGAGATAGGACTGGGTCGCCTTGAACGACGACACCTGCCGCTCCATCGCCGTGAAGGTGTTGAGCAGCTGGTTGTAATATTTCTCCGAGCGCGTCTCGAGCAGCTCGCGATCCTCGGCGATCTTCTTCGCCTCCGCGCTCAGCCGGTCGTTGCTGCCCTCGAACGGGCCGCCGCGCGCGCGCAGCGCGTCGCGGATGCCCTGAAGCGCGCCGCCGAGGCCGGGATCGATGGTGATCGTCGCGCTGCCGACCGCGCCGCTGACGCCGAGGATCAGGCCGATCGCGGCCGATCCCGCCGGCGCCACCAGGTTGACGCCCACGCCGGTCATGGCGACGCCGTTCAGCCGGCCCGATGCCGGGCTGCCGTCGGCCGCCGGCACGGCATCGGTGATCGTATAGACGCCCGGCTTCACCCGGCCCATCGCGCTCTTGATCGTCAGGAACGGGCTGGAGCTGTGCTGGGTCGGGTTGAACAGCGCCTCGACGCCGTCCGGGTCGCTGGCCAGCACGGTCTGGAGCTGCCCGACATTGACGCCCAGCGTGCCGTCGCGATTGGTGCGCACGCCGATCTCGGCGAGGGTCTTCGGCCCGGTGCCCTGGCTCGCCAGCACCATCGTCGGGATCTGTGCGAGCTGGCGCTGCATCTCGCGCACGCCGAGATCGCCGCGCAACGCGCCGCCCTCGCCGGCGACGCCGGGGCGGGTCGCTTCCGCGATCATCGCCATCAGCTCGTTATAGGCGGCGACGAAATCCTGCACCGCCTGGCCGATCGACTCGGTCGGGCGGGTGACGCTGATCGCGATCGTCTGTCCCGGCGCGGCGCGCTTGAGATCGATCTGGACGCCCTCGATCAGGTCGTTGAAGCTGTTGACGGCGCGCTTCACCTCGACGCCGTCGACATTGACGATCGCGTCCTGCGCGGCCTGCGCCTCGGTCATCCCGCCGACGACCGACGGGCCGAAGGCGAACCGCTCCAGCCCGCTCGACGTGCCGCCGGGCACGGACAGGGTGAAGGCGTTGGCCTCGCCGGTCGCGCCCTTGAGGACGAGGCGCGCGCCGTTGACGTCGGTCACGATGCTCGCGACCAGGCCGGCGCCGCTGTCGTTGATCGCGCGGGCCAGCCCGTCGAGATTGTCGTTGGCCGCGTCGATCGAGACCGTGAAGCTGCCCGTGCCGGTGGTGATGGTGAGCTCGCCCTGGCCGACCGGATCGGTGCGGCTGGCGAGCGGCGCCGAGGCGACGGTCTGCGCCTGCGCGAGCTGCACCACCTCCACCGAGGAAGACAGGCCGCCGAGCCGCGCGCCCGGAATGGCGGCGGCGCTGAACACGCTGGGATCGGACACGCTCGGCTGGCTGAACAGGCTGCCGCCCGAGATCAGCCCGGACAGCGCCACCGCGAACGAATCGATCGCGTTGGCGACCGACGCCAGCGTCGAGACCTTCGCCGCATTGGCTTCCTCGCGCTTGGCGATCAGCGCCTCCTTGGGCGCCTTGGCGGCGGCGGCGAGGCCGTCGACCAGCCCCTTGATGTCGAGGCCGGAACCGATGCCGAGCGCGAAGCCGATGGAGGAAGTGCTCATGTCCGAAGCGTCCTTGCCGTTCATGTGAAAGGAACGGCTCCGGCGGCGGATTCTTTAGGGGAAGGGAGAGGGAAAAATCAGCTTTTCAGCATGTGCAGCGTGCCCCGGTCGATCCGCGTCTGGGCACGGAGCGAGCGCCCCGGATCGGAGCGCATCCGGCCGGCCAGCTCGGCGCCTTCCTGCGCGGCGTTCGAATGGTCGGCGCGCAGCTCGCGCGCGAGCTGCTCGACCCAGGGCTCGACAGGCACGCCGATCCGGGTCGCCATCGCCAGGAGGCGCTCGACCTCCTCGAGCGTGAATCGCCGATTTCGCGCCGTCTCGTCCACCCGACCGCCTTTCGCTTCCGCTCTTCTTGCGGACTCGATAACGGCGCGGCGCGATCCCGCTTAAGCCTCCGGCCGCCCCTCGGTGTCGAAGCGCATTTCGGGCGGCAGCTCGATCGGCGGCGGCTGGTTGCCGGCGGCCAGCGCGGCGTCGAGATTGAAGACGAAGGCGAGCACCGTCGCCACCGCCATGTAGAGATCCTCGCGGATGATCTGGCCGGGCTGGCTGGTATAATAAAGCGCGCGGGTGAGCTGCGGATAGCTCAGCATCGGCACGTCATGCTCGGCGGCCAGCTCGCGCATCGCCTCGGCGGTGACGCCACGGCCGCGCGCGACGACGACCGGCGCGAAGTCCATGCCCTGGCGATAGCGCAGCGCCACCGCGAAATGGGTCGGGTTGGTGAGCACGACCGTCGCCTCGGCGATCGCGCCGCGCGCCGAATTGCGCGCCATCTCGTGCTGGCGGCGGCGGACGGCGGCGCGCAGCTCCGGCGCGCCTTCGGCCTGCTTGTGCTCTTCCTTGGTCTCCTGGCGGGTCATCTTGAGCCGCTGGAAACGCTGGTACATCTGCGCGGGCACGTCGATCCCGGCGATCACCGCCAGCGCCATGCCCATCACGAGCACCGCGATCACGAAGATGCCGCCGATGTCGGAGATGGCGGGCCGGATGTCCTGCGAGGTCAGCCCCACCATCGTCGGCAGGTTGCTGGTGATCACCCAGATCGCGACCGTGCCGAGCAGCAGCACCTTGGCGACCGACTTGCCGAGCTCGATCAGCCCCTGCATGCCGAAGATCCGCTTCATGCCGCTGATCGGGTTGAGCTTGCTGCCCTTGAAGCCGAGCGCCTTGGCGCGGAACCCGAACGAGCCGAGCAAGGCGGGCGTGCCGATCGCGGCGATCAGGGTCACGCCGAACAGCATGGCGAGGGGCAGCGCGATGATGCCGAGCAGCCGGATGGCGGCGCTGCCCGGATCGAACGTGCGGATGTCGGAGACGTCGAAGCTGAGCGCGTCGACAATCATCACCTCCAGCGCGCCGATCATCATCGGCCCGGCGAGCGCGATCCAGATCGCCCCGCCGATCACGACCAGCGCGGTGCCGAGCTCGCGCGACTGGAGGACGTCGCCCTTCTCCGCGGCGTCGCGCCGCTTCTTCGGAGTCGGGGCTTCTGTCTTCTGGTCCTTGTCCGCATTCTCGGACATGGCTCAGCCCCCCATCGCCAGCAGGCGCGATTGCTCGAGGCCGAGCTGGATCGCGCCGACAAGGCCCTCGCCGAGCACCGGCGCGGCGATCGCGAGCAGCACGACGCCGGCGAGCAGGGCCGCCGGGAAGCCGACCGCGAACAGGTTGAGCTGCGGCGCCGAGCGCGCCAGCATGCCCATCATGATCTGGACGAGCACGATCGCGAACGCCACCGGCAGCGCGATCGACAGCCCGGCGGAGAAGAGCACGCTGCCGAAGAAGACGAGGCCCCGTATGCTCTCCGCGCTCATCCACGCATCGCCGGGCGGCAGCGCGCGATAGCTTTCGACGATCGTGACGGCGAGCGCGAGATGCCCGCCGACGGCGAGGAACAGCAGGGTGGCGACGATCGACAGGAACTGGCCGACGACCGGATTCTGCTGGCCGCTCGCCGGGTCCATCATCGCGGCGAAGCCGAGGCCCATCGCGTTGCCGATCACTTCGCCCGCGATCACCGCGGCGGCGAAGCCGATCTGCACCGCGAAGCCGATGGCGAGCCCGGCCATGATCTCGCCGGCGATCAGCAGCACGCCCTCGAACGAGGCGAGGCCGTCGGCCGGCAGCGTGAACTGGGTCGCGCCGAGCGCGGGAATGCCGAGCGCGAGCGCGATGATCAGGCGCAGCTGGACGGGCACGGACGGGGAGCCGAAGACCGGCGCGGCCAGCATCGCGGCGCCCGGCCGCAGCATCGCGACCATCCACAGCCAGAGCTGCGCCTCGACGGCCGCGAACCCGGTCGGGATCATCGCGTCAGCTCGGGGATTCGCGCGAAGATGTCCTGGGTGAAATCGGCGATCAGCATCAGGATCGCGCCGCCGAAGATGGCGAGGCAGATGCCGACGACGATCAGCTTCGGCACGAAGGTCAAGGTCGCCTCGTTGATCGAGGTCGCCGCCTGGAACATGCCGAGGACGAGGCCGGCGACCAGCGCCGGGATCAGGATCGGCGCGGCCGCGAGCGCCAGAATCCACAGGGCCTGCTGGGCGACGCCGATGAAATAGGCCGAACCGTCCATCGCTAGCCTCCCGAGAAGGATGCGGCGAGCGAGCCCATGGTGAGCGCCCAGCCGTCGACGAGGACGAACAACAGCAATTTGAACGGCATCGACACGATCGTCGGCGACAGCATCATCATGCCCAGCGACATCAGGGTCGACGAAACGACCAGGTCGATGATCAGGAAGGGCAGGAATATGAGGAAGCCGATCTGGAAGGCGGTCTTCAATTCGCTGGTGACGAAGGCCGGCAGCAGGATCGAGAAGGGCACCGCCTGCGGCGATTCGAACCGCTCGACGCCGGCGAGATCGGCGAACAGCCGCAGGTCCGTCTCGCGCGTCTGGTTCATCATGAAGCCGTGCAGCACCGTGCCGGAGCGCGACACCGCCTCCTCGATGCTGATCTCGCCCGCGCCATAGGGCGTGTAGGCGATCTCGTTGACCTGATCGACCACGGGCCGCATCACGAACAGCGAGAGGAAGAGGGCGAGGCCGACCAGCACCTGGTTCGGCGGGGTCTGCTGGAGCCCGATCGCGGTGCGCAGGATCGACAGCACGATGATGATCCGGGTGAAGCTGGTCATCATCAGCAGGATCGACGGCAGCACCGTCAGCAGGCTCATCAGCAGCAGGATCTGCAACGAGAGCGAGAGCGGGCGGCCGTCGCCGGCGACTTCGCCGAGCGCGCGATCGAGCGCGCCGGGCTGTCCGCCCGCCTGGGCGAGGGCCGGCGTCGCGGCGAACAGGAGGGCCGCCGCCATGCCGAGCAGGATCAGGAGGATGGGTCCGGCGCGCCGGACCCGGATCAGCGCCTCAGCCATCGGTCTTCGGCTCCGCGCCGCTTTCCGAGAGGAGCTGCACGCCGCCGCGCGAGACGGCGATCAGGAGGTTGCGGCCGCCGAACTCGACCACGGCGAGCCGGCCGGTGGCGCCGAGCGGCACCGCGTCCACCAGCTTCACCAGCCGTTCGCGCTGCGCGAAGGCCATGCCGGGCTGGAGCTTGCGCCACAGGTAAAGCGCGCCATAAGCCAGTCCCGCGACGAGCGGGATCAGGATGACGAGCTTCAGGAGATAGGCGGTCATCATTTCCGGCGCTCGTCGCCCGGGCCGAGCGCCTCGAGCGCGACGACCTCGACGACGCGGATGCCGAAGCGGCCGTTCACGGTCACGACCTCGCCCTTGGCGATCAGGGTGCCGTTGGCCATGATGTCGAGCAGCTCATGGCTCTGGCGGTCCAGCTCGACGACGCTGCCCTCGGCCAGGTCCATCAATTCGGAAAGCTTCAGCGCGGTGCTGCCGACCTCGACCGAGAGCCGGACGGGGATGTCCGCGAGCAGGCCGTAATTGCGGCGCCCCAGCGCCTCGTCCAGCGGGCTGGCCTCGACGATGTCCTGGGCTTCCTTCACGACACGAACCTCCTCTGTTCGACTTTTTCGATCTTGAGCGCGGCGCGCCCGTCATGCTCGCCGATCGTGCCGGTCGCGAAGCGCCGGCCCTCGACGATCAGCGGCACATGCGCCGGCAGGCTGACCGGAATGACGTCGCCGGCGCGAAGCTGCATCAGCTCGGACAGCGGCAATTCGGGGCGCGCCAGCACGGTGCGCGCCTGGATGCGGACCTCGCCGACGGCGGCGTTCATCCGGCGGCGCCAGTCGCCGCCGGTGATGCCGGCCTCGTCGGTGGGCTTGGCCACGAACATATGCTCGAGCGAGCGCAGGCCCGACACGGGATAGAGGATCTCGATCGTCGCCGGCTGCTCCGGCCAGGAGGCGATGGTGAACTGCGAGACCGCGACCGCTTCCTCCGGCTTGGCCAAGGCGGCGAAGCCGGCATGGGTCTCGCGCGAGCGGAATTGCGGCTGGACCGGGACGACCTCGGACCAGACCTGGCCCAAGGCGGCGGCAAGCGCGTCGGCGATGCGGACGGCGAGGCTCTCCTCGGTCGGCGTGAACTCATGCATCCGGCGGGTCGGCGCGTCGCCGGCGCCGCCATAATAGGCATCGACGAGGCG
>CAZTPD010000073.1:0-10709 GCA_964614625.1 uncultured Sphingosinicella sp. | reverse complement strand
TGCTGGAGACATTGCGATGAACGCTCATGCCGGTCAGGTCCGGGACGCCGAGGCGATGGCCCGCGCCGACGCCTTCGCCGCGTTCGAGGCGATCCCCTCGCTCGACGCGCATGGCGAGGTCGCCCGCCTGATCCTCGCCGAAGTTTCGATGCTCACCCGCAAATATCGCTGCGCCCGCCGCCACGACGTCCCCCACATCGCCGAGCTGACCGGCCTCCTCGACGTGCTCTGGCAGGAAGTCGACGAACTGGAAGCCCAGCCGGACCGAATGCCGCATCAGGTGTAAGACGCGGCAGTCCCCCTCCCTGCAAGGGAGGGGGTCAGGGGTGGGTCGGCGCGAAGCGCCTTTCCTTCAATCCCCGGTGCGACCCCGCCTCTTTCAGGATTCGCGCAGAGACGCAGAGGCGCAGAGAGGCTGAACACTTCCCGATAGCCGCGAATAGTCCCGGTCGTCCCGCCTCACAAACCTCTCCGCGCCTCTGCGTCTCTGCGCGAACGGAATCCGGCCTCCGGCCGCCCGCTTCCAATGTAGGAAATCCTCTGTCAGGCTCGCCCCGAATCGGGGTCCGAGCCTCGCTTCGCGGCTCTTTGAAATTTTCGACCCCGATGCCCGTCATCGGTACCCCCGCCGGAACACCCCTCACCCTGACAACTTTGTCAACTTAGCAGAGAGAGGATGCCGAAACCGCGTACCTGCGCCGGCGGCATTGCGCGCGGCCCGAATCGCGGCTCGCCCGCTGGCTCTCGGCTCCCGGCTGGGTCATAAGCGCGCATGGCCGTCCGCATCCTCCATTGCCATTCCACCTTCTCGCTCGGCGGCAAGGAAGCGCGCGCGGTGCGGCTGATGAATGCGTTCGGCGATGCCGCCGAGCACACCATCCTCAGCGCCATGCCCGACCGGCTCGGCGCCCGCGCCGCGATCGACAAGGGCGTCAAGGTCGCTTTCCCGGCCGATGCGCCTTCGCTCACCGGCCGGCCCACGCCGTCGCGGCTCAGGGCGCTCGCGCGCTACATGCGCGGCTTCGATCTGGTGCTGACCTACAATTGGGGCGCGTTCGATGCCGTGATGGCGCGGCGCCTCTTCGGCGGCCCGCCGGTCGTCCATCACGAGGACGGCTTCAACGAGGACGAGGCGGTGAAGCTCAAGACTTCGCGCAGCGTCTATCGCCGGCTCGGCCTGCCCGCCGTCTTCCGCCTCGTCGTGCCCTCGCAGCGCCTCGCCGACATCGCGGTGTGGGACTGGGTGCAGCCCGATCGCCGCGTTACGCGCATCCCCAACGGCATCCCGGTCGCCCGCTACCTGAAGCCGCCCGCGCCCGGCGCCATCCCCGGCTTCGAGAAGCGCCCCGGCGAGATCGTGATCGGCACCGTGGCGGGGCTGCGCAAGGTCAAGAACCTGCCCCGCCTGGTCCGCGCCTTCGCCGCGATGGAGCACAAGGCCGCCCGCCTCGTCATCGTCGGCGAGGGGCCGGAGAGCGAGGCGATCGCCGCCGAGGCGCGCGCGCACGGCGTGGCGGACCGCGTGCTGATGCCCGGCTTCCTCGCCGATCCCGCCCGCTGGATCGGCCATTTCGACATCTTCGCGCTTTCGTCGGACAGCGAGCAGTTCCCGATCTCGCTGGTCGAGGCGATGGCGGCGGGGCTGCCGGCGGTGACGACGCAGGTCGGCGACGTGCTGCACATCCTCGCCGACGACAATCTGCCGCTGATCGTCGATCCGCTGGACGAGCCCGCCTTCGCCGACGCGCTCGACAGCCTCGCCCAGCGCGACGACCTCAGGCGCGCGATCGGCGCCGCCAACCGCGCGCTGGCGGCGTCCCGCTATGACGAGGCGGCGATGATTTCGGCCTATGCGCGGCTCTATGGAGAGGCTATCGGGCGCACCGGTGCGTTCGCGGCCCCCGCGTGACGTTTTGCCTGGCGCGCGCGATGCGCCTATAATGGGGCACTTTCTTCCGGAGGTGGAATGTTCAAGGGTATCAAGCCGATCCTCTATGCGGGGCGCGAAGTGCTCCCGCTGGTCGAGGGCGGCAAGGGCGTGGCGGCGACCAACCATATGAGTTCGGGCGCCTGGGCCGCGGCCGGCGGCATCGGCACCGTCTCGGCGGTCAACGCCGACAGCTACGATCCGGAAGGGCGCATCGTCCCGCAGGTCTATCACGCCCTCACCCGGCGCGAGCGGCACGAGGAGCTGATCCAGTATGCGATCGACGGCGCGGTCCAGCAGGTCCAGCGCGCCTACGAGATCGCCAACGGCCGGGGCGCGATCAACATCAACGTGCTCTGGGAGATGGGCGGCGCGCAGCGCGTGCTGCACGGCGTGCTGGAGCGGACGAAGGGGCTGGTCTCCGGCGTCACCTGCGGCGCGGGCATGCCCTACAAGCTCAGCGAGATCGCCTCGTTCTACGGCGTCTCCTACCTGCCGATCATCAGCTCGGCGCGCGCCTTCTCGGCGCTGTGGAAGCGGGCCTATTCCAAGGCGGCGGAATGGCTGGCGGCGGTGGTCTATGAGGACCCCTGGCTGGCCGGCGGCCATAACGGCCTCTCCAACGCCGAGGACCCGCTCGTCCCGCAGGACCCCTATCCGCGCGTCAAGGCGCTGCGCGAGACGATGCGCGCCGGCGGCATCGCCGATTCCGTGCCGATCGTCATGGCCGGCGGCGTGTGGAGCCTGAAGGAATGGGAGCACTGGATCGACAATGAGGAGCTGGGGCAGATCGCCTTCCAGTTCGGCACCCGCCCGCTGCTCACCCGCGAAAGTCCGATCCCGGAGGCGTGGAAGCAAAGGCTGATGACGCTGGAGGAAGGCGACATCCTGCTCCACCGCTTCTCGCCCACCGGCTTCTATTCCTCCGCCGTCCGCAATCCCTTCCTGCGCAGCCTGGAGGCCCGCTCGCACCGCCAGATCGCCTTCACCAAGGAGGAGATCGGCGATCACAAGTTCCAGCTCGACGTCGGCGTCATGGGCAAGAAGAACTATTGGGTGACGAAGGGCGATCTGCTCCACGCCCGCGAATGGTATGCGCAAGGGTATACCGAGGCGCTGAAGACGCCGGACGAGACCCTCGTCTTCGTGACGCCCGAGGAGAAGAAGGTGATCCGCAAGGATCAGGCCGACTGCATGGGCTGCCTCAGCCAGTGCCAGTTCTCGTCCTGGGCGGACAATGAGAAGAACTCGACCGGCCGCCTCGCCGATCCGCGCAGCTTCTGCATCCAGAAGACCCTCCAGGACATCGCCCATGGCGGCCCGACCGAGGAGAATCTCATGTTCGCCGGCCATTCCGCCTTCCGCTTCAAGACCGACCCCTTCTACTCCAACGGCTTCGTGCCGACGGTGAAGCAGCTCATGGAGCGGATTCAGACGGGCTATTGAGATGAAGCGTCTCGCCGCGTTGCTGATGGTCGTTCTGGTCGGCGCCGCGCTGACCGCCGCCGACGCGCAGAGCCGGCGCGAGACGCCCTATTGGGCGTCGATCGCCTCGGGCGAGGCGATGATGCGGCGCGGGCCGGGGCGGACCTATCCGGGCGAATGGCTCTATGTGCGCCGCGACCTGCCGATCCGGGTGGTCGAGGTCTATCAGGACTGGCGCAAGATCGAGGATCCGGACGGCGCGACCGGCTGGATGCTGGTCAGCCTCCTTTCCGACACGCGCACCGCGATCGTGCGGGGCGAGGAGCCGCGCGCGCTGCACGAGCGCCCCGACGCCGCCTCGCCGGTCCGCTTCCGCGCCCAGCCGGGCGTGGTCGGCCGCCTCTCGCGCTGCGGCGAGGGCTGGTGCCGGCTCGACGTGCGCGGCCGGTCGGGCTTCATCCGCATCGACCAGATCTGGGGCGCGGACGCGGCCGAAAGCTTCAACTGAGGCGGCCACCCTCCGTCATTCCAGCGAAAGCTGGAATCCCGCTTCCTCTTTCGGCGTCGGCAAAGGCAGGGAGATTCCAGCTTTCGCTGGAATGACGGCTGGGGGTTCAGATAACCGGGTGGGCATGAACGATCTGCCTTTGCCCCCGCCGGACCTGCTCGATGGCGCCGCCCTGTTCCTCGATTTCGACGGCACGCTGGTCGAGCTGGCCGACACGCCGGACGCGATCCGGGTCGCGCCGGGGCTGGCGCCGATGCTGGAGCGGCTGCGCGCGCGGCTAAGCGGACGCCTCGCCATCGTCAGCGGCCGGTCGATCGCCGATCTGGAGCGCCACCTGCCCTTGCACGGCATCGCCTTCTCCGGCTCGCACGGGCTGGAGCTGCGCCTCGCCGACGGCACCCGCCTGCCGCTCGGCGTGCCCGCCGGACTCGACGCCGCGCGCGAAGCGGTCGCGGCGTTCGCGGCGGGGCGCGAGGGCCTGATCGTCGAGGAGAAGCCGGCGGGGATCGCGCTGCACTATCGCCTCGCCCCGGCCGAGCAGGACGGCGTGCGCGCCTTCATGGCCGAGCTGGGCCGCGCGAGCGGGTTTACGCTGCAATGCGGCAAAATGGTTGCCGAGCTGCGCGCCGATGGTGCTAACAAGGGGGACGCCGTGCGGGCGTTCATGATGGAACCGGACTTCGAGGAGACCATTCCCATCTTCGTGGGCGACGATCTGACCGACGAACATGCCTTCGAGGCGGCCGTGGCGCTGGGCGGCGCGGGCGTGCTCGTGGGGCCGGCGCGCAAGACGGCGGCGCGCTATCGGCTCCCCTCGGTGACGGCGGTCGCGCAATGGCTGGCAAGCAGCGCATGAGCGGGCTCGACCTGTGGCCGATCGGCAATTGCCAGGTCAGCGCGCTGGTCGACAACGCGGCCGGCTTCGTCTGGGGCTGCCAGCCGCGCGTGGACGGCGATCCCCTGTTCTGCGCGCTGCTGGAGCCGAAGGACGGCGGCGCGACGCCGCGCGGGGAATGGCGGATCGCGCTGGAGGATCAGGTCTCGGCCGAGCCGCGCTATGCCAAGAACACGCCGATCCTCGTCACCCGGCTGACCGACGCGCATGGCGGCGCGGTCGATGTGTGCGATTTCTGCCCGCGCTTCGAGCGGTCGGGACGGATGTACCGCCCGGTCGCCTTCGTGCGGATCGTGCGGCCGGTGGCGGGCGCGCCGCGCGTGAAGGTGACGCTGAACCCGACCAAGGACTGGGGCGTCGGCGATGCCGAGCGGACCAGCGGCACCAACCATATCCGCTATCTGCTGAAGCCGCAGCCGCTCCGGCTGACCACCGACGCACCGGTCATCCATCTGCTGGAGGAGCGCAGCTTCCGGGTCGAGAAGACGCTGCACTTCTTCCTCGGCCCCGACGAGCCGTTCAGCGGCGAGGTGACGCAGACGCTGGAGACGATGCTGCACCAGACCGCCGATCATTGGCGCGACTGGGTGCGCGGGTTGGCCATCCCGCTCGAATGGCAGCGCGTCGTGATCCGCGCCGCGATCGCGCTGAAGCTGTGCCAGCACGAGGAGACCGGCGCGATCGTCGCCGCGCTCACCACCTCGATCCCCGAGGCGGCCGATTCGGGGCGGAACTGGGACTATCGCTATTGCTGGATCCGCGACGCCTATTACACCGTGCAGGCGCTGAACCGGCTCGGCGCGCTCGACGTGCTGGAAGGCTATCTCGGCTATCTCAGGAACATCGTCGACGAGGCGAAGGAGGGGCATATCCAGCCGCTCTATGCCGTGTCGGGCGAGCCGAAGCTGGAGGAGCGGGAGGCGGCGGCGCTGGCCGGCTATCGCGGTATGGGGCCGGTGCGGGTCGGCAATGCGGCCTATGTCCAGGTCCAGCATGACGCCTACGGTCAGATCGTCCTGTCCAACACCCAGGCCTTCTTCGACGAGCGGCTGCTGCGCAAGGCGACGGCGGACGATTTCGCCGCGCTGGAGAAGGTCGGCGAGCGGGC
Organism: uncultured Sphingosinicella sp.; assembly: GCA_964614625.1. Lineage (GTDB taxonomy): Bacteria > Pseudomonadota > Alphaproteobacteria > Sphingomonadales > Sphingomonadaceae > Allosphingosinicella. The sequence goes on along the minus strand of CAZTPD010000073.1, from coordinate 4,846 downwards.
CTGGCAGACGCACGATCAGCCCGACGCGGGCCTGTGGGAGCTGCGCACGCGCACGGCCGTCCACACCTACAGCTCGGTGATGAGCTGGGCGGCGTGCGACCGGCTCGCCAACATCGCCGCCGAGCTGGGGATGGCGGACCGCGAGGCGGTCTGGCGCGAGCGGGCGGACGCGGTGCGCGCCGCGATCGAGGCGCAGGCATGGCATGAAGGCGAGGGGCGCTTCGCCGCGGCCTTCGGCGGCGACGAGCTCGACGCCAGCCTGCTCCAGCTCCTCGACATGCGCTTCCTGGAGGCGGACGACCCGCGCTTCCGCGCCACCTTCGAGGCGGTGGAGAAGGGGCTGCGGCGCGGCGCGCACATGCTGCGCTATGCCGCCGAGGACGATTTCGGGCTGCCCGAGACGGCGTTCAACTTCTGCACCTTCTGGCTGATCGAGGCGCTGCACCTGACCGGGCGGAGCGACGAGGCGCGCACGCTCTATGAAGGGATGCTGGAGCGGCTGACTCCGGCCGGTCTGCTCTCCGAGGACAGCGACTTCGACACCGGGGAGCTGTGGGGGAACTATCCGCAGACCTATTCGCTGGTCGGACTCATCAACTGCGCCGGGTTGCTTTCCCGGCCGTGGAGCTTCGTCCGTTGAGCCGCCTGATCGTCATCTCCAACCGGGTGAGCGCGCCCAAGCCGCGCAGCGCCGAGGGCGCGCAGGGCGGGCTCGCGGTCGCGCTCACCGCCGCTTTGCGCGAGTATCGCGGCCTGTGGTTCGGCTGGTCGGGCGAGACGGCGGAGGCGTTCACCGGCCAGATCGACATGCAGCGTTACGACGGGGTGACGACGGCGACGGTCGATCTCGAGGCGCAGGATGTCGAGGAATATTACAACGGCTACGCCAACCGGACGCTCTGGCCGCTCTTCCACTACCGGATCGACCTTGCCGAATATGACCGCAGCTTCGGCACCGGCTATGAGCGGGTCAACGAGCGCTTCTCCGAGACGGTGGCGCCGCTGATCGAGCCGGACGATCTGGTCTGGGTCCACGACTATCACCTGATCCCGCTCGGCCAGCAACTGCGCGAGCGGGGCCTCAAGAACCGGATCGGTTTCTTCCTCCACATCCCCTGGCCGCCGCACCGGCTGCTCGTCTCGCTGCCCTTCCACCAGCGGCTGGTTCGATCGATGCTCGCCTACGATCTGATCGGCTTCCATACCGTCGAATGGCTGGAGAGCTTCCACCACTACATCACCCGCGAGCTGGGCGGGACGGTGGACGCGGACGGGACGGTCCACCTGGAAGGCCGCACCGTCCAGACCGCCGCCTTCCCGATCGGCATCGACGACGAGGAGTTCGAGGCGGCCGCCGCGAGCCATCAGGCACACGAGGCGCAGGCGACGCTCCACCACAGCGTCGAGGGCAAGAAGCTCATCATCGGCGTCGACCGGCTCGATTACTCCAAGGGGCTGGCCGAGCGCTTCCGCGGCTATCGCCGCTTCCTGGAGGAGCATGAGGACTGGCGCGGGCGGGTCTCCTTCCTCCAGATCGCGCCGCCCTCGCGCGGCGAGGTCCACACCTACGAGCATATCCGCGAGGATCTCGACGAGCTGTCCGGCCGCATCAACGGCGAGTTCGCGGACGTGGACTGGGTGCCGATCCGCTACGTCAACCGGGGCTATCCGCGCGCCGCGCTGGCCGGCTTCTACCGCGCCTCGCAGGTCGGGCTGGTGACACCGCTCAGGGACGGGATGAACCTGGTCGCCAAGGAATATGTGGCGGCGCAGGATCCGGCCGATCCCGGCGTCCTCATCCTCTCCCGCTTCGCCGGGGCGGCGCACCAGATGGGCGAGGCGCTGCTCATCAACCCCTACAGCAAGGACGAGATCTCCGACGCGATCCGCCGGGCGCTCGACATGCCGAAGGCGGAGCGCGTCCGCCGCTGGGAGGCGATGATCGACTCCGTCCGGCGCGAGGACGTGCTCGCCTGGCGCCGCGCCTTCGTCGCCGCGCTGGCGGGCGGGGAGGCGCATGTGCCGGAGAGCGAGACCGAGGAGCCGGCAGCCGGGCCGGAAAGCCCGGTCACCGCTTAAGCCTTTCCGCACCTTATTGAATCACTCGTCATGCCAGCGAAGGCTGGCATCCATGCTGACTTCGAGAGTGACACGACCTCTCGCATGGACCCCAGCCTTCGCTGGGGTGACGGTTCAATTCGGACAGGGCGGAGCCTAGCGGCAGCGGACCTCGCTGCTCTGTTGTTCTACGGTGCGGCCGAGCAGGGCGCCGAGGACGCCGCCGACGATCGTGCCGCCCGCGCGGTTGCGGCCGCCGTCGATCGCGCGGCCGAGCAAGGCGCCGGCGCCGGCGCCGATGACGAGGCCGGTCGTGCCGTCGTTGCGGCGGCAATAATAGCGCCCGTCCGACCCGCGATAGACATGATCGTTCGAGGTCAGCACCCGCTCCTGATAGCGGGGATCGTCGCGATAATAGCGCGAGGCGTCATAATCGCTGACATAGGGATCGTCGTAGCGATTGTTGTAGCGGTCGTTGTACTGATAGCGGCTGCGCTGCACGGCGTCCTCGTAGCGCGCGCGCTCGCGCTCGTAGAGGCGCTGCTCGTTGTCGAAGCGGCGCTGCGCCTGTTCCCAGCGCGACTGCTCGGTGCGGGTCTGGGCGTCGGCGGGCAGGGCGGTCAGCCCGGCCATGCCGGTCGCCGCGATCGCCAGGGCAATCATGCTGGTCTTCATCGAATATCTCCTTACGCGAACGTCATGACTTGTGGCACGTCCAGGGCGCCAAGGAAAGCGCCGCGCCGTCTTCCCGGCTTAGCGCGCCGGCGGCTGAACGGTTCCCGAACGGGCGCGGGACGGAGCCGAAACGGCCGACGGGCGTTGACCCGCGCAATCAGGAGGAACGCCATGCGAATGATATCCGCCTTGCCGCTCGCCGCGCTGGCCGCCGCCGCGTGCAGCGTCGAGAACGATCCCGGAAACGACACGACGACGATCCGCTACGACACGCGGCCGGTGGAGAATGTGGTCGGCGAGGTCGGCAACGCCGTCGAGCAATCCGTCTCCGACATCGGCAACGCCACCGAACGCGCCGAGCGGGTGATCGACAATGTGCGCGACACGGAGGTCAATGTGGACCTGCGGCGCGGGGAGGGGGAGGCGCAGCGGGACGGGAATTAGGTTTCGGTTCGCGTGGAGTCGCGGAGGGGACAGTGCGTTGGAGATGAGGACGGCAAATGCTATGGAGTCGTCATGAGCGTCGAGAAGAGCCTGTTCGATTCTCCCGAAGCCGAGGCGAAATCCGAGGCGCGCGCGGAAGCTGACGTGGCGGCCGGTCGGCTGATCCCCCACGCGGCGGTGCGCCGGTGGCTCTCGTCCTGGGGCGGCGCGAAGCGGTTGCCAAGGCCACAGGTCGGCGACTGATTTGCACAAAATCGTCTGGACCGACGAGGCGATCGAGCATCTCGAAGCGATCGTCACCTATGTCTCGGTCTATGACCTTGCCGCGGCGGAGAGACTCGGCCGGCGCTTGATCGAGTTGGCCGACAGTCTCGCCCAATTCCCCAATCGCGGGCGCGATGCCGGCGATGGACGGCGCGAGATGACGATCGTTCCGCCTTATGTGCTGCGCTATCGGGTGGATGGCGGGCGGGTGATCATCCTGCGCATCCGGCATGGGGCGCGGGAAGATAAGTAAGAGGACGACTCATTCTTGTCCTTCGGGTTCGGGGCAAGCCGTGAAGAATGCGCGTACTTCGTCTACGCGGAATCGGGTCCATTCGCCGCCCTGCACGAGATGCAGAATGCCATCGCGGCCTCTCAGCAGAGAGGGGCCTGTCTGTCGCACTCGGGCCATAGCGGTTTCTCCCACAAGGCGGGCGTCCTCGGCTTCGAGTGCGAGGAGGGCTAATCTGTCTCTGGCTTGGTCGTAGCCGCCGGCGAGCAAGGCATGATCCGTGTCCACCGTAAGTGCCGCCGCGCCGTGGATTCGATTGCGCCAAGCGGTCGCGCGGCCATCATGGATGCGGATGACATGGAAATCCGAATAGGGGCATATCCAGGCGGCAGTGCCTTCCAGCGAGAGAGCATAGCAATCATCGATTAGGAGGCCGGCATCGTTATCCTCGTTGAATCGCCAGAGCACCGCGCCGTCCGCCGAGAAATGCGCAAGCCCCGCCGAGGAAACCGGCCAGCGCCCGTCGGCGTCCTGATCGCCACCGTATATCCCCTCGTCGAAATAGCTGATCCAGAAGCTCCCGTCGGGCGCGCAAGCGATCCCTTCGATGCCGTCACCCGCGACGAAGCGGCCCGTTTCCATCCCGTTATGGTCGAGGAAATATCCGTTCTCCGTCCGTGATTCGGCGCGTGACTCGACAAGCAGCCAGCGCCCGTCAGCCAGCCGGTCGACGAGGGGGAAATATGGACTGACGATCTCGAACGCGGCTTGTTCTTCGCCGCTATCGAAAGTCGAGATGCGAAGTGGTCGGCCCGCTATCGTCGGCGCAAGCGTCGTCCGATCCCCGTTCTGCCAGTTCTGCCACCAGCGCCAATATGCGTCGTGATAGTCGATATCGGTGCGCAGGAAAGCGAGCCGACCGTCCATCAGCACGGAATAACCATAGTCGAACCAACCGCTCGGCGGGCTCGGCAGGGAAGTGCGCGTGCCGAGGCGGATGTCCGTCATGAAGGTGAGCTCAGTCCACCAGTTCCAGCGCCACCGCCGTCGCCTCGCCGCCGCCGATGCAGAGGCTCGCGACGCCGCGCTTGCCGCCGCGGTTCTGGAGGGCGGCGATGAGGGTGGCGAGGATGCGGGCGCCGCTGGCGCCGATCGGGTGGCCCAAGGCGGTGG
>CAZTPD010000072.1:0-10840 GCA_964614625.1 uncultured Sphingosinicella sp. | reverse complement strand
GCGTAGGCCTCGTTGCCGACGAAGCCCATCGACTGGACGTTCGCGCGCTTGGTGATGGCGAGCACCTCGTCCACCCGCTCGTAGCGGGCTTCGGGATGGGGCTGGAGGTGAAGCTCCGGCGTCGGCCGCATCGTCGTCGTGATGTCGAGATACTGGCGAAGCTGGACGTCGTTCACCGGCGCGCCGTTCCACGTCACGACATTGTCCGGCATGATGACGATCTTGTTCTTCACCGGCTCGATCGGCGGCGGGGTCTGGTTCGGATTGTCCTGCGGCAAGTCGAGCTTCACCGCGTGGGTCTGGATCGGGATCGTGATGATGAACATGATGAGCAGCACCAGCATGACGTCGATAAGCGGCGTCGTGTTGATGTCCATCATCGGCTCGCCGGATTCGGAAGCTACCGCGGCACCCATGTCAAATGCTCCTAATTCAAGTCCGGTTCAGAAGCGGACGCCGCCACGGGGGTCCGGCTCCGAGATGAAGCCGACCCGGGCGAAGCCCGCGCGCTGCATCGTGAAGATCGCCCCGCCGATGCAACGCCACGGCGTGTTCACGTCGCCGCGGATATGCGCTTCCGGAAGCTCGGTCACATTGTCCGGCCCGCCCTGACGGTTGATCTCCGCCTCCAGCGCCGCGACCGCGCGATCGAGCAGCTGCTCGGAATCGACGCGCGACAGGTTCCAGTAAACCTCGCACTGGCCGTCCACGGCCCGCACCGAGAGGTTCACGTTCTCGGGCCGCGTCTGGGTCGGCTCGAAATCCACCTTGGGCAGGTTCACCGGCACCGTCTGCAACACGACGGGCACGGCGATGAGGAAGATGATCAGCAGCACCAGCATGACGTCCACGAGCGGCGTCGTGTTGATGTCGGACATCGGGGCGTCTTCGTCTCCGCTTTCGCCGACCTGCATTGCCATAATTCAGTTCCTATCCTCGCAATCCGCCGCATCGCCGGCGGCGGGAAGCGACGGCGAGGCCCGCACCATCAGGCCTCGCCGTCCTTCGCTTTTCAGGCCTTGGGCGCCGTGCCGGCGGTGCCCGCCGCGGCCGCGGGCCGGGCCGGAGCGGCGGCGCGCGCCGGAGCGGCCGCGCGGACCTGCGGACGCAGGTTGCCGCCCGACATCATGTAGCCGTGCACGTCGGCGGCGAAGCGGGCGAGCTCCTCGCCGATCGCCTTGTTGCGGCGCTGGAGCCAGTTGTACTGCATGACGGCCGGGACCGCGACGACGAGGCCGAGCGCGGTCATGATCAGCGCCTCGCCGACCGGGCCGGCGACCGCGTCGATCGACGCCTGACCGGACGCGCCGATCTTGATGAGCGCGCGATAGATGCCGACGACGGTGCCGAACAGGCCGACGAACGGCGCGGTCGAACCGACGGTGGCGAGCAGCGCGAGGCCGGTCGAGAGCTTGGCGTTGATCGCGCCCTGGCTGCGCGCCAGCGACGTCATCATCCAGTCATGCTGATCGACGGGATCGGTGAACTTGGTGTGCTGCTCCTCGGCCAGGATGCCGTCATCGACGATCTGGCGATAGGCGCCGTTCTTGGCGAGCTTGTTGGCACCCTCGCGCAGGTTCGCCGATTGCCAGAAGGACGTCCGGGCGCGGCGGCCCTCGTTGAGGATCTTCTGCTGCTCGATGAACTTGACGAAGAAGACGTACCACGACCCCACCGACATGAGGACGAGGAGGCCGAAAGTGAGGTAAGCGATGGCGCCGCCCTGCTCGAGCGCCGCCATCAGGCCATAGGGGTTCTCACCGCCATGTGCTGGTGCTGCCATTGTATCAATTCCTCTCAGTTGATTCGGTTGAAACGGAAGTCCGGGTCACCGGAAACGGATCAGTCGGGGAGAACCCAGCGGATGCGCGCATTGTGCGTATCCGTGGTCGGTTCGCCGAGATTGTTGCGCGCCGGCGTGAAGCGGGCGCGGCTGCGCATGAGCCGGCAGGTCGCGTTGTCGAGCGTGCTCGACCCGCTCGACGACGTGATCGCGCAATCCGTCACGCGGCCGTTCTCGCCGACCGTGAGCCGGAAGCCCGTCGTGCCCTGCTCGTTGTTGCGGATGGCGCTCGACGGATAATCGTCGTTCGACACCAGCGAGGCGAGATTGGCGCGGGCGCGGGCGGGCTCGACCGTCCGCGGCGGCGGCGGCGGGGCCGGCGGCGCGGGCGGAGCCGGCGGCGCGGTCGGCGTGATCACCGGCGGCGGCGCCACCTGGACGGTGGTGATCTGCTGCAACGGCGGCGTGTTGGTCCGCACCAGGGGCGGCGGCGACACCACCGGCGGCGGCGGCGCCTGCTTGGGCTGCTCGGGCGGCGGCTCCTCGGGCGGCGGCGGCTCGTCGATGACGTCGAACGTCTTGAGATCCTCCTGGATGCTCTTGACGTACTTGTAGGCAAGGCCGGTCACGAAGGCGTAGCCGAGCAGCGCGTGCAACACGAACACCATGACGATGGCCCACACCCGGCCCTTGCTCATTCCCTGATCAACGTATGACATTAATCAGCCGCGCTCCCTCTCTCGTGATGTCGATCCGACTGGCATAACGCAGCGGCCGCATTTCGGTTCATCCATGTAACGGACATGGACGCGGTCGGTGTCTCTATAGTGACAGTTTCCCGGACGCAATCCTTCATCGCCTTGGAAGCTTGGCGGATTTCCGTCACAATGCAAGGCCGATGCGAAATATTTTAGTATGAAAACGTTTAGGAGCGCAGAAGGCATATGCGTCACGGATATCTGATTCTCGCCGCCGCCGCGGCTTGCGCGCTGGCCCAACCCGTTGAGTCCCAGAGCCTTGCGCCGGATTCTTCGGAATCGTTCAGTTATGCCGACCTCGCCGACCTCGCGCTGGCCGCACCGGTCGCGGCGCATGTCCGCGTCGATCGCGCCCGCGCACTTTCGGCACGCGAGGCGAATAATGTCCCGCAGGGGCACAGGCGATTCCTGATCGAGGCGCGGGTCGTCGCCCTGATTCGCGGGCCGGCCGAATTCTCCCAGCAGGTGCGCTATCTCGCCGATCTGCCCGACCAGAACGGCCGGGCCGCGCGGATTCGCCGCAACACCGAATTCCTGCTGCTCGCCGCGCCGGTGCCCGGCCGGCCGGGCGAGCTGCGCCTGATCGCCCCCGATTCGCAGCTGCCCCACGATCCGGCGACCGCCGAGCGGCTGCGGGCGATATTGCGCGAATCGCTGGCGCCGGACGCGCCGCCGCGAATCACCGGCATCGGCCGCGCCTTCAGCGTGCCCGGCTCGCTGCCCGGCGAGAGCGAGACGCAGATCTTCCTGCAGACCGCGAACAACCGGCCGATCTCGCTGAGCGTGCTGCGCCGGCCCGGCGAGACGCCGCGCTGGTCGGTCGCGCTGTCCGAGATCGTCGACGAGGCCGCCGCGCCGCCCGAGCCGGACACCCTGCTCTGGTACCGGCTCGCCTGCACGCTGCCGGCGTCGCTGCCCGAGCAGAGCCTGCGCGAGGCGGAGGCCGCCGAGCGCCGGACCATCACCGCCGATTATCGCCTGATCCGGGAAGGCCTCGGCCCGTGCGTCCGCAACCGCCGGCCGCGCTGAACGGTCAGAAGGACGCCAGCTCCACGCCCACGCCCGCGCAGTCCGGATAGATGTCGGGCTTGCGGGTCGAGACGCGCAGCGCCGTCACGCCGCGCCGCGCCGCGACCAGATCGTAGATCTCGCGCGCCAGCGTCTCCTGGAGGTTGAAGCGCCGGCCGCGGACGAGCGCGCCGATCTCGGTGCGCAGGAAATCGTAATCCCAGGCGCCCGCCACCGAATCGGTCGCGGCGAAGGCGCGCTCGTCGACCCACACCTCGACCGTGACGGCCAGCCGCTGCGGATTGCCGACCTCGAAATCGTGGAAGCCGATGTCGAGATTGAGCTCATAGCCCTCGAGCACGATCTTGCGCGTGACGGGGCGGAGCCGGTCCGGCACGAGGCCGTCGAGGGCGGCGATATTCTGCGTCATTTCGGCTCCAGGAATTGCCCGTCGCCGGATGACGACAGGAATTGAACGTCGCGCGGCAGGGACAGGAAACGCTGGCCGCCGTCCAGCACGATCGTCTGGCCGGTATAGGTCGGCGTGGCGACGATGAAGCGCAAGGCGCCGACGATCTCCGCCACGTCGACGCCGCGCCCCAGCGCGTTGAGATCGTGGACCTGCGCGAAATTCTCGCGGCTCTGCGGCCCGGACACCATCGTCACCGACGGCGCGATGCCGCACACCCGGACCGCCGGGGCGAAGGCGCGCGCGCAAAGCTCGGTGAGGCCCGCGAACCCCATCTTCGAGACGGTGTAGCTGAAGAAATCGGGATTGGGCGCGGCGAGCTTGGCGTCGAGCAGGTTGACGATCAGACCCGGCCCCTTCCCCACAAGCGCCGCGAAGGCGCGCGAGAGCAGGGCCGGTGCGCGTAGGTTGATGTCGAGATGCGCGTCCCAGCCCTCGACGGTGAAATCGGCCGCCGAATCGAGCGTGAAGCGCGAGGCGCTGTTCACCAGCAGCCGGGCCGGGGGCAGGCCGTCGAGGGCCGCCATGATCGCGGCCGCCGCGTCCGGATCGGCCAGCTCGGCCCGCACCGCCGACCCGCCGATCTCGGCCGCCAGCGCCTCCGCCTCGTCCCGCGAGCGGTTATAGTGAATGAGCACATGCCAGCCGTCGGCGGCGAGCGCGCGCGCGATCTCGGCGCCGATTCGCTTCGCGCCGCCGGTCACGATCGCCGTGCGCGGGCCTTCGAATTCCTGCGTCATCGCCCCCGCGATTAGCGGCGCGCTTGGCGCAAGGCCAGTGCGAGGTTAGGGCGTGTACCCATGCCGGAAACCACGCCTCCCCCCGAAGACCTCGCCGGCCTGAGCCTCGCCGAGATCGCGCGGCTGGCGGCGGAGAAGAAATTGCCGCCGGTGGCAAAGTGGAATCCGGCCCATTGCGGCCATAGCGGCATGCGGATCGCGCGCGACGGCACCTGGTTCCACGAAGGCAGCCCGATCGGCCGGCCGGCAATGGTCCGGCTGTTCTCGACGATCCTGCGGCGCGAGCCGGACGGCGGCCATGTGCTGGTGACGCCGGTCGAGAAGCTCGATATCGATGTCGAGGACGCGCCCTTCGTCGCCGTCGAGATGAGGAGCGAGGGCGAGGGCCGGGGCCGCCGCCTCGCCTTCCGGCTCAACACCGGCGATCCGGTCGTCGCGGGGCCGGACCGGCCGCTGCTGCTGGGCGCGCGGCCCTATCTCATGGTCCGCGACGGGCTGGAGGCGCTGATCGCCCGGCCGGTCTATTACGAGCTGGCCGAGATCGCGCTGGCCGAGGGCGCGGACCCGCCGGGCCTGTGGAGCGACGGCGCCTTCTTCGCGCTGGAGGGTGGCGCATGAGCCTGACCGAGACCCTGCGCGCGGCGCTGGCGGCGGGGCGGCGGCGCAGCCCGGAGCTGATCGCCGGCGACGTGCTGGAAACCGAGGCGGGCGGCATCACCCCGGCGGCCGTGCTGGTCGGCGTCGTCGATCGCCCGGACCCGGCCGTCATCCTGACGCTGCGCCCCGACACGATGCGCCGCCATGCCGGCCAGGTCAGCTTCCCCGGCGGGCGGATCGATCCGGAGGATGCCGACGCCGTCGCCGCCGCGCTGCGCGAGGCCGAGGAGGAGATCGGCCTGCCGCCCGCCGCCGTCGAGGTGATCGGCGTCGCCGACATCTACCGCACCGTCACCGGCTTCGAGGTGACGCCGGTGCTCGGCATCGTGCCGCCGGGGCTGACGCTGAAGCCGCATCCGGGCGAGGTGGCCGCGGTGTTCGAGGCGCCGCTCCACTATCTGCTCGATCCCGCCCACCAGCACATCCGCACCGCGATGTGGCGCGGCGCCGAGCGCACTTATTACGAGATCGAATGGGAGGGCCAGCGCATCTGGGGCGCGACCGCGGCGATGATCGTCAATCTCTCGCGGCGGCTGGAGCTGACCGCGTGACGGCGGCGCTCCCCGACGCGCCCTGGCGGACACGCCCCGGCCTCGATCGGCTGCTCGACGCGCTCGACGCTCCCGCCGGCGACACGCGGTTCGTAGGCGGCTGCGTGCGCGACACCCTGCTCGGCCTCGACGTCAGCGATGTCGATCTCGCCACCCGCCTGCCGCCGGACGAGGTGGTGAAGCGGCTGGAGAAAGCCCGGATCAAGGCGGTGCCGACCGGCATCACGCACGGCACGATCACGGCGGTGATCCAGGGCTGGCCGGTCGAGGTCACGACCTTGCGCCGCGACGTCTCGACCGACGGGCGGCGGGCCACCATCGCCTATACCGACGACTGGCGCGAGGACGCGGCGCGGCGGGACTTCACGATCAACGCCTTGTCGGCCGATCCGGCGCGCGGGGCGATCTTCGACTATTTCGGCGGGCTGGCCGATCTCGCGGCCCGCCGCGTGCGCTTCATCGGCGATCCGCTCGTCCGCATCGCCGAGGATCATCTGCGCATCCTGCGCTTCTTCCGCTTCCACGCCCGCTTCGGCGTCGAGACGCCGGACCCGGCCGGGCTCGACGCCTGCGCCGCGCGCGCGAACGACCTGATGGCCCTGTCGCGCGAGCGGATCGCCGACGAGCTGATGAAGCTGCTCGCCTTGCCCGATCCCGCGCCGACCGTCGCGCTGATGATCGCGCGCGGCATCTTCCGGCCGGTGCTGCCGGAGATCGAAAGCGCGGACAGGTTGACGGCGCTCGTCGAGGCGGAGCGCACCGCCGGCATCGCCCCCCAGGCCGTGCGGCGGCTCGCCGCCCTGCTGCCCGCCGATCCGCAGGTCGCCGCCGCCGTCGCCGCGCGGCTGCGCCTGTCGAAGCGCGCCGCCGCCCGGCTCGTCTCCGCCGCCGGGCCGGCGGCGGGCGCGAGCGACATCCTGGTCTATGAGATCGGCGCGGCGGAGGCGGTCGACCGACTGCTGCTCGCCGGCCGGCTGGAGGACGACCTCAAGGCACTCGAGGCCCGGCCGCGCCCGCAACTCGGCATCGGCGGCGGCGATCTCATCGCGATGGGCCTGCCCGCCGGGCCGATCGTCGCCAGGACGCTGCAGGCGATCGAGCGCGACTGGGCGCTTGGAGGGTTCGATGAAGACCAAGAGGCCGTCCGCGCGCTGGCGCGGCGCCATGTCGATCAGGCGCTGCGCGCCAGCCAGTAAGCGAGCGCGTCGTCCGCCGGCAGCGCCCCGGAATAGTGGAAGCCCTGGCCGTAGGTGCAGCCCAGCTCGCCGAGCGCGGTGGCCAGCGCTTCGCTCTCGATCCCCTCGGCGGTCGTGTCCATGCCGAGCGCGGAGGCGAGCGACAGGATCGCCCGCACGATCGCGCGCGAATCGTTGTCGCCGAGCATGCCGGTGACGAAGCTCTGGTCGATCTTCAAAAGGTCGATCGGCAGCTTCTGCAACGAGGCCAGCGAGGTGTAGCCGGTGCCGAAATCGTCCATCGCGATACGCACGTCGAACCGCTTCAGGGCGCCCAGCGCGGTGGCGACCCGGTCGGGATCGTGGATGATCGCGCTTTCGGTCAGCTCGATCGTCAGCCGGTCGCCGTTGATGCCGGCGCCGGCGAGCGCGCCCGCCACCGCGCCGGCGATGTCGTCGCGGCTGATCTGGATGAGCGAGACGTTGACGTTCATGTTGATCGGCAGGCGGGCGCCGATCTGCCGGTCCCAGTCGCCCAGCGTGCGGGTCGCCTCCTCCAGCGCCCAGCGGCCGAGCTGGACGATCAGGCCCGATTCCTCCGCCACGGGGATGAACTCGGCGGGGGAGATGATCTGCCCTTCATGCTCCCAGCGGGCGAGCGCCTCGAACCCGGCGACGCGCCCCGTCGCCAGATCGACCAGCGGCTGGTAGGCGAGGGTCAGCGCCTCCGCCTCGATCGCCACGCGCAATTCGGTCTCCAGGCTGAACTGCCGGCGCACCGCCTGCGCCTCGATCGGCTCGTAGACCTGGGTGGTGCCGGATTTCTTGGCGCGCTTCAGCGCGAACTGGGCGTTGCGCAGCACCTCGTCGGCGCTGGCCGCGCTCCGGGTCAGGATCGCGCAGCCGATCGCGCAATCGACCCTGATCTCCAGCTCGGACAGGCGGAACGGCAGGGTCAGCACCGTCTTGATCCGCTCGGCGGCGCGCAGCGCGTCGGCCATGCCGCGGTTGAGGCGCATCAGGATACCGAACTCGTCGCCCGAGGTGCGCGCCAGCATGTCGCTGGGGCGCAGCGCGGAGACGAGGCGGCGCGCGAAGGTGATGAGCAGTTCGTCGCCCGCCATCGCGCCCATGCATTCGTTGACCCGGCTGAAGCGGGTCATGTCGACCGCCAGCACCGCGTAACTGCCTTCGCCGAAGCCGGGATCGGCGAGCACCGCGTCCACCTTCTCGTTGAAGGCCAGCCGGTTGGGCAGACCGGTCAGCGTGTCGCGCAGCATTTCGGAGCGCAGGCTCTTCTCGGTCTCGACCTGCGCGGTCTTGTCGATCAGCGAGATCAGCAGCCGCTTGGGCTGGCCGACGACCTTCTTCAGTCGGGCGAAGCGCACCGTGAAATGCCGGCCGCCGATGCTGCGCCCGTCGGTCGTCTCGAACTGGTGCGCCATCTCGCCGCCGCCGATGAAGGCGGCGAGCCGGCCGCCGATCGGCCCTTCGCGCAGGATCGGCACGCGCTCGATATTGCGGTCGCCCATCCGCTCGTCCCACTCGACGACCATGCGGAAGAGATCGTTGGCGCACTCGATATAGGCGCCCTCGTCGGCGAGGGTGATCATCGCCGAGGCGATCGGCAGCGCGTCGAGATAGGCCTGGCGGACATGATCGAGGACGACGCCGACCTGCGCGCCGGTCGCCACCGCGGCCGCGTCCCGGTCGGGCGCGCCTGCTGGCACCGGTTTCCGCGTCGGACGCTTCGCTGCGGTCGTCATGGCGAAACCGGATAGTGAAACAAGGTTAACGCTTCGTTGAGCGACCGTTGCGAATCCAGCGATCAGAACCGGTTATCGCGCGGGAATCCGGTCGGCGCGGCCCGCCCGGCGGCGCCCCGCGCCGTGCGCCAGTTGCCGATCTCGGTTTCGGTGCGGGTCCGGCCGCTTTCGCCCCCCATCGCCCAGGACAGCCCCTCGGCGATCGGGAAGGTGGTGACGTCGGAGAGGCCGCCGTCGCGATAGCGTTGGAGCTGGACGCCCTGCCCCCGGCCCATCTCGGGCAATTCGGCGAGCGGATAGACCACCATCTTCCGGTTCTCGCCGACCACCGCGACATAATCGTGGCCCGCCGGCACCGGCCGCACGACGCGCAGCTTCGCGCCGGGGCGGACATTGACCACCTGCTTGCCCTTGCGCGTTTCGGCGACCGCGCCGGCCGCCGCCGCCACGAAGCCGCGCCCGTCGGAGGAAGCGAGCAGCAGCTTCTCCGCCCGCGCGGCCGGGAACAGGGCGACGATGTTCCCCTCGCCCTCGATATCGACCATCAGCTTCACCGGCTCGCCGAAGCCGCGCCCGCCCGGCAGCTTGTCGGCAGCGAGCGTGTAGAAGCGCCCGTCCGAGGCGGCGAGCAGCAATTTGTCGGTGGTCTGGGCGTGGAACAGGAAGGCGAGCGCGTCGCCCTCCTTGAACTTCAGCGCGTCGGCGTTGGTGACCTCGACATGGCCCTTCATCGCCCGGATCCAGCCGCGCTTCGAGAGGATCACCGTGATCGGCTCGCGCTCGATCATCGCCTCCAGCGGGATTTCGCGCGCCGGGCCGGCCTCCTCGATCAAGGTGCGGCGGCGGCCGATCTCCGTCTCCGGGCCGTAGCGTTTCCGAAGCTCCGCCAGATCCTTCTTGAGCCGGGTGCGCTGGCGGGCCGGGGAGTCGACCAGCTTCTGCAAGTCCTCGCGCTCGGCGATCAGCGCGTCGCGTTCCTTGCGGAGCTGCATCTCCTCCAGCTTGCGCAGGCTCCGCAGGCGCATGTTGAGGATCGCCTCGGCCTGCCGGTCTGTCAGCGAGAATTCGGCGATCATCACCGGCTTGGGCTCGTCCTCGGTGCGGATGATCTCGATCACCCGGTCGAGATTGAGGAAGGCGATGATATAGCCCTCGACCAGCTCCAGCCGGTCGTCGATCTTGCCGATCCGGTGCAGCGCCCGGTTGACCAGCATCTCGATCTGGAACGCGACCCACTGGCCGAGCACCTCGCGCAGGCTCATCACGCGCGGCGTGCGCTGCGCGTCGAGCACGTTGAGGTTGAGCGACACGCGCACTTCCAGGTCGGTCAGCCGGAACAGGCTGTCCATCAGCACGTCCGGCTCGACGGTGCGCGCGCGCGGCTCCAGCACGATGCGGATCTCGGTGTCGGATTCGTCGCGCACGTCGGCGAGGATCGGCAGCTTCTTCTCGGAAATCAGCGACGCGATCTGCTCGATCAGCTTGCCCTTGGGCACCTGATAGGGGATTTCGGATACGACCGCCGCCCAGCTTCCCTGCGGCCCCTTCTCGATCTCCCACTTCGCCCGCACCCGGAACGCGCCGCGTCCGGTCGCATAGGCATGGGCGATGATCTCCGGGGCATCCACCACCCGGCCGCCGGTCGGGAAATCCGGCCCGGTCACGAACGCCATCAAGGCCGCGTCGTCGGCCTGCGGATCGTCGATCAGGTGCGTGGCGGCGTCGATCAGTTCGGCGGCATTGTGCGGCGGAATGGAGGTCGCCATGCCGACCGCGATGCCGCTCGCCCCGTTGGCGAGCAGGTTGGGGAACAGCCCCGGAAAGACCTCCGGCTCCTCCTCCTCGCCATTATAAGTGGGGCGGAAGGCGACAGTGCCTTCGTCCAGCCCCGCCATCAGCTCGCCCGCCGCCGCGGTCAGCCGCGCCTCGGTGT
>CAZTPD010000071.1:0-10988 GCA_964614625.1 uncultured Sphingosinicella sp. | reverse complement strand
CATCTCGACGAGGACAGCTCGATCCACTGGCACGGCCTGCTCCTGCCCTTCCAGATGGACGGCGTGCCCGGCATCAGCTTCCCCGGCATCCGTCCGCGCGAGACCTTCACCTACGAATTCCCGGTGCGGCAGGCGGGCACCTACTGGTATCACAGCCATAGCGGCCTCCAGGAGCAGCAGGGCCATTACGGCCCGATCGTCATCGATCCGGCCGGCGCCGACCCGGTGGCCTATGACCGCGAGCATGTGATCGTGCTCAGCGACTGGAGCTTCCTCCATCCCCACCGGATCATGGCGAAGCTCCGCCAGCAGGCGGGCTATTTCAACCGCCGGCGCCAGACGCTGGCGGGCGACGGCGGCGCGCGCCTCTCCGCGTCCGAACGAGCGATGTGGGCCAGGATGCGGATGGACCCGACCGACATCCTCGACGTCAACGCCACCACCTACACCTATCTCATCAACGGCCACGGGCCGGACGAGAACTGGATCGGCCTCTTCGCGCCGGGCGAGCGGGTGCGCCTCAGGATCATCAACGCCAGCGCGATGACGATCTTCAACGTCCGCATCCCCGGTTTGCCCATGACGGTCGTCAACGCCGACGGGATCGACGTGCGCCCCGTCGAAGTGGGCGAATTCCAGATCTCCGTCGCCGAGACCTATGACGTGATCGTCCAACCGCAAGCGCCGGAGGCCTACACCTTCGTCGCCGAGGCGATGGACCGCTCCGGCCTCGGCCGCGCCACACTGGCGCCGCGCCTGGGCATGAGCGCGCTCGTCCCGCCCTTGCGCGAACGCCCGCTGCTCTCGATGGCCGACATGGGCATGGGGCACGGCGATCATGGCGGCATGGACCATTCGATGCGCGACGGGTCCAACGCCCCGCAGGTCGATCTCAATCCCGGCGTCGACATGATCGCGCCGATGCCGACCGACCGCACCGGCGAGCCGGGCCTCGGCCTCGAAAATGTGGGCCACCGCACACTCACCTATCGCGATCTCGTCTCGCTCGCGCCCAATCCCGACTCACGCCCGCCCGCGCGCACCGTCGAGGTCCACCTGACCGGCAACATGGAACGCTTCATGTGGTCGTTCGACGGCCTGCGCTTCAGCCGGAATCCCGAGCCCCTGCGCTTCGAGCGCGACGAACGGGTCCGCGTGCGCCTCGTCAACGACACGATGATGGCGCACCCCATCCACCTGCACGGCCATTTCTTCGAGCTGGTCAACGGCCATCCCGGCCATCATCCGCTGAAGCACACCGTCAACGTGCTCCCCGGCGGCATCGTCGAGTTCGACCTCACCGCCGACGCGCCCGGCGACTGGGCGTTCCACTGCCACCTGCTCTACCACATGCACGCCGGGATGATGCGCAAAGTCACGGTCCGCCCGATGGACGGAGAGACGGCATGACCCGGCGCCTCGCCCTCCTCCTCGCCACCGCCGCGGCCCCGGCGTTCGCCCAGCATCACGGGCACCACCCCGCCCCGCCGCCACCGCCGCAAACCCCCGCAACTCCCCACGCGGGCCACGAGCCGCACGCCGGGCACCGCATGGAACCACGCGAAACCCCGCAAGACCCCCATGCCGGTCACACGGCGCCGACGACCGCCCCGCCGGTCGCCCCACCGCCGCCCGGCGCGCTCGGCGGCCCGGTCCACGCCGCCGACACGATCTTCGACCCCGCCGAAATGGCCGCCGTCCGCGCCGCCACCGCCGCCGAGCATGGCGGCATGCGGACCTCGCGCTTCCTGATCGACCGGCTGGAAGCCTCCCTCCGGCGCGGCCGCGACGGCTATGGCTGGGAGGGCGTCGAATTCTCCTACGGCACGCCCACCGACCGCTTCGTCCTCGCCAGCCGGGGCGAAGGCACGTTCGGCGATGGCGTGGAGGAGGTCGAGGCGCAGGCGCTGTGGAGCCACGCCATCGACCCCTGGTTCGATATCAGGCTCGGCGCGCGCGCGGACTTCCGCCGGGGCGCCGACCGGGCCTGGGCCGTGCTCGGCATCAACGGCCTCGCGCCTTACTGGTTCGAGGTCGCGGCCACCGCCTTCCTCTCGGAGAAGGGCGAGGTCACGACCCGGTTCGAGGCCGAATATGACCTGCGCCTCACCCGGCGCCTGATCCTCCAGCCCGCCGCCGAGATCGAGCTGAGCGCGCAGGACGTGCCGGAACTCGGTCTCGGCGCCGGCCTCGCCAAGGCTGAAGCCGGGCTGCGCCTGCGCTACGAGTTCGTGCCGGAATTCGCGCCTTATGTCGGCGTCGAATATGAACGTGCCTTCGGCGGCACGGCACAGTATCGCCGGCTGGCGGGCGAGCGCGCCGGCGGCTGGAGCCTGTTGATGGGAGTGAGAGCATGGTTCTGAAGACCAAAACCGTCTCGCGGCGCTTCGTGCTGCTGGCGCCGCTGGCGCTCGCCGCCTGCGCCGCCGCGCCGCGCCCCCGCGTGATCGAGGTGGTGAAGACGCCGACCTGCGATTGCTGCACCGGCTGGATCGAGCATCTGCGCGCCGCCGGCTTCACGGCCAATGTGACGGACGTCCCGAATCTCCACCCGGTATCGCAGCGGCTGGGCGTGCCGGAACGCCTGCACTCCTGCCACACCGCCAGCATCGGCAATTATGTGATCGAAGGGCATGTGCCGGCCTCCGACATCGTCCGCCTGCTCGACGAGCGTCCGGACATTCTGGGCATCGCGGTGCCCGGCATGCCGATCGGATCGCCGGGCATGGAGCGGGGCGACGAACGCGAGCCCTATCAGACGATCGCCTTCACGCGCGACGGCCGCCAGTACGTCTTCGCCGCGCATTGACGCGCCCGCGCGGGCGGCATTCCGTGCCGGCCCGCGCGGCGCTATGCTGGCGCGATGAGCAAACCCGTCCTCTACGATTATTGGCGATCCTCCGCGGGCTACCGGGTGCGGATCGCGCTCCACCTCAAAGGCGTGGATTTCGAGCGCGTGCCGGTGAACCTGCTGGACGGCGAGCAGCAATCGGACGCCTATCGGGCGCGCAACCCGCAGGGCCTCGTCCCGATGCTGGAGCTGGGCGGGACGCGGATCACCCAGAGCCTGGCGATCATGGACGCGCTCGACCACCATGTCCGCGAGCCCCGGCTGGTGCCGGAGGGGCTGGCCGCGCGGTCGCATGTGCTCGCCATGGCGCTCGCCATCGCCTGCGACATCCATCCGGTGAACAACCTGCGGATCCTCAAATATCTGTCGCGGATCGGCGTGGAGCAGGCGGCGCGCGACGGATGGTATCGCCACTGGGTCGCGGAAGGCTTCGACGCGCTGGAGGCGCTCGCCGCGCCGCAAGCGGGCGCGTTCCTCTACGGCGACGCGCCGACGCTCGCCGACATCTGCCTGGTGCCGCAGGCTTACAATGCCCGGCGGTTCGACATGGACCTGGACCGCTGGCCCACGCTGGCGCGCGCCGACGCCGCCGCGCGGGCCTTGCCCGCCTTCGCCGCCGCCCATCCGGACAGGGTCGCGCCCGAAGCAGCGAACGGCTAGGATATCGTAGAGCCGAGCCACCCCCCACCGTTCGGGCTGAGCCTGTCGAAGCCCTGCCCTTCTTTTCGGCAGCAAAGACAAGGACAGCCCTTCGACAAGCTCAGCCCGAACGGTGCGTGGGGGGCAATCCGGCGTATAACTGCCCTAGGATCGGGCGAAGGACGGGAGAGACTCATGGGACGCATCGACACGATGGCGCGCAGCATGGCGGAGGCGCATGCGCTTGCGACCCTCGACATTCCGCCGATGCAGGACAAGGTTAGCCCGGAGGAATGGAAGATCAGGGTGGACCTCGCCGCCGCCTATCGCCTCGTCGCGCATTTCGGCTGGGACGATCTCATCTTCACCCACCTCTCCGCCCGCGTGCCGGGGCCGGAGCATCATTTCCTGCTCAATCCCTATCAGCTCATGTTCGAGGAGGTGACGGCCTCCAGCCTCGTCAAGGTGGACATGAACGGCAATCCGGTCGAGCCGACCCCGTTCATCACCAACGCGGCCGGCTTCACTATCCATTCGGCGCTGCACATGGCGCGCGAGGACGCGCAGGCGGTGATGCACCTGCACACGCCGAACGGCCAGGCCGTCGCCGCCCATGCCGAGGGGCTGCTGCCGCTCACCCAGACCGCGATGTTGGTCCGCGAGGAAATCGCCTATCACGATTATGAGGGTGTCGCGGTCGACCTCAGCGAGCGCGAGCGGATCATCGCCGATCTCGGCGACAAGAGCGCGATGATCTTCCGCAATCACGGCACGCTCACCGTCGGCGAGACGGTCGGCGAGGCGTTCCTGAAGCTCTATTTCCTGGAGCGCGCCTGCGAAGCGCAGGTTCTGGCGCTCTCGGCGGGCGAGGGCAATCTCAACAACCCGCCGCAGGGCGCTCCGCAAGTCGCCGCCGAACAGGGCCGCGCCAGCCTGAAGATGGGCGCCAACCTGCTCGCCTGGCCCGCGTTGCTGCGCAAGGCCTACCGGCTCGATCCAGGCTTCGCGACCTGAGGTCTGGAATCCGATCTGGCAGCGTTGAAACAGAACTCCGTTCGGCCCCGGACTTGATCCGGGGTTGTCGAAGCCCTGTCCTTCTTTTCTGCCTCAAGAAAGGGCAGTCCTTCGACAAGCTCAGGACGAACGGAGGAGAGTTTCAAGCCAGGAGAATTCGACTCTATTCCACCCGCTCGACCAGCGGCGCGTCGGTGTGGAAACGCGGCCGCCATTCGCGCAGCTCCACGGCGAACACGCCGTTGAGGATCGCCGGATCGGCGGCGAGGATCGCTTCAGCCTCGGCGCGGTCGGCGGCGCGCACGATCGCCATGCCACCCTCCATCCCGACATAGCCGCCGCCGGCGAAGCCCCGCCCCTCGCGCACCAGCCGATCGTGATAGGCGGCATGTTCGCGCAGATCCTGCTGGTGCATCGGCACGCCCTCGCGCCAGTTCGGGCCGGGGCTGAACAGGAAGAGGAACAATTGCCGCGCCTGGGCGGCTTCCTGGGCCGGCGCCTGCGCGGCGGCCGGGACGGCGGCGGGAAGCATCAGGAGAAAAGCGAGGGCGAGCAGGCGCGGTTTCATATTCGTCCTTCCGGATCGTCGCGAGCCCGCGCGCACCATATCGCTTTCGCCGGCAATGGCCAGCCCGCCGGGGCCGCCGCTTGCCCGCCGGTCGATCAGTCCCTCAGGCTGGCCGGGACGTGGCCGCCATTGGCCTCCAGCTCGTCCAGCACCTTGCGATGAAGCCAGAGGTTCATTTCGGCGCTGCCGTCCTTCGCCCCGGCATAGCCGAGCTCGGTGGCGAGCTCCTTGCGGTTGGCGAGGCTCGAATCGAGGTCGAGCAGCTTCATCAGATCGACGATGGACGTCCGCCAGTTGAGGTTCGGATTGCCCTTCTCCGCCGAAATCTCGATCAGCACCGCCTCGACGTCGACCGGTTCGGCCGGAGCCGGCTGGGGCTGGGGCTGTGCCGCCGGCGCCCCGGCGGGCGCGGCGCCGGCGGTGTCCTGCGCGGTCGCCTGCCTTTGCGCCTGCGCGTCCAGGCGGCGCTTGAAGATACGGTCGCTGATGCTGCTGAAAATACCCATGACGCGACTCCTCCTTTGAACGCACCTTAACGAACCTGGCGCAATGCCGTTGCACCGGAATGACCGATTCACATTGTTTCACATTCGCGGGGGCGGGTCAGCCCGCGTGCCAGTCCTTCGCCAGCCGCTTCGAGGCGATGAAATAGAGCAGCGCGCTGAGCAGGTAGAAGCCCAGCCCGTAGAGGATCGACCAGCGCAGCGCGTGATCGCCATAGCTCGCGGTCATCGCGTCCGACATGAAACCGAGGAAGAAGATGCCGAAGCCGATCCCGATCAGATTGTTGATGAAGAGGAAGCTGGCCGAGGCGGTGGCGCGCATGTTGGGCGGCACGATATGCTGGACGGCGGCGATCACCGGGCCGAGCCAGGCGAGCGCCAGCATCTGGCCGATCGCGAACAGCACCCATCCGACGGCCAGCGATTCGGCAAACAGGCCGGCCGCGAAGACCGGCGCCGTGATGACGAAGCAGACCGCCGGGATGCGGGCATAGGAGCCGGGATCGGACGGCCCCGTCCGGTCGCCCAGCCAGCCGCCGAGCCAGGTGCCGGCCATGCCGCCGATCAGGACGATCGAGCCGTAGAACCAGCTCACCTCCATCAGGTCCAGCCCGTAGCTGCGCGAGAAGAAGCTCGGCAGCCAGAAGATCAGGCCGTAGCCCAGGATCGAGCCGGAGGCGGCGCCGAAGGAGAGCAGCCAGAAGCTGGGCTTTTTCGCCAGCGTCGCGGCGACCAGCGCGAAGGGCGGCGCGGGCTCCGCCGCCTGCCCCGCCGCATTGTCGAACGCGCCGCGCGGCGGCTCCTTGATCCCGTAGCGGACCAGCAGGGCGGCCGGGATGCCGGCGAGGCCGACGATGACGAAGGCCGATCGCCAGTCGAGATTGGAGGCGATCCAGCCGCCGAAGAACACGCCCAGCGCCGAGCCGATCGGAATGCCGAGCGAGAAGAAGGCCAGCGCCCGCGCCCGCCGCTCCTTCGGGAAATAGTCCGAGACCAGCGCATAGGAGGGCGCGACCCCGCCCGCCTCGCCGATGCCGACGCCCATCCGGGCGAGGAACAGGTGCCAGAAATTCTGGGCGAAGCCGCACAAGGCGGTGAAGCCGCTCCACAAGGCCACCGACCAGGCGATGATCCTGACCCGATTGTAGCGGTCGGCCAGCCAGGCGATCGGGATGGCGAGGCCGGAATAGAAGAGCGCGAAGGCGATGCCGCCCATCAGCCCGAGCTGGCGGTCGGAAAGGTCCAGCTCGGCCTTGATCGGGACCGCCAGCACCCCGATGATCTGGCGGTCGATGAAGTTGAAGATATAAGCGAGGAGCAGGATGAGGAGGACGCGCCCGCCCGGGCTTCTCTCCACGCTCGCCGTCCCGCTCCCCGCCATGATCGCTCCCGCCTAGAAATTGACGCCGACGGACAGGTAGACCTGCCGCGGATTGCCGTAATAGGCGGTCAGCGTGCCTTCCGCACCCAGCGTCGGGATGAAATTGCCGGTCACCGGATTGCGCAGGAACGCGCCCGAGTCCGGATCCTGGGCCAGGAAGTTGTAGCCCGACACGATGTAGCGCTTGTTGGTCAGGTTGCGCCCGTGCAGGCCGACCGACCAGCGATCGTCGTCCGAGCGCCACACGATGCTCGCGTCCCACAGGGCGAAGCCGCCCTGGTCGAGCAACGGCGTCGCCAGCTCGAATTGCTGGCTGGCGCTGCGGTAGGAGACGGTGCTGATCAGGTTCAGCATGCCCGGCCCGGCCGGAATGCCGTAGTTCAGCGTGCCGCTCGCCGTCCATTCGGGCGTGTTCTGGATGGCGCGGTTGCCGGCCACGTCGATGCCGCGCGCGTCGATGAACTCGCGATATTCGGCGTCGAGATAGCCGAGCGACCAGGAGAAGTTCAGCGAATCCCCGGCCGCGCCGAAGCTGCGCCCGAGCAGCGCATTGCCCTCGAACTCGACGCCCCGGAAGCGCGCCTTGCCGGCATTGGTGGTGACGCCGATGAAGGTCTGCTGCCCGCCGATCACGGTGCCGACCGAGCCCGGCACCTGCACGTCGGTATAATCGGCGTGGAACAGCGCCAGGCCGAAGCGCAGCCGCCGGTCGAACAAGGAGGCGCGCCAGCCGAGCTCGTAGCTCGTCACCGTCTCCGGCTCGAAGGACATGAACGCGAAGACGTCGTCCGGGCCGACCACGCCGTCGCCGTCGAGATCGGGCGCCGCCGTGCTGACCCCGCGCGGATCGAAGCCGCCGCCCTTGAAGCCGCGCGAATAGCTCGCATAGAGCGTGTGATCCGGTGTCGGGCGGAAGCTCACCGAGGCGCGCGGCGTGAACTCCTTGAACGTCGCCGTGCCGGTGAAGTCGGATTGCAGGACGATCGGGATGCCGGTGCCGCCGAAGAAGGGCGAGCCGCCGCCGCCGAAATAGACCTGGCGCAACACCTCGGAGGTGCGCCGGTCCCAGGTGTAGCGGCCGCCGACCGACACGCTGAACTGGTCCGACAGGTCGTAGGAGAAGTCGCCGAACAGCGCCCAGGTCTCGGTATCGACGTCGCCGAAGGTGAGCGCGGTTAGGTCGCCCGGCAGGCGCACGTCGAACACGGTGCGCGCATTGGCGTCGAGATAATAGGCGCCGAACAGGCCGGTGAAGCCGCCGACATTGTAGAGGAGCTGGAGCTCCTGCGAGACCTGCCGGTTCTCGTAGATCGCGGGCACGTCGAGATCGACGGCGGGCAGCGCGTCGAAATCGATCGGCGTGCCGCTCTCGTCGCGGCGCCAGGCGGTGATCGAGCGCAGCGTCACCCGGTCGGAGAGGTTGACCTCGCCGGACAGGCTGACGCCCCAGGCCTCGACATATTGCTCGGGGTCGGCGAGGCCGCCGCGGCTGTCATAGACGTCGTCCAGCACCGGCGCGCCGGAGACCAAGCCGGGGATCAGCCGGTGGCCGCCGCGCGGATTGCTGTTGTCGCGGGTATAATCGGCCGAGAGGCGGAAGAAGATATTGTCCTCGTTGTTGACCTCGGCCGAGACGCGCCCGGCCCAGATGTCGCGATTGTAATTCTCGTCGCCGGTGGTGAGGTTGTCGCCGAAGCCGCCGCGCGAGAGCCGCGCGACCGAGCCGCCGACGCGCAATATGCCGGCGCCGACCGGCGCGCTGCCGCTGACGATCAGGTCGGCCTGCTCATAGGTGCCGACCGTCCCCCGGACGCGCAGCTCCGCGTCGCGCGGCAGCCGGCGGGTGACGTATTTGACCGCGCCGCCGATCGTGTTGCGGCCGTAGAGCGTGCCCTGCGGCCCGCGCAGCACCTCGATCCGTTCGACGTCGTAGATGTCGAGCACGGCGGCCTGCGGGCGGTTCAGATAGACGTCGTCGAGATAGAGGCCGACGCCCGATTCGAAGCCGGCGACCGGATCCTGCTGGCCGACGCCGCGGATGAAGGCGCTGAGCGTCGAATTGGTGCCGCGCGAGACTTCCAGCGTCACGTTCGGCGTGGTCGCGGCGATGTCGGTGATGTCGAGCGCGCCGCGCGCCTCCAGTTCCTCGCCCGAATAGGCGGAGATCGACAGCGGCACGTCCAGGATGCTCTCCGCGCGGCGGCGGGCGGTGACGACGATCAGGCCGTCATCGTCGGCCTCCTCGGCGGCGGCCGACAGCGGCGCGTCCTGCGCGTGGACCGGGGCGGCGGCGGCGAGCGCGGCGAGCGCGACGCCGAGCTTCAGGCCGGTGGTGTGAGTGCGGGTGCGGGACATGACGTTCCTCCTCATCGATGCGTCTCTTGTGTGATGGGCGCGCGAAACAGGCGCGCCGCGAATTGCGTGAGCGTGCGGTTGAAGGCGTCCGGCTCCTCCAGGTGCGGGGCATGACCGGAATTGTCGAAGCGGACCGCCTCGGCGGCGGGCAGCGCCGCGACGAGATGGTCGGCGGTGTCGTCGCCGTATAGGCGGCTGCGGCCGCCATGGACGATCAGGGTCGGGTGCGTGATGCCGGTGAGCAAGGCGCGCACGTCCTGTCGGACCAGCGAGGCCCAGACCGACGCGATCGCCCGCGGATCGCTGCGCGCGAACTCCGCGCTCGCCCAGTCGGCCAGCCCGCGCAGATGCGCCGGCACCGGCTCGGCGAAGATGCCCTGTCCGGCGTTGCGGGCGAAGCCGTCGAAATCGTCGCGGATCGCCTGGGAGCGCGCCTCGCACGCCTCGGGCGAGAGGCCGAGATCCCATTCGTCGTCGTTGCGGACCCGCGCGGTCATGTCGATCACCACCGCCCCGGCGAAGCGCGCCGCCGCCGGGCCGGCGAGCACGTGCCAGAGCACGGTCGCGCCCAGCGACCAGCCGACGCCGATCGCGCCCGCAAGGTCGAGCGCGGCGACCAGTTCGGCGACGTCGGCAGCGATCCGCTCGACGCTCGCTTCCCCGTCCGGCGCCGGCGAATCGCCATGGCCGCGCAGGTCGATCGTGACCAGACGGAAGTCCCCGGCGAGCGGCGCCTGTTCGCGGAAGAAGCCGCCATGCGCCATCAGCCCGTGCAGCAGCACGATCGGCGCGCGCCTGTCACCGGCCGCTCCCGTGTCGCGATAGGCGATCCTCGCCCCGTCCGATGCCGTGAAATACCGCAAGCGCCCTCTCCGGCCGCGCGCCCCTCCACGGAGCGCTGCGGCTGGACGCCTCGTGCCGTCACATGAAAACCGAGTCAATGTTCAAGTTGATAAATGGTTCAACTTTCGAATCGGTGTTGCCTTCATGCATCGCATGTCCATCGGCAAGGCCACCGGCGGCCCCGGCCGAACGGCGGGGCCGATCGAATCAAGCGGCGCGAAGCGCCTTTCCTCCAACCACGGCGCGGCCACGCATTTTTTCAGATTTCGCGCAGAGACGCAGATGCGCAGAGAGGTCTGCGAGGCGAAGCAGTCGGGATTATTCGCGGACGTGGAGAAACGTTCGGTCTCTCCGCGCCTCTGCGTCTCTGCGCGCACAGAATCCGGCCTCCGGCCGGTCACTGGAAATGCAGGAAGTCCTCTGTCGGCTCCGCCCCCGCCCCGGCGCTATTGTCGGCCGAGGACGCGCCCCGTGCGGGCGTCGACGTCGATCCAGATCACTTCCGAGCCGCGCATATATTTGAGGCGGTAGACGCGGCCGTCGAAGTCGGCGCCGATGAACTCCGCATTGGGCACCCGCACCCGCGCGCGGATCTCCGGCAGCGACAGGATCTCGCCTTGGCGGTTGGCGCGATAGGCCTCCATCTGCTCGCCGCGCATCGGCGACAGGCGTTGCGCGTCGGCCGGAACGACGGCGAACGCCACGATGGCGGCAAGGAGGGCGGGGGCAAGGCGCATGGACTTCTTGAACTCGACTCTTGTCAGAAAAGCATCGCGGGGGGCAATAGCAGAAGCCATTGAATAGGCCATGAATAGGGCGGTAGGCTCGCCTTAA
>CAZTPD010000070.1:0-11132 GCA_964614625.1 uncultured Sphingosinicella sp. | reverse complement strand
CGGCATAAAGCGACGCCAGCGCATCGACCGGCGCGCGCCAGGCGGAGCCGACGCGGAAGGCGACCGGGCCGATGGCGAGGGTCAGACTGTGCCTCATGCCCGGCGCACCAGGCCGGCCGCCGCCAGCTCCGCCAGCCGGGCTTCGACGGCGTCGCCCTCGATCTCGTAGTGAAGGCGCAGGCGGCGCAGCAGCTCGGCGGCGTCGGCCGGTCCTTCGCGCAATGCGGCGAGGATTTCGGGGGCGGGCGGCGCGACGATGTGGGTGGTGCCGGACGGGGCGTGGAACAGCGCCGACAGGCCGTCCAGTTCGACGATTGCGACGGCCTCCTCGGGATCGGCGATATAGCGGATGGCGGCCATGCCCGCCGCCCGAATCAGCGCGGCATCTGCAGCGAGGCGTAGCAGGTGAATCCGCTCATCCCCGACTGCAGGCGCCTGATATAATTGGCATAGGCCTGCGAGGAACCGGGATGGACGCCGGGCGGAGTCGAGCCGCGCAGCAGCAGCCGCGCTTCCTCGCCCCGCAGCGGCCGGGCCAAGGGCGGCGCGGCGCCGGGCGTGCCGGGCGCGACGAGGCTCCCGTCGCGCGCGATGTGGCTGCCGGCGGCATGGGGTCCGGGCACCGGAATCTCGCAGTTGAGCACCGACCCGGCGGTCTGGGCGAGCGCCGGGCGGATCGTGACCACGGTCGAGGCCGCGGCCGCGCCGAGCGCCAGCACCGTGCGCCGGCTGGGCATCACGGAGCCCTCCTCCGTCGCTTTGTCGTCGCTGTCGCTCATGTGAAATTCCGATACGCGCTTGCCCTTTAATAAGGGTAAAGCCGGGCCGAATCGAGCAAGCGCGGGGCGCTGTCCCGCTTCGGGACGTGCGCGGGATGGAAAATCAACAGGCGATCCGGGCAATGGCCGCGACAGGCATCGGCGGCGGCGGCATCGCGCTCGCCATCCTGGCCGGCGCACCGCCTCTCGCCGCGCTCATCGCGCTTGCCGCCGGGGCCGCGATCTGGGCGATCCTGCCGCGCGTTGCCGCCGAACCGACGACGCAGACCGGCGGCGGCGCAGACGAGGCGGCCGCCCTGCCCGGCATCGCCGAATTGCTGCGCGCGGTGGACGAGCCGATGCTGGTGGTGCGCGACCGGCGGGTGCTGGCCGCCAATGCCCCGGCCCGCGACCTGCTCGGCGCGCATATCGAGGGCGTCGACGTACGCCTCGCCATCCGCCACCCCGCCGCCGCCGAACGCCTCGCCGCGCCCGCCGAAAGCGAGGATCCGCGCGAACGGACCGAGCTGGTCGGGCTGGGCGACGCCGACCGGCAATGGACGATGGCCGTCACCGTGCTGCCGGACGAGAGCCGGCTGGTGCGGCTGATCGACCAGAGCGCGGCGCGCGCGGCGGAGCGGATGCGGGTCGATTTCGTCGCCAATGCCAGCCACGAGCTGCGCACCCCGCTCGCCACCATATTGGGCTTCGTCGAGACGCTGGAGGACGACGAGGCCGGCGGCGACCCGGAGACGCGCAGGCGCTTCCTCAAGATCATGCATGACGAGGCGGTGCGGATGCGCAGCCTGGTCGACGACCTGATGTCGCTCTCCCGGATCGAGGCGGAGCGTTACGCGGTGCCGCGCGAATCCGTCGCGCTGCCGCCGCTGATCGACGAGGTGAAGGCGGCGCTGGCCCGGCTGATCGAGGAGCGCGGCGCGGCGCTCGCCGTCGAGCAGGACGTGGCCGATCCCGTCGTGCTCGGTGATCGGCCCCAGCTCGCGCAGCTGCTCAACAACCTGATCGCCAACGCGCTCAAATATGGCCGGGCGGGCGCGCCGGTCCGGGTGCGGATCGAGGAGGCCGGCGCGATGGTCCGCCTCGCCGTGATCGACGAGGGCGACGGCATCCCGGCCGAGCATCTGCCGCGCCTCACCGAGCGTTTCTACCGCGTCGATCCCGGCCGCAGCCGCGCCGTCGGCGGCACCGGCCTCGGCCTCGCCATCGTCAAGCATATCGTCGCGCGCCATCGCGGCCGGCTCGACATCGACAGCGCGCCGGGACGCGGCACGACCGTCAGCGTGGAACTTCCCCGCGCCGGGACTGTCATGCAATCGTCATCATCCTGATATCTATCCGTCGCCGATCCATCACGGATTCGTCACATCCGATTTGACCGGAGGACAGATGCGCAGAATCCTGGCGGCGGCGCTGGCGACCGCGACGATGCTCGCGAGCGCGCCGGCGGCGGCCGAGGACGGGCGCTTCACCGGCGCGCCGCGCATCGGCTCCGGCGAGGGCTGGTCGATCAAGCCGCGCGGGCGGCTCCAGCTCGACGCCGGCCACGTCTCCGGACCGGCCGAATCGGGCCTGATCGGGGAATTGCGGCGCGCCCAGCTCGGGCTCGAGGGCACCGCGCCGGGCGGCTTCAACTGGCTGGTCGAGGCGGAGTTCGCCGAAGGCGTCGCCGAGATCACCGAGATGACGCTGACCTGGAAGGCCTCCGACCGCCTCTCCTTCACGATCGGCCAGCACAACAACTTCCAGTCGCTGGAGGAGCTGACCAGCGACCGGTTCAGCACGTTCATGGAGCGCGCCGCCTTCACCGACGCCTTCAATTTCGAGCGGCGGATCGGCCTGTCCGCCGAGCTGAAGCATGGACCGCTGACCGCGCAGATCGGAATCTTCGGCGAGAATCTGCTGGAGATCGACGCGGCGGACGGGGCGTTCAGCCTCGACGGGCGGCTTATCTACGCGCCGGAGATCGGCGACGCCCGGCTCCATCTCGCCGCCTCCGCCCACCGGCGCGACAATGGCGACCGGGTCGAGAACAATGTCACCGCCCGTTTCCGGGTGCGCCCGCTCCTCCACGCGGCCGACACGCGCTTCGTATCCTCGCCGGCATTGCTCGCGGACGGCGAGACGCGCTTCGGGCTGGAGGCGGCGGTGATTCGCGGCCCGTTCCATGCCGCCGCCGAGGCGCAATGGCTCGGCGTCGATCTGGCCGACGGCGGCACCCGCGACTATTTCGGCGGCTATGCCGAGATCGGCTGGTTCCTGACCGGCGAGACGCGCGGCTACCGCTCCGCGCGCTGGGACAGGACAAGGGTGCGCCGGCCGATCGAGACGGGCGGCCCCGGCGCCTTCCAGGTGAACCTGCGCTACGACCGGCTCGATCTGGACGGCGAAGGCCGGCAGGACGCCATCGTCGCCGCCCTGATCTGGATACCGACCGATCATGCGCGGCTGATGGTGAACTATGCCCGCTTGTGGTTCGGCGACGCGGCGATCCCGGACGCGACCGGCCGCCGCGACCATGGCGTCGATATGGTCGGCGCGCGCGCCCAGTTCGATTTCTGAGCTTTTCCGGCCGCGCTGTCATCAACCTGTCATCAATGCGTCACACTAGGCTCGCGGTTCCCGCCTAGTCACGAAACGGGACTCGCCGACGCACCCATGGAGGGGCTTGTGAAGAAGACGTTCTTTTCCCTGTTGGCCGCCGCGATCGTGCTGGCCGGGTGCGGCAGCCCGACCGGGGGCGGCGCGGGCGCCAATTCGCGCAACCAGATCCGGGTGGTCGGCTCGTCCACCGTCTATCCCTTCACCGTCGCGGTCGCGGAGCGGTTCGCGCAGGGCAATCCGGCCTTCGGCGCGCCGATCGTCGAATCGACCGGCACGGGCGGCGGCCTCCAGCTCTTCTGCAACGGCGTCGGCCCGCAATATCCCGACGTCGCCAACGCCTCGCGCCGGATCAAGGCGAGCGAGATCGAGACCTGCGCGCGCAACGGCGTCACCGAGATCATCGAGGTCTCGATCGGCATCGACGGGCTGGCGCTGATCGAATCGGCCACCCGCGCGACCGGCTTCCAGCTTTCCGAGCGCGACATCTACGCGGCGCTGGCGGCCAATCCGTTCGGCCGTCCGCAGACCGCGCGGACGTGGCGCGACGTCAATCCGGCGCTGCCCGACGTCGCGATCCGCGTCTACGGCCCGCCGCCGACCTCCGGCACGCGCGACAGCTTCGCCGAGCTGATCCTGGAGAAGGGCTGCGACAGCGATCCGCAGATGGCCGCGCTCAAGGAGTCCGATGCCGATCGCCACCGCACACTCTGCACCCAGTTGCGCGAGGACGGCGCCTTCATCGAGGCGGGCGAGAACGACAATCTGCTCGTCCAGCGCGTCGCCGAGAATCAGGGCGCGGTCGGCATCCTCGGCTATTCCTTCCTGGAGGAGAATACCGATCGGGTGCGCGGCATCCCGATCGAGGGCGTGACGCCGACGTCGGAGACGATCTCCAACTTCACCTATCCCGGCGCGCGCAAGCTCTTCATCTACGTGAAGGGCGAGCATCTCACCGCCATTCCGGGCCTGCGCGAATTCCTGACCGCCTTCTCGCAGGGCTGGGGGCCGGGCGGCTATCTCACCCAGCGCGGCATGATCCCGCTGCCGGAGGACGAGCGGGCGGCGGCGCTGGCCATGGTCCAGAATCCGCGGCCGGTGACGGCCGCCGACCTCGACTAGCCGGAAAGCCGCTCCCAATGTCTCTCGCCGCCATCGCACTGCTGATCGCCGGCCTCGGGCTGATCGCCTGGGTCTCGGCGCGCGCGCGCGCGGCGGCGTTCGCCGGGCCGGGCAAGCCGCGCCCGCATTCGCTGCCGAGCCAGCACGGCTGGTATGTCGCGCTGTGGACAGTGGCGCCGGCGCTCCTCTTCCTCGTCCTGTGGGGCAATCTGTCCGGCCCGCTCATCTACGATCGGGTGATGGCGAGCCCCGAGGCCGCGTCCCTGCCCGCCTTCGATCTCCAGCGCTCGGCGATCCTGGGCGAGGCCTATGCGCTCGCCACCGGCGCCTCGAGCGCCGCCTTCAACCGCGAGGCCTTCGCGCTCGCGCCGGTCTATGCCGAGGCGATCGCCTTCTTCTCGCGGATCGGCCTCGCCGTCGCTTTGCTGATCGCCTTCGCCGGCGGCGCCTGGGCGTTCAGCCGGATGTCCCCCGCCTTCCGCGCCCGCACCCGGGTCGAACGCGTGGTCATGGCCGTGCTGCTGGGCGCCTCGCTGATCGCGATCCTCACCACGCTCGGCATCGTCGCCTCGCTGCTGTTCGAATCTTTCCGCTTCTTCTCGATGGTCTCGCCGATCGAGTTCCTGTTCGGGCTGAACTGGAGCCCGCAAATGGCGATCCGGGCCGATCAGGCCGGCTCGTCCGGCGCGTTCGGGGCGATCCCGCTCTTCTGGGGCACGATCTTCATCGGCGCGATCATCGCGATGATCGTCGCGATCCCGCTGGGGCTGATGAGCGCGATCTACCTCACCCAATATGCCTCGCCCCGGCTGCGCGCCTGGATGAAGCCCTGCCTCGAAATCCTCGCCGGCGTGCCGACCGTGGTCTACGGCTATTTCGCCGCTTTGACCGTCGCGCCCGCGATCCGCGATCTCGGCCTCACGCTCGGCATCGCGTCCTCGACCGAGAGCGCGCTCGCCGCCGGGCTCGTCATGGGCATCATGATCATCCCGTTCGTCTCCTCGATGGCGGACGATACCATCGCCGCCGTGCCGCAGGCGATGCGCGACGGCAGCCTCGCCATGGGCGCGACCACGTCGGAGACGATCCGCAAGGTGCTCGTCCCCGCCGCGCTGCCGGGCGTGGTCGGCGGCGTGCTGCTCGCCGTCTCCCGCGCGATCGGCGAGACGATGATCGTGGTGATGGCCGCCGGCCTCGCCGCGAACCTCACGCTCAACCCGTTCGACAGCGTCACCACCGTCACCACCCAGATCGTCCAGCTGCTCACCGGCGACCAGGAGTTCGACAGCCCGAAGACGCTCGCCGCCTTCGCGCTGGGACTGGTGCTGTTCCTGGTGACGCTCGCCCTCAACATCGTCGCCCTGCGCGTCGTCAAGAAGTATCGCGAAGCCTATGAGTGACGCCTTCGCCACCGTCGATCCGACGCCGACGGACTGGAACGGTCCGGCGATGCAGGCGCGCATCCGCCGCCGCTACGGCGCGGAGCGGCGCTTCAAGCTGCTCGGCCTCGTCGCGATCCTGATCTCGGCGGGCTTCCTCGCCTTCCTGCTCGCCACGATGATGGGCAATGGCGCGCGCGGCTTCACCCAGACCGAGATCCGGCTCGACATCGACTTCCCGCGCAGCGCGCTGTTCCTCGACCCCGCCGCCCTGAGCGGTTTCGGCGCGGAGCAGGCGCTCGCCAATGCCGATTTCGAAGGCGCGGTCGCGGCCGCCGCCGAGGCGCAATATGGCGCGGGCGGCGCGGCGCTCTTCTCGAACGGCGCGCGCCTCAGGCTGCGCGACGCGGTGCGCGACGATCCTTCGATCCTCGCCGGGCAGGCGACCCTGTGGCTGCCCGCCGCCACCGCGATCGACATCGCCGCCAAGGGACGCGGCACGCAGGAAGCGGAGCAGATCTACCAACGCCTCGCCGACAACGGGCAGGCGCGCACCGGCCTCAACTGGTCCTTCCTGACCGGGGCCGATTCCACCGATCCGACCCTGGTCGGCATCTGGGGCGCGTTCAAGGGATCGCTGCTGACCATGATCGTCACGCTGCTGATCGCCTTCCCGATCGGCGTGCTCTCGGCCGTCTATCTGGAGGAATATGCGCCGCGCAACCGCTGGACGGACATGATCGAGGTCTCGATCAACAATCTCGCGGCGGTGCCCTCGATCATCTTCGGCCTGCTCGGCCTCGCCGTGTTCCTCAACGTCATGCACCTGCCCCGCTCGGCGCCGATCGTCGGCGGCCTGACGCTGGCGCTGATGACCATGCCGGTCATCGTCATCGCCGGGCGCAACGCGATCAAGGCGGTGCCGCCCTCGATCCGCGACGCGGCGCTGGGCATCGGCGCGAGCCGGGTGCAGGTCGTCTTCCACCATGTCCTGCCGCTGGCCCTGCCCGGCATCCTCACCGGCACGATCATCGGCATGGCCCGCGCGCTGGGCGAGACCGCGCCGCTGCTGATGATCGGCATGCGCGCCTTCATCGCCGCGCCGCCGGGCGGCATCACCGATCCGGCAACCGCGCTGCCGGTGCAGATCTTCCTGTGGTCGGACGAGGTCAGCCGCGGCTTCGTCGAGAAGACGAGCGCGGCGATCATCGTCCTTTTGGTCTTCCTGCTCGCGATGAACGGGCTGGCCATCTATCTTCGCAACAAGTTCGAACGGCGCTGGTGAAACCCATGACAGACCTCAAAGACATCGCCGCCGCCGAAGTGACGGCCACGGAAAGCGCGCCCAAGATGACGGCGCGGGGCGTCAACGTCTTCTATGGCGAGAAGCAGGCGATCAACGACGTGTCGATCGACGTCTATCGCGAGAACGTGACGGCGTTCATCGGCCCGTCGGGCTGCGGCAAATCGACCTTCCTGCGCACCCTCAACCGGATGAACGACACGGTCGCCAGCGCGCGGACCGAGGGCGACATCCGGCTCGACGGCGAGGACATCTACGATCGCTCGATGGACGTGGTGCAATTGCGCGCCCGGGTCGGCATGGTGTTCCAGAAGCCCAACCCCTTCCCCAAGTCGATCTACGAGAATGTCGCCTACGGCCCGCGCATCCACGGCCTCGCCGCCGGCAAGGCCGAGCTGGACACGATCGTCGAACGCTCGCTGAAGCGCGCCGGCCTGTGGGACGAGGTGAAGGACCGCCTGACCGAGAGCGGCACCGCTCTCTCCGGCGGCCAGCAGCAGCGGCTGTGCATCGCCCGCGCCATCGCGGTCGATCCCGAGGTGATCCTGATGGACGAGCCCTGCTCGGCGCTCGACCCGATCGCGACCGCGAAGATCGAGGAGCTGATCCACGAATTGCGCGGCCGCTACGCGATCGTGATCGTCACCCACAACATGCAGCAGGCCGCGCGCGTCTCGCAGCGCACCGCCTTCTTCCACCTCGGCACCCTCGTCGAATATGGCGAGACCTCCGAGATCTTCACCAATCCGCGCGAGACGCGGACCAAGGACTACATCACCGGCCGTTACGGTTGAGGACACCAAGCATGATAGGAAAAGTGGGAACCGGTTTTCCGGCCATCATGCGAAAGCAAGGAAACTGAGATGGCGAATACCGGCCATACCGTCAAAGCGTTCGACGAGGAGCTCGACCAGCTGCGCGCCACCGTGTGCGAGATGGGCGGGCTCGCCGAGGCCGCGATCCGCGATTCGATGGAGGCGCTGATCCGCCGCGACGCCGAGGGCGCCGCCGCCGTCGTCGCGCGCGACAAGAAGATCGACGCGCTCGAAACCGAGATCGAGCGGCGCGCCGTGCAGATCATGGCGCTGCGCGCGCCGATGGCCGACGACCTGCGCGAGGTCGTCGCGGCGCTGAAGATCGCCGGCGTGGTCGAGCGGATCGGCGATTATGCCAAGAACATCGCCAAGCGCGTGGCGAGCATCGAGGACAGCAAGATCCGTCCCCTCTCGCTGCTGCCGGAGATGGCGCGGATCGCGGGAGAGATGGTCCACAACGCGCTCGACGCCTTCGCGGCGCGCGACGCGGCGAAGGCCTCGGCGGTGCACGAGCGCGACGCGGCGGTGGACGATTTCTACAATTCGATCTTCCGCGCGCTGCTCACCCACATGATGGAAAATCCGCACAACATCACGCCGGCGACGCACCTGCTGTTCGCCGCCAAGAATCTGGAGCGGATCGGCGATCACGCCACCAATGTCGCCGAGATGGTCTATTTCGCCGCCACCGGCGAGCATCTCGCCGACCGCGCCAAGGGCGCCGACACGACGGAGATCGGCGCGGGAGACCTCGTTGACTAACGTATCGAACAGGCCGCGCGTGCTGCTGGTCGAGGACGACCAGGCGCTGGTCGAGCTGCTGAGCTTCCACTTCCGGCGCGAGGAGTTCGAGCTGGAGGCAACCGCCGACGGCGACGAGGCGCTGCTGCTCGCGCGCGAGGCCGCGCCGGACGTCGTGATCCTCGACTGGATGATCGAGGGCGTGTCCGGCATCGAGGTCTGCCGGCGGCTGCGCCGCATCCCCGAGACGGCGAACGTGCCGATCATCATGCTCACCGCGCGCGCCGAGGAGGCGGACCGGATTCGCGGGCTGGAGACCGGCGCCGACGATTATGTCACCAAGCCCTTCTCCCCGCGCGAGTTGATCGCGCGCGTCGGCGCGGTGCTGCGGCGCGTCCGCCCCGCTCTGGCCGGCGAGCAACTGTCCTATGCCGACATCGAGATGGACCTGGCCGGCCACAAGGTGAAGCGCGGCGGCGAGCCGGTGCAGCTCGGCCCCACCGAGTTCCGGCTGCTCAAGCATTTCCTGGAGCATCCGGGCCATGTCTTCTCGCGCGAGCGGCTGCTCGACGCCGTGTGGGGCCATGACAGCGACATCGAGCTGCGCACGGTGGACGTCCACATCCGACGGCTGCGCAAGGCGGTCAACGCGGGCGCGCGCGCCGACATCATCCGCACCGTCCGCTCCGCCGGCTACGCGCTCGACAGCGAAGGCGTCGGCTGAGCGAGGGAGAAAAACCGCTCCCGCGACGTTTGATCCTCCATCCATTCCCACGCACGAGGAGGACAGACGTGAAAATCCTGTTGTGCGCGGCCGCGCTCGCCATGAGCACCGCCGCCTTCGCCCAGACCGCCGATCAGCCCGAACCCGCGCCGGATGCCGCGACGGCGCCGGCCACGCCCGCCCCGGCCGCCGAGCAGAGGCCGGAGCGCGACGCGCGCGGCATTCCGGTTGTCTCCGAGACCGCGACCGCGCCCACCGGCGCCAATGAGCCGTTCACCGTGCCGCAGGGCGCCGAGGTCGTGCTCAATCCGGACCGGCAGGTGTTCACGCCGCAGCCGGCCCAGGGCGAGATGCCGCCCTGCACGCGCGAGGTCACGGACCGCTGCACCCAGACCTATGAACGCGGCGTGCGCGCGCCGCGCTAGGCGCACGGACTTTTCGCCGAGGTCATAATCCCCTACTCCGCGCTTCGATCCGAAGTACGAAGTGGGGGATACCGACAGCATGACCATCTCGTTCGAAGGGCGCGTCGCCATCGTCACGGGTGCCGGCGGCGGCCTGGGCCGCGCTTATGCGCTGGAATTGGCGAAGCGCGGCGCGAAGGTCGTCGTCAACGATCTCGGCGGCACGCGCGACGGCACCGGCCGGAGCGACGCGGCGCTGAAGGTCGTCGCGGAGATCGAGGCGGCGGGCGGCACCGCCATGGCGAACGGCGGCAGCGTGACCGATTTCGCCCAGATGGAGGAGATGGTCGCGCAGGCGAAGGAAGCCTGGGGCGGCGTCCATATCCTGATCAACAATGCCGGCGTCCTGCGCGACAAGAGCTTCGCCAAGATGTCGCCGGAAGATTTCCGCTTCGTCGTCGACGTGCATCTGAACGGTTCGGCCAATTGCACCAAGGCGGTGTGGGACACGATGCGCGAGCAGGCCTATGGCCGCATCCTGATGACCTCCTCGTCCACCGGCCTCTACGGCAATTTCGGCCAGGCCAATTACGGCGCGGCGAAGCTGGGCCTCGCCGGCTTCGCCAGGACGCTCGCGCTGGAGTGCGCCAAATATGATGTGAAGGTCAACACGATCGCGCCCACCGCCGCGACCCGGATGACCGAGGATATCTTCCCGCCCGAGCTGCTGGAGCGGTTCAGGCCCGAGCTGGTCGCGCCGGCCGCCCTGTTCCTGGTCAGCGAGGACGCGCCGACGGGCGCCATCCTCGGCGCCGGCGCGGGCGTCATGCAGGCGGCCTATGTGACGCTGACCCGCGGCGTGGCGCTCGACGAGGCGACGCCCGAGGCGGTCGCCGCGAACTGGACGGCGATCACCGACCGCGCGGGCGAGACCGTCCCCCAGTCCGGCGCGGAGCAGGCGATGACGATTCTCCAGCGGCTCCAGGGGGAGTGAGGCGTTTCAGCTCCCAACCCTCCTCCGTTCGGGCTGAACCAGTCGAATCCCCTCCCCTTGATGGGGAGGGGTTGGGGTGGGGTGGAGTCTCCGGAAAGGGCCAGCCCTTCATTGACGTTCACCCCCACCCCGGCCCTCCCCCATCAAGGGGGAGGGAGGAATGCGTGAATGTCGATCGGCCCCGGGCTGCAAAGAAGTGCAGGGCTTCGACAGCCCCGGATCTAGAGCATGATGACATCAGGCTGCACCGTATCCTGAGTTTCTGAGGTATTT
>CAZTPD010000069.1:0-11452 GCA_964614625.1 uncultured Sphingosinicella sp. | reverse complement strand
CGCGGGACAATGTGCGGCGGCTCCATTCCAGCCTGACCGAGCGCGGCTTCAACGCGGTGGCGCTGTCCGGCGAGCACAGCCAGAGCGAGCGCAACCATGCGTTGCAGGCGCTGCGCGACGGGCGCGCGCGCATCCTGGTCGCGACCGACGTGGCGGCGCGGGGCATCGACCTGCCGAAGCTCTCATTGGTGGTCCATGTCGAGCTGCCGCGCGATGCCGAGACGCTCCAGCACCGCTCGGGGCGCACCGGGCGGGCGGGCAAGAAGGGCATCGCCGTGCTGGTCGTCCCCTATCCGCGCCGGCGGCGGGTCGAACAGGTGATGCGCGGCGCGCGGATCGAGACGCAGTGGATCGCGCCGCCGACCCCGGCCGACATCGCGCGGGCCGACCGCGAGCGGATGCTGGCGGCCTTGCTCGCCCCGGTCGAGATCGAGGCGGAGGATCGCGAGCTGGCCGCGCGGCTGCTCGAGGAGAGATCGCCGGAGGAGATCGCCGCCGCTTTGGTCCGCACCCATCGCGCCCGGCTGCCGGCGGCGGAGGAATTGTCCGACGCCAGCGCCCGGCCGCCGCGCTCCGAGGGGCCGCGTCCGGGGTTCGAGGACACGATCTGGTTCCGGATGGATGTCGGGCGGCGGCACAATGCCGATCCGCGCTGGCTGCTGCCTTTGCTGTGCCGGCGCGGGCACATCACCAAGAGCGAGATCGGCGCGATCCGGATCGCGGCGAACGAGACGATGTTCGAGGTGCGGCGCGAGGCGGCGGGGAAATTCGCGGCGGCCTTGAGGCGCACGGCGGGCCGGGATGCGGATGGCGAAGGCGATATCCGGATCGAGCCGGTGCAGGGATCACCGCGCGAGGCGGCGCGGGCGAACCGGCGCGGCGGGCCACCGCCCGCGCGGCATCAGGCCAAGCCGTTTCGGAAGGGAGCGAGGGTGAAGGGGCGGCGGGGGTAGGCCTACGGAAGCCTCAAAGAAGCCCCTCCACCACCCTTCGGGCGGTCCCCCTCCCCTGCAAATGCAGGGGAGGAAAGATGGGCTCTATTTCCTCCCCCGGTTTTCCGGGGGAGGGGGACCGGCGGAGCCGGTGGAGGGGGAGCGCGCAGCGCACTCTTCGACAATTTGCGCCACCACCGCTTCGAGATGATCGCGAACGTCCGTCGCCAGGAAGCGCAGCGTTTTCACACCGCGCGCGGCGATCCATCGATCACGCCGCACGTCACGCGCCGGATTGTCGCCCATGTCGTGGCCGGCGCCATCAACCTCGACCGCCAGCGCGGCGGCATGGCAGAAGAAATCGAGCGTGTAGGGATCGCATGGGTGCTGTTTGCGGAATTTGAAGCCGCCGGGGCGAGATCGCAGGACCGCCCATAGTCGCCGTTCGGCGGGCGACATGGTCCGGCGGAGTTCGCGGGCGCGGGCGGTGCTATTCATGGAAGGCGTTCAATAGAAGAAACCCCCTCCACCAGCCTGCGGCTGGTCCCCCTCCCCCGGAAATCCGGGGGAGGAAAGGAAGGGGCGCTCGCTGTCCTCCCCTGCATTTGCAGGGGAGGGGGACCATGCGGAGCATGGTGGAGGGGCCTCTTGGCCCGTCTGCTTCAAACGACCCCGAACGCCAGCATCGCGTCGGCGACCTTCTTGAAGCCGGCGATGTTGGCGCCCTTCACGTAATCGGTATAGCCGCCGCCGCGGTCGCCATGTTCCAGGCAGCG
The DNA here is from genome assembly GCA_964614625.1 of uncultured Sphingosinicella sp. Classification (GTDB taxonomy): domain Bacteria; phylum Pseudomonadota; class Alphaproteobacteria; order Sphingomonadales; family Sphingomonadaceae; genus Allosphingosinicella. The sequence goes on along the minus strand of CAZTPD010000069.1, from coordinate 9,744 downwards.
GGTGTGGATGCCTTCCATGATGTCCTTGAGGAGCTGCTGGAGCTCGGATTCCTTCCAGGAGATGCGCGCGCTGTTCTGGCTCATCTCCAGGCCCGAGACGGCGACGCCGCCGGCGTTCGACGCCTTGCCGGGGGCGTAGAGGATCTTCGCCTCCTTGAAGACGTGGACGCCCTCCAGGTCGGTCGGCATGTTGGCGCCCTCGCTGACGCCGATGCAGCCGTTCCTGACCAGAGTGCGCGCGTCCTCGCCGAGCAGCTCGTTCTGGGTGGCGCAGGGCAGCGCGACGTCGCATTCGACGCCCCAGGGCGTCTTGCCCTCGTGGAAGGTCGCGCCTTTATATTCCTCGGCATAGTCGCTGATCCGGCCGCGCCGGCGGGTCTTGTGCGCCTTCACCCAGTCGATCTTCTCCTGGGTGATGCCGTCCGGATCGTGGACGAAGCCCTGGCTGTCGGACAGGGTGAGCACCTTGCCGCCCAACTGGTTGATCTTCTCCGCCGCGTGGGTGGCGACATTGCCGGAGCCGGAGATGACGGCACGAAGGCCGGTCAGGTCGCGGCCCTTCGTCTTGAGCATATTCTCCAGGAAATAGACCGCGCCGTAGCCGGTCGCCTCCGGGCGGATCAGCGAGCCGCCATATTCCATGCCCTTGCCGGTCAGCACGCCGGTGAACTGGCCCGTGATGCGCTTGTACTGGCCGAACATGTAGCCGATCTCGCGCCCGCCGACGCCGATGTCGCCCGCCGGAACGTCCACGTCCGCGCCGATATGGCGGTAGAGCTCGGTCATGAAGCTCTGGCAGAAGCGCATGATCTCGCCGTCGCTCTTGCCCTTGGGATTGAAGTTGGAGCCGCCCTTGCCGCCGCCCATGGGCAGGCCGGTGAGCGCGTTCTTGAAGGTCTGCTCGAAGGCCAGGAACTTGAGGATGCTCTCGTTCACGCTGGGGTGGAAGCGCAGCCCGCCCTTGTAGGGGCCGATCGCGTTGTTGTTCTGGACGCGATAGCCGCGCTGGACGCGGATGCAGTGATTGTCGTCCTCCCAGCAGACGCGGAAGGAGACGATCCGGTCGGGCTCGGCGATGCGGCGCAGGATCTGCCAGCGGTGATAGTCCTCCTTCTGGTCCATGAACTCGAAAATGTCCTCGGCCACTTCCTGGACCGCCTGGACGAATTCGGGCTGGCCCGGATTGCGCCGCTTCACGCCCTCCATGAAGCCGTGAAAATCGACATGCTCGCTATCGCCCCTGCTCATACCCGTCTCCCCCTGATCAAGCGCGACGCTTTCGGAGTCGCGCGGCGCGCGAACATAGCACTTTTTCGGCGATTCCAAGCGTTGCCGCTCAGGGAGACAGATAGGCGCGCAGCCCGTCGAGCTGCTGGGCCATCACCCGGTCCACGATCGGCGCGAAGCCCGCCGCGCCGGGGCCGCGAATATAGCCGCCGACGATATAGGACATCACGATCTCGGTGCCGCCGCCCTCGGCCGGTGCCAGCGTCCAGGTGAGCGTGCCGGTTACCGCCTCGCCCTGTAGCGGACCGAGCGCGCCGCGCAGGCGCAGCATGGCGCCGGGCCGGGCGAAGACCACCCGGCCATGCTCGACCGAGCCGCCCTCGTCGGGCAGCGCCTCGCAGAAGCAGCCGCCGGCGCGCGGCTCCAGGCTCATGTTCGCCGCATCGCCCGACCAGCTGTGCCCGTCCGGCCACCACCGGTCGATCCGCGCGAGCGCCGCATAAGCCTCGGCGGGCGGGACGGACACGGTGACGCGGCTTTCCACCTCGAAGCCGGCGGCGGTGACGGACCGGACCTCGGCCCCGGCGGGCGCGGCGGCCAGGACCAAAGCGGCGCACAGGATCGCGGGGCGCATACTTCATCCTCCTCCTCCCGTCAGGCGGGCAGAACAGCATGATTTGAGTGAGCGTTCAAGTGGTCGCCTTGCAAAATGACACTATCGTTCCTATGAATGATATAGATAGTATTCGTTCAGGAGAATGGAATTGGCGACGCAGCTCCATCGCGATCCGGACCGCGGCCGGGTGCTGTCCGAAGCCGTCGCGCGGGTGGCGGACTGCTGGAAGCTGACCAACGCGCAGCTCGGCGCCGTTCTCGGCCTGTCGCCGGCGACGGCGTCGCGGCTCCGCTCCGGCGGCTTCCGGCTCGACGGATCGAGCAAGGCGTTCGAGCTGGGCCAGTATCTGGTGCGCCTGTTCCGCAGCCTCGACGCGCTGATGGGGAGCGACGACGCGGCCTCGATCTCGTGGCTCGGGACCGTCAATCTCGACCTGGACGGCCGGCCGATCGACCTGATCCGGACGGTGCGGGGCCTCAGCGACGTGGCGGACTATGTCGACGACCATCGCGCGCGGGTCTGACCGCCCCGCCCCCGAGGATTTCCGGAGCTACCGCGCGACCGTCTGGCGCATGGTCGAGGCGCAGCACCGGATCTCCACCAACCGGCTCGCGGCGGATGCGGCGGACCAGGCGCTGCTCGAGCAGCTCGTCGAGGAGGCGAAGCCGGTCCTGCCGCCCGCCGCGCGCGGCCTGCACTATCTGCTCGCGACGCCCTTCCGCTACGGCCACAGGAAAGCCTCGCGCTTCCGCCGGGCGGGCGAGCGGCCCGGCATCTTCTACGCATCGGAGTATGTCGCGACGGCGGTGGCGGAGACCGCCTACTGGCGGCTGCTCTTCTTCTCGCGCTCGCCGGGCTTCGCGCCGCCGACCAATGTCGTCGAGCACAGCGCCTTCACCGTGCCGGTGCGGACCGCGCGGCTGATCGACCTCACCGAAGCGCCGTTCGACGCGCGGCGCGCGGCGTGGACCGATCCAGACGACTATGCGGCCTGCCAGGCCCTCGCGGGGCGGGCGCGGGCGATCGAGGCGCAGGCGATCCGCTACGCCTCGGCGCGCGACCCCGAAGGCCGCGCCAATGTCGCCTTGCTCGATCCGGCGGGCTTCGCCGCGCGCGCGCCGAGGATCGTGCAGACATGGCTGCTGCGCCATGAGGCGGGCCGGATGACCGCCTTCGCGGCGCTGCCTTCGCGGGAGCGATACGATTTCACGTTCGAGGGGTTCGGGTTGGCGAGACCGGACTAAGATCAGGCAGCAAGGCAGGATCGAAGCGGGATGCGCTTCCGGCCCGATCCTGTCATGATCGCCGGGCGGAGGTTCCAATGCTGCGATCGCTCATCATGCTGATTCTCGTGGCGATGCCGGTCATCGCTTCGGCGGGGGTGCGCGCCACTTTCGCCGTCAGGATGTCCCCGCCGATCACGATGACGACCGCCGACAATGGCGACATGAGCATCGAGCTGATGCCGGGCCGCCGCTTGCTCGTGAAGGGAAACGAAGCCTTCATCGTCGAGGAAAGGCTGACCGGGCCGATCGTGACCCGCTTGGACGACCTCGAAGCACTTGTCCGAGAAAGAGCGACCGAAGCGACGCCCGCCGCCCCGGGTGGATTCATCCTCGAACAGAGAGGCGTGATGGAAATCGCGGGGCGAGCGGGGCGAGCCTATTTCCTGCCCGCCCCGCAGGACAATTTCCGCGATGAGGAGCCCGTCGAAGAGAAACCCGTTCTGGTGATCAGCGACGATCCGCTGCTGGCCGGGCTATCGCCGATGGTCCGCGCGGCTTATCGCGCCCAACGAGTCGGGGCGATATTGGAAAGCGGCTTTCCGGTCTTCGCGGAGATCGAGCGAGCGATGCTGCGACCGCTTGAGGACGGCGCGCCCCTGCAGTTCGGCGAATGGAGCCTGCGTCGTTTCGAACGGGCCGCGATCGACCCCGAAAGCATCACCCTGCCGGCCGAGCCGGAAACCGCTGCAGCGCTGCGCGCGCGCCTGGTCGCCGAAGCGTCGGAAAACGGGCGCGGACCGAATCCGGACCATATGATCCAACGCGCCATATTCTCCATGGGTCGGCTCTTCCTGCTGGCCGACAACGGCTCCCTCACCAGTCTCGCCGAAGGGGAACGGATGCGCGCGCGCCACGATCTGGACGGGCCGATCCGCGACATCTGCCGACATGACGGAACGGTCCTAGCCCTCACCGGTGGATCGGATGAAGATGCGCTTTGGCGGCTGCATCGTTGGGACGGAAGCCGGTGGCACCGTGAGCAGACGATCGAACGCGCCGGCGACACAGCGACCGCCCTGGCATGCGCGCCCGGCTCGCTGCTGCTGCTGACCAACCAGAGGCTGCTGGATCTGTCTTCAGACGCGCCCCCTTTACCCCTGTCATGGCCAGAAGAAGGTCGTTTCCTCACAACCGCGGTTCATCCAACCCCCGACGCCGTCTTTGTCGGACTGAATTCCGGCGAATGGGGCGGCGGCATGCGGCGTATCGACCGGCGCACGGGGCGGATCGACGTGATCGCGCGCAATACGACAGGCGATCTTTGCGACGGGCCGCTCAACACGAATTGCGATCCGGTGCATGGCATCGCCAACCTGCCCTGGCGGCCGGAATGCATAGCGGCCGCGATAGGGCTTATCCATTTCGCGCCGCACGGCCGGATCGCCGCGATCTGTCCCGACGGGATCGAGCAACTCCACGCCGCCCTGGATGCCGTCGACGAAGCGGACCCGGACAGTATCGCCAGCGCCGCAGCCGGCCGCTACGGATCCGTGGCTTTCTTCGGGCTGGCCGCGATCGACGGAGCGCTCGTCGCGGCAGGCCATAACGGCCTGCATCGCCTGGACGCGGACGGTCGGACAGAGCATCGGAGCTGGCCGCGTTTCATCGAAATCGACGGCGCGCTCGTGAGCTTCGCCCTCGACGATGTCGTGCTTGTTCTGACGAGCATCAACCGCCGCGCATCCATCAGCGGCGCAGTGCCAATCCTGGTGCCTCGCTAACCGTCCAGGATGGCGTCCACCGCCGCGCCGACTTCGGCGATGCCGGCCATGCCGTCGACGCGCGCGACCAGGCCGCGCGCTTCGTAGAGCGGCAGGATCGGGGCGGTCTTGGCGCGATATTCGGCCATGCGGGTGCGCACCGTCTCCTCATTGTCGTCGGGCCGGCGCTTGAATTCGTGGCCGCCGCATTCGTCGCAGGTGCCCTCCGCCGCCGGGCGCTTGTAGCGGTCGTGATAGCCCTCGCCGCACTCCGCGCAGGTGAAGCGGCCGGTGATGCGATCGACCAGCGCGTCCTCGTCCACCTCCAGCTCGATCACATGATCGAGCGCGCGGCCGTGCCGGGCGAGGATCGCGTCGAGCGATTCGGCCTGGGCGGCGGTGCGCGGATAGCCGTCGAAGATCGCGCCCGTGTCCGGACCCATCCCGGCCAGCTCGTCGTCGATCAGCGCAGAGACGATGTCGTCGGAGACCAGTTCGCCCGCCTCCATCACCGCCTTCGCCTTGAGGCCCACGGGCGTCCCGGCCTTCACCGCCGCGCGCAGCATGTCGCCGGTGGACAGCTGGACCATCGCGCGATTGTCCACCAGCCGGTCCGCCTGGGTGCCCTTGCCCGCGCCCGGCGGGCCAAGGAGGATGATGTTCATCGCCGTCATCGCACGTCCCCGTTGCTCGCGCCCGCGCCCCCGCGCGCGCAAATCTTGCGTCGGATCGCGAACGCTAGATGCGCCGCGGCCCGCCGCCCTTCAGCTTCGCCTTCTTGATGAGATCGCCATATTGGTGGGCGAGGAGGTGGCTCTGGATCTGCGTCACCGTGTCCATCGTCACGTTGACGACGATGATGAGGCTGGTGCCGCCCAGATAGAAGGGGATGCCCGCCCGGGCGATCAGATATTCCGGGATGAGGCAGGTCAGCGTCAGATAGGCCGCGCCGACCACCGTGATCCGGGTGAGCACGTAATCGAGATATTCCTGGGTGCGCTTGCCCGGGCGGATGCCGGGGATGAAGCCGCCATTCTTCTTCAGATTCTCGGCCGTCTCCTCCGGATTGAAGACGACGGCGGTGTAGAAGAAGCAGAAGAAGACGATCAGCGCGCCGTAGAGGAACATGTAGAGCGGCGCGCCGTGCTGGAGCGCGGTGGTGATGCGGATCACGAACTCGCCCCACAGCGAATCGGCGGTCTGCTGCTGTCCGGCGAACTGCGCGATGGTGAGCGGCATCAGCAGGATCGAGGACGCGAAGATCGGCGGGATCACGTTCGCGCTGTTGACCTTGAGCGGCAGGTGCGACCGCTCCTGCTGGATCTGGCCGCGCGCGCTCTGGCGCTTGGGATACTGGATCAGCACCCGGCGCTGGGCGCGCTCCATGAAGCAGATGAACAGCACCAGCGCGAGCGCCAGCGCCATGATGACGAAGATGACGAACGGATCGAGGCTGCCGGTGCGGCCGCCTTCGAAAAGCTGGGCGAGCGCGGTGGGGAGCTGGGCGACGATGCCGGCCATGATGATGAGCGAGATGCCGTTGCCGACGCCCCGGCTGGTGATCTGCTCGCCCAGCCACATCAGGAACATCGAGCCGCCGACCAGGCTGATCACCACGGTGACGCGGAACAGCATGCCCGGATCGATCACCGCCGACTGGCCGGTGCCCGCGCCCCAGCTTTCCAGCGCCACGGCCATGAAATAGCCCTGGATCGTGCACAGCACGACGGTGCCGTAGCGGGTATATTGGTTGATCTTCTTGCGCCCGCTCTCGCCCTCCTTCTTGAGGGCCGCGAGCGTCGGCGACATCGAGCTGGCGAGCTGCATGACGATCGAGGCGGTGATGTAGGGCATCACGCCCAGCGCGATCAGGCTCATCCGCTCCAGGCTGCCGCCCGAGAACATGTTGAAGAAATCGAGCACGCCGCCGCGCGTCGTGTCGAACAGGGCCGCCAGCGAGCGCGGATCGATGCCGGGCAGCGGCACGAAGCTCAGGAGGCGAAAGACGACGAGCGCGCCGAGCGTGAACCACAGCCTCTTCTTGAGCTCGGTCGCCTTGGCGAAGTTCGCCAGATTGAGATTGGCGACCATCTGGTCGGCGCTGGATGCCATGAGTCGTTCTTGCCTTGAAAAATGAAAGCGGCGGCGGACCGTTCAGCCCCCCGCCGCTCCATATAGTGTCCGGTTCGGGCTTGTCAGCCTTTACCGCGCGCGGCGAAGGATCAGGCCTGTGCCTTCTTGGCCCGGCGCTCGCTCTTGCCCTTCTTGGCGGCGGCCTTTTCGGCGGCCGGCACGATCTCGATGACCTCGACGCTGCCGCCGGCCTTCTCGATCGCCTCGCGCGCGCCCTTCGACACGCCGGCGACCTTGAACGACAGCTTCGCGGTCAATTCGCCCTTGCCGAGGATGCGCACGCCGTCCTTGCCGCCGCGCGCCACGCCCGCCGCCTTCAGCGCGTCATGATCGATCACGGCCTTGGCGTCGAGCTTCTTGGCGTCGACCAGCTTCTGGATCGCGCCCAGGTTCACCTCGGCATAATCCTTGGCGAAGACATTGTTGAAGCCGCGCTTCGGCAACCGCATGTGCAGCGGCATCTGGCCGCCCTCGAAGCCCCAGATCGAGACGCCCGAGCGGCTCTTCTGGCCCTTCTGGCCGCGCCCGCCGGTCTTGCCCTTGCCGGAGCCGATGCCCCGGCCGACGCGGGTGCGCGCCTTGCGGGCGCCCTGATTGTCGCGGATGTCGTTCAGTTTCATGTCTTGCACTCGCTTTCGCTTTTGTCGCGCCTGTTCAGAGCAACCCCTGAACGTCATCCCAGCGAAAGCTGGGATCTCATTTCTCTTTCCCCCGCCTCGGAAAAGGCAAGGAGATTCCAGCTTTCGCTGGAATGACGAGGTGGCGGATTACTCCGCCACGCTCACCATATGCCGCACCGCCCGGATCATGCCGCGCACCTCGGGGGTGTCCTCCAGCTCGACCGTCTTGTGCATCTTGTTCAGCCCCAGCCCGATCAGCGTCTTGCGCTGATCGGCCGTGCGGCGGATCGGGGAGCCCGTCTGGGTGATCTTCACTTTCGCCATGACGCTTACTCCGCGACCGCTTCGGCCTGGGCATCCGCCTCGGCGGCCGTGAGGCCCTCGCGGCGCGCCATCAGGTCGGCGATCTTCTTGCCCCGGCGCTGCGCGACGCTCTTGGGCGAGGTCTGCTCGCCGAGCGCCTCGAAGGTCGCGCGGATCATGTTGTAGGGGTTCGACGTGCCGATCGACTTGGTCACCACGTCAGCGACGCCCAGGCTCTCGAAGACCGCACGCATGGGGCCGCCGGCGATGATGCCGGTGCCGGCCGGGGCCGAGCGGACATAGACGCGCCCGGCGCCGAAATGGCCGAGGCCGTCATGGTGCAGGGTGCGGCCCTCGCGCAGCGGCACGCGGACCATCGCCTTCTTGGCCGCCGCGGTCGCCTTGGAGATCGCCTCCGGCACTTCGCGGGCCTTGCCGTGGCCGAAGCCCGCGCGGCCCTTGCCGTCGCCGACCACCACGAGCGCCGCGAAGCCGAAACGCTTGCCGCCCTTCACCGTCTTGGAGACGCGGTTGATGTGGACGAGCTTCTCGATCAGCTCCTCGCCGCCGTCATCGTCGCCGCCACGGCCGCCGCGGCGGTTGTCGTCACGACGGCCGCCGCGACCGCCACGATCGCCGCCGCCACGGCCACGGCCGCCGCGCGGACCGCGCGGGCCGCGACCCTCGGGACGATCGCCGCCCTCGGCCGGAGCCTGAACCGGCGCCGGGGCCGCCTCGGGGGGCGCCGCCTGGGCTTCGGGGGTCTGGGTGTTTTCGTCAGCCATCTCTAGAACTCCAATCCGCCTTCGCGGGCGGCATCGGCCAGCGCCTTGACGCGGCCGTGAAACAGGAAGCCGCCGCGATCGAAGACGACCCGGGTGATGCCGGCGGCCTTGGCGCGCTCGGCGATCCGCTTGCCCACCTCCTGCGCGCCGGCGACGGTCGCGCCGGTCTTGGCCCGGGCGTCCTTCTCCAGCGTGGAGGCGGAGGCGACGGTGCGCCCTTCGCCGTCGACGATGACCTGCGCGTAGATGTGCCGGCCCGAGCGATGGACGCTGAGACGGGCGCGGTCCCCCGCGCGGCGGCGGAGCGACGTGCGGACGCGCTGGCGCCGCTTATCGAATGAGTTGATCTTCGCCATGGCTTACTTCTTCTTCCCTTCCTTGCGGAAGACATATTCGCCGCGATACTTGATGCCCTTGCCCTTGTAGGGCTCCGGCTTGCGCCAGCGGCGGATCTCGGCGGCGAGCTGCCCGACCTTCTGGCGATCGATGCCGCTGATCTCGACCGTGGTGGGGTCCGGCGTCTTCACCTCCAGGCCTTCCGGCACCGCGATGTTGACGTCGTGGCTGAAGCCGAGCTGGAGGCGCAGATTCTTGCCCTGCGCCGCCGCGCGATAACCCACGCCGGTGATCTCGAGCACCTTGGTGAAGCCCTCGGTCACGCCGGTGACGAGGTTCTGCACCAGGGTGCGCTGCATGCCCCAGAAGGCCCGCGCCTGCTTCGAGTCGTTGGCCGGCTGGACGCTGATCGCGCCGTCGCCGAGGTCATAGCTGATCTCGTCGCGCATCTGGAGCGCGAGCGTGCCCTTCGGCCCCTTGACCGAGAGCGTCCGGCCTTCGGTGGTCGCCGTCACGCCGGACGGAAGCTCCACCGGCCGCTTGCCGATACGGGACATCAGAACACCTCCGCGAGCACTTCGCCGCCGACATTCTGCGTCCGCGCCTCGGCGTCCGACAGAACGCCCCGGGGCGTCGAGACGATGGTGATGCCGAGGCCGTTGCGCACGCGCGGCAGCTCCTGCGAGCCCGAATAGACGCGGCGGCCCGGCTTCGACACGCGGGCCACATGCTGGATCG
>CAZTPD010000068.1:0-11578 GCA_964614625.1 uncultured Sphingosinicella sp. | reverse complement strand
GCGGTCGATGTCGGCGCCGTCCTCGATATAGAGGCGGTTGACCTGCTTGCCGGCCTCGCCGGTCTGCTTGGTGACCAGCGTGTTGCCGAGCATCTCGTTGACGTTGGCGACGACGTCGGCGACCGACTTCGCCAGCCGCACGCCGCCCTTGGCGTCGGGGCCGAGCTCCCTGAACTTGCCCTTGCCGCGCCCGCCGGCATGGATCTGCGCCTTCACGACGTAGAGCGGCCCCGGCAATTTGCCGGCGGCGGCCACCGCTTCATCGACGCTCATCGCGGCATGGCCCGCCGGAACGGGGACGCCGAACTTGGCCAGGAGCTCCTTGGCCTGATATTCGTGAATGTTCATCGCGCCGGTCCTAAAGCATAGACGCGCGGGGCCTGCCAAGCTTTTCGTTGCGCCGCACCATCGCCGATGCGCGCAAAGCGCCGTCAGGCCGCCCGGCCGATCGCCTTCTGGCGGCGGCGCTGGACCGAGGAGCCCAGCCCGATCGCCTCGCGATATTTGGCGACGGTGCGCCGCGCGATGTCGAAGCCCTCGCCTTTCAGCATCTCGACGAGCTGGTCGTCGGAGAGGATGTTGGTCGGCTCCTCGGCGGCGATCAGCGCCTTGATCCGGCTCTTCACCGCCTCCGACGAGGCCGCCTCGCCGCCGTCGGCCGACTGGATGCCGGAGGTGAAGAAATATTTGAGCTCGTAGAGGCCGCGCTCGCAGGACAGATATTTGTTCGAGGTGACGCGGCTCACCGTCGATTCGTGCATCCCGATCGCCTCCGCCACCGCGCGCAGGGTGAGCGGCTTCAGATGCGCGACGCCGTGGCGGAAGAAGCCTTCCTGCCGCGTCACGATCTCCGAAGCGACCTTCATGATCGTGCGCGCGCGCTGGTCCAGCGCCTTCATCAGCCAGTTGGCGCTTTGCAGGCATTCGCTGAGCCAGGCTTTCGACTGCTTGTCCTGCGGCCCGCTCGACAATTCCTGATAATAGGTCCGGTTGACCAGCAGCCGGGGCAGGGTGGCGCCGTTCAGCTCCACCGCCCAGCCGGCGGCGCGCCGGGCGACGAACAGATCGGGCACGATCGCGTCGATCCGGTCGGACGCCATGAAACGGCAGCCGGGCTTGGGATCGTAGGCGCGCAGCTCGCGGATCATGTCCGCCATGTCCTCGTCGTCGACGCCGCAAATGCGCTTCAATGCCGCGATATTGCCCTTCGCCAGATAATCGAGATTGGCGATCAGCCGCGCCATCGCCGGATCGTAGCGGTTCGCGTCCTTCGCCTGGAGGGCGAGGCATTCGGCGAGGTCGCGCGCGCCGACGCCCGCCGGATCGAAGGTCTGGAGGACGGCCAGCACCCGCTCCACCTCATGCAGCGCGACCGCGATCCGCTGCGAGATGTCGAGCAGGTTGCCGGTGAAATAGCCGGTCTCCTCGATCTGCTCGACGATGCGCTGGGCGATGACGAGATCGGCGCCGGACAGGACTTCGCCGGCCTGGGCGAGCAGATGGTCGTGCAGCGACCGGCTCTCGCTCGCGAAGCTGTCGAAATCCGGCCCGTCCTCCGGCATCCCGCCCGCGCCGGAGAGGCCGCCGCCGCTCCCCAGCCCCAGGCCGCCGTCGAGGCCGCCCAGCGCGTCGGCCGGGCCGTCCTGATGGAAATCCTCGCTGTTGGTGTCGATGTCGAGCGCGGCATCCCCGCCGCCGGCGTCGATCTCGGGCAGGGGCTCGCCTTCATACTCGTCGCCGCCTTCGAACTCGGCCTCCGGGGCGGGCTCCGGCCGGTCCGGCCCGTCGCCCTCGCCGCCGCCCACTTCGAGCAAAGGATTCTTCTCGATCTCCTCGGCGATGAAGGTCTCGATCTCGAGGTTCGACAGCGCCAGCAGACGGATCGCCTGCTGGAGCTGCGGCGTCATCACCAGCGACTGCGACTGCCGAAGATCGAGGCGCGGCCCCAAAGCCATGACTACAGCTCGAAGCTCTCCCCGAGATAGAGGCGCCGCACATTCTCGTCGGCGACGAGATCGGCGGGGCTGCCGGCGAAGAGCACCTGGCCGCCATAGATGATGCAGGCGCGGTCGACGATCTCCAGCGTCTCGCGGACATTGTGGTCGGTGATGAGCACGCCGATGCCGCGCGCCTTCAGTTCGACGATGAGGTCGCGAATGTCCTGGATCGAGATCGGATCGATGCCGGCGAAGGGCTCGTCGAGCAGCATGATCGAGGGATTGGCGGCCAGCGCCCGGGCGATCTCGCAGCGCCGCCGCTCGCCGCCCGACAGCGCCATGGCCGGGGCCTCGCGCAGCCGCTCGATATGGAATTCGGCGAGGAGCTGCTCCAGCCGGGCCTGGCGCGCCGCCTTGTCGGGCTCGGAGACTTCCAGCACCGCCATGATGTTCTGGCTGACGGTGAGCCCCCGGAAGATCGAGGTCTCCTGCGGCAGATAGCCGAGGCCGAGGATCGCGCGGCGGTACATGGGCAGGCCGGTGATGTCGGCGCCGTCGAGCAGGATGCGGCCGCTGTCGGGCTTCACCAGCCCCATGATCGAATAGAAGCAGGTCGTCTTGCCGGCGCCGTTCGGCCCGAGCAGGCCGAGCACCTCGCCGCGATCGACGCCCAGCGACACGTCGGTCAGCACCGCCTTCTTATCGTAGGACTTGGCGATCGAGACGACCGACAGCCCGTGCGACAGCTCGCCGATCGCCGCTTCCGCGTCGGGTCGCTCGATCGGCAGGGTCTCGTTCATGCGCGTTTCCACCTGTGCGCAGCCTAGTTAGGCGTTCGGGCGGAAAGCCTCAACCGGCAAGAGTCTTGCATGGCGGCGATTCGAGGGGTTCGACGGGTCAATCGCCCTGCGGGCGCTGCGGGACGGTGAAGCGCCCGGTGACGCGCCCGCCGCGCGCCTGGCCCGGCGCGCCGGCGGTGCCGCCGTCCATCACCGCGCGGCCGGTGCTGAGATCGAGCACGAGCCGCCCGCCGCGCACGTTGGATTCGCCGCGCGTCAGCGTCACGCCGCCGATCATCGTCACCAGCCGCCGGTCGAGATCGTAGATCGCGAACTGGCTGCGCGCCGTCTCGGACGGACTGGTCAAGGTGACGCCGCCGCTCGCCTCCAGCCGCTGGATGTCGATACCCCCCGTATTGGCGTAGGCGACGGTGAGGCGCGGCGCGGCGAGGCGCAGCGAGCCCTGCCGCACATCGACATTGCCGGAGAAGATCGCGCGGTCGGCGCGGTCGAGCACCTCGATCCGGTCCGCCGCGACATCGACCGGCTGGTTGGTGTCGTGCCCCTTCAGCGCCGACGCCCCGCCTTGCCCGGCCGCCGGCTGGGCGGCGGCCAGCGCCAGGGCCGTCGCCGCCGCGACGCCGGAGGCGGCGAGCCAGCGCGCCACGCTCATTGCATCGCCCCCTGCACGATGTGGAGCCGGGGCCGGCCGGTCAGCACGACGCGGCGCTCGCCGAGATCGGCCTCGAGCCGCCCGCCCGAGAAGGTGCCGAGCGGCATGCGCCCCTCGACCGGCGCGTCGCTGACAAGCCGGCGCGTGCGCAGGTCCACCGTCACGTCGCGCGTCTCCATCCGGTAGCCGTCGGCGGCGGTCAGCAGGATCGGACCGAGGACATCGACCCGGTCCCGGGCGACATCGAAGCGGGCGCGGTCGGCGCGCAGGTCGGCCGGCCCGTCGGCCAGCGCCATCCGGGCCTGCATGCCGCTGATCTGGACGGCGTCGGTCGCGCTGCGCTGCAACGCGTCGCGCGCGACGATCACGAACGGGCGGCCCTGATCGTCCACGCCGCGATATTGCGCGGACTGGACCCGCATCCGGTCCTCGGCCTGATCGACCTTGTTCTTGTCGAGCAGGAAGCTGACCTCCTGCTTGTCCTCCAGCGGCGCGAAGGCGAGGAAGGCGAGCACGACGCCGATCAGCGCCGGCAGGCCGATCTTCATCGCCTGGACGACGCGATCGTGGCTGCCGCCCGGCGCCGCCCAGCCGCGCCGGGCCAGCCGCTCGCGATCGGCCAGCTCAGACATGGGGCCGCTCGGACGCGGGCGAATCAGACATGGGCGAAGATGTCCTGTTCCGCCCAGCCGGCGATGTCGAGCGCGGCGCGGTGGGGCAGGAAATCGAAGCAGGCCTGAGCGAGCGCGGCGCGGTGCTCGCGCGCCAGCCGGACGTCGAGCCTCTCCTTCAGCGCGTGAAGATAGCGCACGTCGGACGCGGCATATTCCTTCTGCGCGTCGCTCAGCTCGGGCGCGCCCCAGTCGGAGCTCTGCTGCTGCTTGGAGATCTCCTGGCCGAGCACTTCGCGGACCAGATCCTTGAGGCCGTGCCGGTCGGTATAGGTGCGCACCAGCCGCGACGCGATCTTGGTGCAATAGACCGGCGCCGCCACGATGCCGAGCCAGGCCTGGATCGAGGCGAGGTCGAATCGGGCGAAATGATAGAGCTTCAGGCGGGCGGGATCGGCGAGGACCGCCTTGAGGTTCGGCGCCGCATAGTCGCTGCCCGGCGCGAAGCGGACGAGATGCTCGTCGCCGCCGTCGGAGATCTGCACCAGGCACAGGCGGTCGCGGCCGACCTGCAACCCCATCGTCTCGGTGTCGACGGCGAGCGGGCCGGGGCCGAGCACGTCGGCCGGCAGGTCTTCCTCGTGGAAATGGACGGTCATGGCGCCCGAGATAGGGCCAAGCGGCCGGACGCTCAATGGCCTGTCTTGGCGAATCCGCCGGCCCGAAGCCGCGCGGGCCGCGATCGCCCTGCGGGAAGGGCGCGAAGATCGACGGCAAAACCCCTCGCCCGACTGGCTTTTTTCCGCTATAAGATTCGCCGTCGTGCCGTTTTCCGGCGCGGTGGCCTTTGCGCGTATGCCCGGCGCGGTGGCCCTGACAGGGGATTGGGCGCTGGAAAGTACTTGAATCAAATGAGTTTCGACAGAGGGCGCCGCGGCGAGCGCGGTGGGCGCGGCAGAGACAAGCGCGACAATATCGGCGGCGGTGACGATTTCGGCGGCGGATTCGACAGAGGCGGCTTCGGCGGCGGCGGCGACAGGTTCGGCGGCGGTGGTGACCGATTCGGCGGCGGTGGCGGCGGCTATCGCGGCGGCGGTGGTGGCGGCTTCGGCGGCCCGCGCGGCGGCGGCGGTGGTGGCTTCGGCGGGCCGCGCGGCGGTGGCGGCATGCCCCCGCAGGTCGTCGGCGAGGCCAAGGGCGTCGTGAAGTTCTTCAACGGCCACAAGGGCTTCGGCTTCATCGTTCGCGACGATGGCGGCGAGGACGTCTTCGTCCACATCTCGGCCGTCGAGCAGGCGGGCCTCACCGGCCTCGCCGAGGGCCAGCCGCTCGAATTCACCCTGGTGGATCGCGGCGGCCGCGTGTCGGCGACCGATCTCAAGATCGAGGGCGATCCGCTGCCGGTCGAGGACGCGGCCCCGCGCGATCGCGGCCCGCAGCGCCAGCTGACCGGCGAGAAGGCGTCCGGAACGGTCAAGTTCTTCAACGCCGCCAAGGGCTTCGGCTTCATCACCCGCGACGATGGGCAGCCCGATGCCTTCGTCCACATCTCGGCGGTCGAGCGCGCCGGCATGATCTCGCTGAACGAGGGCGACCGGCTCGAATTCGAGCTGGAGGTCGATCGGCGCGGCAAGACCGCGGCGGTGAATCTGGCCCCGGTCCAGTAATCCTCCGCTCGGGCGGAACGGAAAGGCCGGCCGTCGCGCCGGCCTTTTTCGTTTCAGGCTCCCGCGCGCGCCGGGCAAACGCCCCGGCGCGCCGTCACGGGGGCCAGCCGCTCAGCTCCGGCTCGCCTCGAACAGGAACCAGGCGCGCTTCTCGGCGCGGTCGGTCCAGTCGTCGAGCACGCCGGACGTGGCATTGTCCTTCGCCTCGTCGACGATGTCCTTCGCCTCGCGCAGCGATTCGACCAGCGCCAGATTGTCCTCGCGCAGCTCGGCGAGCATGTCCTTGGCGGACACGAAGTCCTTGTCGTTGTCCTTCACGCTCTGGTGCCGCGCGATGTCGCCGATCGAGCGCAGGGTGGTATTGCCGGTCTTGCGCACCCGCTCGGCGATCTCGTCCGTGGTGGCGAGGATGTCGGCGGCCTGCTCGTCGAGCAGCAGGTGATAGTCGCGGAAATGCGGACCGGAGACGTGCCAGTGGAAGTTCTTCGTCTTCAGGTAGATCGCATAGCTGTCGGCGAGGATGCCGTTCAGCGCGTCGGCGACCGATTTCGTGGCGTTGCTCGGAAGATCGGTCGGCGTGTTCAGCTTGGCAGCGGTGTCGGACATGTTTGCCTCCTCATCAATGGTTCATGGTCCATATAGGGATCGCAGGCGCAACGAACCATAACCCGGCCGGGTCCGTCCCGGCGACAAATATCGATGGCGGTGATCGACGGGCTTGATGAGGGTCAGGCGAGACGCAGCGCCTGCATCGCCACGACGAAGCCGATGACGAGGAACAACCCGGCGACGATGAAACGGATGGCGCGCAGCGGGACGGCCTTGCCCAGCCGGTCGCCGAGCAATGCGGCCGGGACGGCCGCGGCGAAGAGGCCCGCGCTCGCGCCCGCCATCGCCAGCCACACCGAATCGTAGCGGGCGGCGAGCGCGAAGGTGAAGAGCTGGCCGCGACTGCCGGTCTCGGCGGCGAGGCACAGGATGGCGGCGACCAGGAGGAGCGGCAGCTTCATCGAGCCCAGGGACGGCGCGGCGCGCGGCACGAACGCGCCGAGCCCGCCGAGCAGCAGCGCCAGCGCGACCATCAGCGAAGCGGCGCGCGGCGGGAGGGTGGCGCCAATCATCACGCCGGCGAACGAGGCGATCAGGTTGCTCGCCAGCGCCGCCGCGAGCAATCCCGCCAGCACGAGCCCGGGCCGGCCGCTGCGCGCGGCGAGCAGGGCGACGATGAGCTGGGTCTTGTCGCCCCAGCCGGACAGGAAGGCGGCGACGAAGGTGGTGACGAGGGCTTCCATCGCGCGCCCTCAGGCGCTGAGGCGCACCGAGATCGAGGCGAGCATCTTCTCGCTCGCCGCCGCCGATCCGGTCGGGCCGCAGCCGACCGCGTCGCGCAGCCGATCGAAATAGATGTCGGCCGGGCAGCCGCGCGGATTGGCCCGCACCGCGCGCTCCAGCGCGTCGGCGAGGCAGACGACCGGGACCATGCCGTAGGCCGCCGCCATCGTCCGGACCGAGGCGATATGCTGGACGAAATCGCGCACGTTCATCCTGCGCGCCGCGGCCTGCAAGCTGTCGAGCCGATCGTACAGCTCCGAACGGACCACCGTCATTCCATCGCGTTCCCAGTGCATGTTCGCGGCTCCCGCCTTTGGCACCGGGCCACCATGCGCGCTTATGGTTACCAGCGCGTTAAGCCGCTCCGCGCTTGACAGAATCGCTCGCGAACGTCACAGGCGACCCGGAAACGAGGGCGGCGCTGGCGCCGCTTTCTTTTTTTCGCCACCGATTTTTTGAGAGAGGCTGTCATGGCCAAGCCGACCACGGTCAAGATCAAGCTCGTCAGCTCCGCCGACACGGGCTTCTTCTACGTGACCAAGAAGAATCCGCGCAACATCACCGAGAAGATGACCTTCCGGAAGTACGATCCGATTGCGCGCAAGCATGTCGAGTTCAAGGAAGCCAAGATCAAATAGCGATCTGAAGGATCGGCATGTGATCCCGTCACCCTGAACTTGTTTCAGGGTCCAGGTCTCCGCCCGCTGCGCGGCTCGGCGATGGATGCTGAAACAAGCCTGTCCTGAGCCCGTCGAAGGGTTCAGCATGACGGTTTAAGCGGTTTCGCCCGTCTGCGCTCCGCCGCTCCCGGCATCCGGCCCGGGGGCGGCATTTTCTTTGTCGGCCGCGCCCGCGAGCAGCTCGCGCACCGCCTCGACGAACTTCAGCACCGAAATGGGCTTGGAGACATAGCCCTCCGCCCCGGCGTCGCGGATGCGCTCCTCGTCGCCCTTGGCGGCATAGGCCGTCACCGCCATGATCGGCGTGGTCATCAGCTCGCCGTCCATCTTCATCTGCTGGATCAGCTCGAGCCCGCTGACATGCGGCATCTGGATGTCCATGACGACGAGGTCCGGCGCGAAGTCCCGCGCCCGCGCGATCGCCTCGCGGCCGTCGCGCACCGGCTCGGCCGCATAGCCGTGGGCGCGCAGCAGGTCGCAGAACAGCTTCAGGTTGAGCTCGTTGTCCTCGACAACCAGGATTTTTTGTCCCACGGGCCATTCCTAGGCGATGAGCGGTAAACAAACAAATGAAGACGAGGCGCTGGCGCTGGGCGCGCTCGGCTGGACCCTGGCCGACGATGCGCGGGCGGAACGCTTCCTCGCGCTCACCGGCCTGACGCCGGACGGCCTGCGCGCCGGCCTCGGCGAGCGAACGACGCTGGCCGCCGTGCTGCGCTTCCTGGAGGCGCACGAGCCCGACCTCGTCGCCTGCGCCGCCGCGATCGGCGCCGAGCCTATGGACGTGCCGGCGGCGCGGCGGAGGCTGGAGGCATGAAGCGCCCCTTGCTGATCAGCGACTGCGACGACGTGCTGCTCCATTTCCTGCCGCACTTCGCCGAATGGCTGGACGAGGCGCACGCCATCCGCTTCGATTTCGACGCGCCGGGCTTCGCGGCCGCGCTGCGCCATCGGGACGGCGGCCTCGTCGCCGAGGACCGGGTCTGGCCGCTGCTCAACCTGTTCTTCGAGGGCGAGATGCACCGCCAGAGCCTGGTCGCCGGCGCGGCCGAGGCGCTGGGCACGATCGGCGAAGTGGCCGACATCGTCATCCTCACCAATATCGGCGACGCGCACCATGCCGGCCGCATCGCCCAGCTCGACGCCTTCGGCATCCGCCACCGCGTGATCTGCAACCAGGGCGGCAAGGGCCGCCCGGCCCGCAAGCTGATCGAGGAGACGGGCGCGGGCGCGACCGTGTTCGTCGACGATCTCGGCCCGCATCACGAATCGGTGGCCCGGCACGCGCCGGACGTCTGGCGGCTGCACATGATCGCCGATCCGCGCCACGCCGCCCGCACCCCGCCGGCCGAACATGCCCATGCCCGGATCGACCTGTGGGACGAGGCGCTGCCCTGGGTGCTGGAGCGGCTGACCACCGCCAAGGCTTGACCCGGCGCGCCGGGGGATGCTTAGCCACGATCCATGACCGACAGCATCTCCGCCCGCCTCGCCGAGCTCGGCATCACGCTGCCCGAGCCCGCCGCCCCCGTCGCCGCCTATGTGCCCGCCGTGGAGACCGGCGGCCTGCTCTATTTGTCCGGCCAGCTGCCGTTCGACGGCGACGGCAAGGTCATCACCGGCCGGCTCGGCGAGGATCAGGATCTGGAGCATGGCCAGGAGGCGGCGCGCGCCTGCGGCGTCATGATCCTCGCGCAGATCAGGAAGGCGCTCGGCTCGCTCGACCGGGTCGAGCGGATCGTGCGGCTCGGCGTGTTCATCAGCAGCGCCGCCGATTTCACCGATCAGCCCAAGGTGGCGAACGGCGCGTCCGAATTGATGGAGCAGGTGTTCGGCGACGCGGGCCGCCATGTCCGCAGCGCGGTCGGCGTGCCGGTGCTGCCGCTCAACGCCGCGGTCGAGATCGATGCGGTCGTCGCGGTCAAGGCCGGATAGGGCGGACCCCCGGCTCGACGCGCTTTTCGCGAAGCCCTTCGCGCATCGCGGCCGGCACGGCCGCGGCATCGTCGAGAACAGCCGCGCCGCCTTCCGCGCCGCGATCGACGCCGGTCACGGCATCGAGCTGGACGTGCAGGCGAGCGCCGACGGCGAAGCGATCGTCTTCCACGATTACGACCTCGCCCGGCTGGCGCGCGCGCCCGGACGGCTGGCCGACATGGACGCCGCCGAAATCCGCGCGCATGTCCTGACCGGCACCGACGAGCCGATCCCCGCCCTTCCCGAAATCCTGGCGCTGATCGACGGGCGCGCGCCGCTGCTGATCGAGGTGAAATCGCCGGGTCGGCGGGTCGGACCGCTGTGCCGGGCTGTGAAAGCCGCGCTCGATGCCTATGTCGGGCCGGTGGCGGTGATGTCGTTCAATCCCTTGATCCCCGGCTGGTTCGCGCGCCATGCGCCGGATGTGCCGCGCGGGCTGGTCGTGACCGAGGACGGGCAGCCCGCGCGCAAGCGGCTCCGCCGACGCCTGTCTCTGGCCTGGTCGCGCGCCGATTTCCTCGCCTATGACATTCGCGACCTGCCTTCGCGCTTCGCCGATGCCGCCCGCGCCGGGGGCCTGAAGATCGGCACCTGGACGGTCCGCACCGAGGCCCAGCGCGCGACGGCGGCGGCGCATGCCGATCAGGTCATCTACGAAGACGCGCCATGAGCGGCGACGCGGTCGTCGCCCGGATCGCGCCGGGCGTGGCGAGCTTTTCCGCCGGGGACTGGGACCGCTGCGCCGGGACGGACGACCCCTTCCTGAGTCACGCCTTCCTCGCCGCGCTGGAGGAGTCGGGCAGCGCGACCGCCGAAACCGGCTGGCAGCCGGTGCCGGTGGCGATCGACGGGCCGGACGGGCGGCCGGACGCGGTGATGCCGGCTTATGTGAAGAGCCACAGCCAGGGCGAATATGTCTTCGACCACGCCTGGGCCGACGCCTTCCAGCGCGCCGGCGGGGCCTATTATCCCAAGCTCCAGATCGCGGTGCCGTTCACGCCGGTGCCGGGCCGACGGCTGCTGACCCGCGCGCCGGCGCTCGGCCCCGCGCTGATCGGCGCGGCGGAGCGGATCGTCGCGGCGCACGGCCTGTCCTCGGCCCACGCCACCTTCATCCACCCGGACGAGGTGCCGCTGTTCGAGGCGGCCGGCTGGCTGGTCCGGAGCGACAGCCAGTTCCACTGGCTGAACGAGGGTTTCGCCACGTTCGACGATTTCCTCGCCACGCTCGCCTCGCGCAAGCGCAAGGCGATCCGCAAGGAGCGCGCGGCGGCGGTCGCGGGGCTGGAGATCGTCCACCTGACCGGCGCCGGGATCACCGAGGCGCATTGGGACGCCTTCTGGGCCTTCTATCAGGACACCGGCGCGCGCAAATGGGGCCGGCCCTATCTCACCCGGCCCTTCTTCTCGCGGCTCGGCGAGACGCTGGCGGACAAGGTGCTGCTGATCCTCGCGCTCAGGGACGGGCGGCCGATCGCCGGCGCGCTCAACCTGATCGGCACGCAAGCGCTCTACGGCCGCTACTGGGGCTGCGTCGAGGAGGTGCCGCACCTCCATTTCGAGCTGTGCTATTATCGGGCGATCGATTTCGCGATCGCGCACGGCCTCGAGCGGGTCGAGGCGGGCGCGCAGGGCGGGCACAAGCTGGCGCGCGGCTATCGGCCGGTGCCCACATGGTCGGCCCACTACATCGCCCATCCCGGCTTCCGGCGCGCGGTGGCGGACTATCTGGCCGCGGAGCGCGCGGCGGTGGCGCGCGAGATCGCGGCGCTGGACGAGATGACGCCCTTCAGGAAGGGCTGAGGATCAGGCGGCGCGCCGGTCGGCCGCGAAGTCGGCAAGCCAGGCGCGGGCCTGGCGCTGCGCTTCGGCGATCTCGCGCGCGGTCATCTCCTCGGCGATGTCGGCGCGGCATTCCTGCG
>CAZTPD010000067.1:0-11610 GCA_964614625.1 uncultured Sphingosinicella sp. | reverse complement strand
GCGGCGATGGTCTCCGTCCCCGCCTCGCATCAGGACCAGGTCGTCCTCCAGCCGCCCGGCACGGAGGTGATCGCCTCCTCGGTCTTCACGCCTTATGCCGGGCTCGCCTGGCGGGACCGGCCCGCTTTGTCCTTCCAGTTCCACCCGGAGCTGTCGGCGGACTATACCCGGGCGCTGCTCGACTCCCGCCGCGACCGCCTGCCCGATGTCGATGCCGCCATCGCCTCGCTCGACGCGCCCAACGACAATGCGCGCGTCGGCGGCTGGATTCGGCGTTTTCTGGAAAGCTAGGAACGAGAAAGCGGCGCGCTTGTTGTTCCCCCGTAACGCCGCCGGATCGGCGCGCGCGAAGGAGGGACGTTCATGAAAGGCATATTGCTGTGGTTGATCGGCATCCCGATCCCGATCATCATCCTGCTCTACATCTTCGTATTCTAGCAGACGGCGCGGGCTCCCGCCGGCGTCCGCCCAAGGGAGCCCGATGACCCTCGACACCCTCTCCGTAAACCGCAGCCACGGCGGCACCCAGCATGTCGTCCGCCACCACAGCGCCGCGACCGGCAGCGACATGACCTTCTCCGTCTTCGTGCCGCCACAGGCGGACGACGGCACGAAATGCCCGGTCGTCTGGTATCTCTCCGGCCTCACCTGCACGCACGCCAACGTGACCGAGAAGGGCGAATATCGCCGCGCCTGCGCCGAGTTGGGCCTGATCTTCGTCGCGCCGGACACCAGCCCGCGCGGCGAGGGCGTGCCGGACGATCCCGACGGCGCCTATGATTTCGGGCTGGGCGCCGGCTTCTACGTCGATGCGACGCAGGCGCCGTTCGACCGGCATTATCGGATGTATAGCTACGTGACGGAGGAGCTGCCCGCCCTGATCGCCGAGACCTTTCCGGCGGACATGGGGCGGCAGGCGATCACCGGCCATTCGATGGGCGGGCATGGCGCGCTCACCCTCGCGCTGCGCCATCCGGGCCGCTACCGCTCCGTCTCCGCCTTCGCGCCGATCGTCGCGCCGAGGCAGGTGCCGTGGGGCGAGAAGGCGCTGGGCGGCTATCTGGGCGACGACCGCGCCGCCTGGCGCGCCCATGACGCGGTCGCGCTGATCGAGGACGGGGCGCGGGTGCCCGAGATCCTGGTCGATCAGGGCGAGGCGGACGCGTTCCTGGTCGAGCAACTGCGCCCGGAGCTGCTGGAGGCGGCCTGCGCGGAGGCGGGCATCGCGCTGACGCTCAACCTGCGCCAGGGCTACGACCACAGCTATTATTTCATCTCGACCTTCATGGAGAGCCATCTGCGCTGGCACGCCGGGCGCCTGCGCTGAACGGCCTTCGGCGGCCGGGCCTCAGGGATCCGCCTCGTCCATCGGCGGCACCCCCTCATTCCCCTCCGTGCGGTCCCGGTAGAGCGCGGCGCGCGCCAGCAGCATCAGCGTCACCGGCGTCGTCACGGTCACGAAGATGCTGATCAGCACCTCGTGCACCAGCGGGCGCGACTGGAGGACCGAAAAGCAGAGCATGGACCCGAGGAGGATGAAGCCGGCCCCCAGGGTCGTGCCGAGCGTCGGCGCGTGGACCCGGTCATAGAAGCTCTTCAGCCGGAGCAGGCCGAAGGAGCCGATCAGCGTGATCGCGGCCCCGCTCAGGATCAGCAGGGCAACGAGCAGGGCGGCCCAGGGAGGCAGATCGGGCGCCTGGATCATTCGATCACCTCGCCACGCATGAGGAACTTCGCCAGCGCCACCGTGCCGACGAAGCCGAGCAGCGCGATGGTCAGCGCGGCTTCGAAATAGATCGTCCGGCCGGTCTGCACCCCGAACGTCAGCAGCATCAGCATCGCGTTCACGTAGAAGGTGTCGAAGCCGAGCACCCGGTCCTGCGCGCGCGGCCCGAGCAGGATGCGGCTGACGGCGCACGCCATCGCCAGACCCAGCATGATCTGCGCGGCGGTGATCGCCCAGGCGAGCAGCAACATCGTCATTCGAAGATTTCCATCAGCAGGCGCTCGTACCGGCCCTTGATGAGGCTGATCCACTCCTCCTCGTCGATCAGGTCGAGGACGTGGACGAGGAGCGAGCCGTTCGCGCGATCGAACTGCGCCCAGATCGTGCCGGGCGTCGCGGTGATGACAAGGGCGAGCACGGTGAGGCCGTAGCGGTTGCGCATGTCCAGCGGCAGGCGCACGAAGCCCGAGACCTGCCCCCGCTGCCGCCCCGACAGGACGATCCGCGCGACGGCGATGTTGGAGCGGATGATGTCATAGAGGATGATGCCCGCCAGCCGCGGAATCGGGCGCACCGACCGGATCCGCACCGGCTGCGGCCGCAGCGCGGCCATGCTGCGCGAGGCCATCACGGCGACCGCCGCCCCGAGCGCGATATGGCCCGGCGACAGCGACTGGTTGAGCAGCAGCCACATGACGAGCAGGCTCAGCGCCAGGAACGGATAAGGGAGCAGGCGCGTCACGGCGTGTCCCCCCTGTCCTGGGCGCGGGGCGCGGTGAGGACCGACCTGGTATAGCCCTGCCGGTCGTCGAGCGAGAGCGCGGCCCGCTCCATGTAGCGCATGGTCGGCCCGGCGAAGACCATCAGGCCGAGGCAGAGCGCGAGCAGGATACCGACCGGCACCGCTTCGGCGATCCGCAGGACCGGCATCGGCTTGTCGCTCGGCGTCCACAGCAGATCGATGCCGGCGCGGGTCGTCGCGATGAGGATCGCCAGGCCGGAGGCGATGATGAGCGCGATGAGCGACCAGGTCGTCGCCGCGATCGTCTCGTCGATGCCGAGCAGGCCGTCGATGATCGCGAATTTCGCGATGAAGCCGGACAGCGGCGGCAGGCCCGCAAGCAGCAGCGAGCAGAAGATGAAGCCGCCGCCCAGGATCGCGATCGTCGCGGGAATGACGGTGCCGACCTCTTCCTCATCCTCGGTCTCCGGCGCGCCGGTATATTCATCGTCGAAGACGGGCTCCTGCACCGCCGACAGGCTCGTGCCGGCCTCCTGCCGCTCGACCAGCTCGATCAGCAGGTAGAAGGCGCTGATCGCCAGCGTCGAGCTGACCAGATAGAAGAGCGCGCCGGCCAGCCCGGCGCCCTTGCCGGCGCCGATCGTCGCGAGCAGCGTGCCCGACGAGATGATGATGCAATAGCCCGCCACGCGCGACAGGCTGCGCGACGAAAGCACGCCGATCGTCCCGAACGCGATCGTCGCCATGCCGCCGAACAGCAGCCATTCCTGCCCGAAATTGGTGCTGCCCCCCGCGCCCTCGCCGAACAGCAGGAGATAGACGCGCAGCAGCGCGTAGATGCCCACCTTGCTCAGGATCGCGAACAGCGCGGCGACGGGCGGCGCCGCGGCCGCATAGGTTTTCGGCAGCCAGAAGCCGAGCGGCCACATCCCCGCCTTGACGAGGAAGGCGATCCCGAGCACCGCCATGCCGCTTTGCAGGAGCGCGAGGTCCGTCCCGGCCACGGCGGGGATGCGCGAGGCGAGATCGGCCATGTTGAGCGTCCCGGTCACGCCGTAGATGAGGCTGGCGCCGATCAGGAACAGCAGCGATGCCGCGACGTTGATCGACACATAATGGAGCCCGGCCTTCACCCGCGCGGGGCCGGAGCCGTGCAGCATCAGCCCGTAGGAAGCCGCGAGCAACACCTCGAAGAAGACGAAGAGGTTGAACAGGTCGCCGGTGAGGAAGGCGCCGTTGAGGCCCATGAGCTGAAGCAGGAACAAGGCGTGGAAGCGCGGCCCGGCCCGGTCCCAGCGCGCGGACGCGTAGAGCAGGGAGGTGACGCCCAGGACGCTGGTCAGCACCAGCATCAGCGCCGACAGCCAGTCCACGACCAGGACGATGCCGAAGGGCGCCGGCCAGTTCCCGATCAGGTAGGCGCGCGTCGCCGGCTCGTTCGCGAAGCCCGACGAGGCCGTGGCCTGAAGCAGCAGGAGCGCGATGGCGAGCAGCGCCAGGCACGTCGCGGCGGCGATGACGCTCTTCAATATCCGGCGGCGCTCGTCGAACAGCAGCATCAGCGCGCTGCCCGCCAGCGGCAGCAGGATCGGGGCGACGATGAGATGATCCATCCACGCGGCCATCATTCGGGCTCTTCCCCGTCGACATGGTCGGTCCCGGTGACGCCGCGCGAGGCGAGCAGAACGACGAGCAGCAGCGCCGTCATCGCGAAGGAGATCACGATCGCCGTCAGCACCAGCGCCTGGGGCAGCGGATCGGCATAGTGCGCGGGATCGACCGCGCCGCCGGACCTGAGGACAGGCGTCGCATCGACCCGCAGCCGCCCCATCGCATAGATGAAGAGGTTCACGGCATAGGAGATCAGCGAGAGCCCGACGATCACCTGGAAGGTGCGCGGCCGCAGGATCAGCCAGATGCCGGACCCCGTCAGGATGCCGATGCCGAACGCGAGGACCATCTCCATCAGTCTTCTCCCGCCGTGGCGGCCGCCGCCGCGACACGCTTGCGCGCGGCCGGCGTGCGGATCGACTGGTGCGCCAGCGCGATCAGGATCAGCGCGGTGGCGCCGACGACGAGCAGGAAGACGCCCACGTCGAACAGCAGGGCGCTCGCGACCGGGACCGATCCGAAGACGGGCAGCTCGGCATAGCGGAAATAGGAGGTGAGGAAGGGATAGCCGAACAACAGGGCGCCCACGCCCGCGAGCATGGCGCAAAGCAGGCCGATGCCGACCCAGCGCAGCGGGCGGATCCGCAGCCGCGCCTCGATCTGCCGCGCGCCCGTCGCCATATATTGGAGGATCAGCGCGATCGACATCGCGACGCCGGCCGCGAAGCCGCCGCCGGGCATGTCATGCCCCCGGAGCAGCAGGTAGATCGCGAACACCATGATGACGGGGAACAGCCATTCCATGATGACGCGCGGGATCAGCAGGTAATCGACCCGCGTGTCGCCGACCTTCCGGCCCTCGCGGGCCTCGTCCCAGGCGTTCTGGAAACGCTGCTGCTCCGGCGTCTCGACGCTTTCCGCCGCCGGCCGGAAGCGGCGCAGGAGCGAGAAGACGGTGAGCGCGACGATCGCCAGCACGGTGATCTCGCCGAACGTGTCGAAGCTGCGGAAATCGACCAGGATCACGTTCACGACATTGCGGCCGCCGGCTTCGGCATAGGCATGCTCGACGAAATAGCGCGAGATGCCGTCGGGCATCGGCCGGGTCATGACGGCATAGGCGACGAGGGCGATGCCCACCCCCGCCGCGGCCGAGATCGTGAGATCGGTCGCGCGGCGCAGCCTGACCTTGAGCGGCGTGCGGCCTTCGGGCCAGATCTCCTGGAGCCGCTTGGGCAGCCAGCGCAGCCCGAGCAGCAGCAGGACGGTGGTGACCGTCTCGACCAGCAATTGCGTGAGCGCCAGATCGGGCGCGGACAGCCAGACGAAGCTGATGCAGCTGACGAGGCCCGCGCCGCCCATCAGGATGAGCGCGGCGAGGCGGTGATATTTGGCCTGCCAGGCGGCGCAGACGGCGCACGCGCCGCCGATGATCCAGATCACCGCGAAGCCCGGGTCCACCGCCGTGCCCTCCAGCCCGCCCAGGCTGTAGCCGTGCCGCAGGAAGGGCAGCAGCCCGGCGAGGACGGCGATCGCGACGAGCACCCGCATCTGGGATTGCAGCCGCTGCGTCCCGAACACGCCTTCGAGCACCCGCGCGAACGAGATGAGGATCGAGAGGACCAGCTCGAACGTCTTGCGCCCCTTGAGCCGGCGGATCAGCGGCGCGCCCTCGATCCGGTTCAGCCGGTCGCGGAACAGCAGATAGCCGGCCACGCCGAGCGCGAGCGCGGTGATGCTCATCAGCATCGGCCGGCTGAACCCGTGCCAGATGGCGAGGCTGTAATAAGGCGTGTCGCCGCCCAGGACCGACTGCACCGCCGAGTGCAGGAACGGACCGATCGTCAGGGCGGGGACGATGCCGACGACAAGGCAGGCCAGGACGAGGATCTCGATCGGCAGGCGCATCCAGCGCGGCGCCTCGTGCGGCTCGCGCGGCAGGTCCACGGGCGGCGGGCCGAAGAAGGTCTGGTGGATGAAGCGCAGCGAATAGAGGACGCTGAACGCCGAGGCGAGCGTCGCGAAGAAGGGCAGGAGCTGATCGGTCAGGCTGCCGCTGTGCGCGCCCAGCGCCTCGGCGAGGAACATCTCCTTCGACAGGAAACCGTTGAGCAGCGGCACGCCCGCCATCGCGGCGGCGGCGACCATCGCCAGCGTCGCGGTGATCGGCATGAAGCGGTAGAGCCCGCTCAGCCGCCGCAGATCGCGCGTGCCGGTCTCGTGGTCGATGATCCCGGCGGCCATGAACAGCGACGCCTTGAAGGTGGCGTGATTGACGGTGTGGAAGATCGCCGCCACCGCCCCCAGCGGGCTGCCCAGCCCGAGCAGGAGAGTGATGAGGCCGAGATGGCTGATCGTCGAATAGGCGAGCAGCCCCTTCAGATCCTGCTGGAAGATCGCGGACCAGGCGCCGACCAGCAGGGTGGCGAGGCCGGCCGAGGCGACGATGTAATACCAGGCGTCGGTCCCGGCCAGCACCGGCCACAGGCGGATGAGGACGAAGATGCCCGCCTTCACCATCGTCGCGGAATGGAGATAGGCCGAGACCGGGGTCGGCGCCGCCATGGCGTGCGGCAGCCAGAAGTGGAAGGGGAATTGCGCGCTCTTGGTGAAGGCGCCGAGCAGGATGAGGATCAGCGCGGGCAGATAGAGATCGCTCGACCGGATGAGATCGCCCGAAGCCAGGATCAGATCGAGATCGTAGCTGCCCACGATCTTGCCGATCAGCAGGACGCCGATCAGCAGGCACATGCCGCCGGCGGCGGTGGTGATGAGCGAGATGCGGGCGCCGTCGCGCGCCGACTGGTTGTGATGCCAATAGCCGATCAGCAGGAAGGAGAAGAGGCTGGTCAGCTCCCAGAAGAAGGCGAGCTGGACGAGATTGCCCGACAGCACCACCCCCAGCATCGAGCCCATGAAGGCCAGGAAGAAGGAGAAGAAGCGCGGGACCGGATCCTCCGGCGACATGTAGTAGCGGGCGTAGATGACCACCAGGAGGCCGATGGCGAGGACAAGGAAGGCGAAGATCCAGGAAAGCCCGTCGAGCCGGACGATCAGATCGAGGCCGAGCGACGGCAGCCATTCGATCTCGGTCCGGAGCACCGCCCCGCCGGAGATCGCGGGATAGAGGAAGACGATCAGCGCGGTGCCGGCCAGCGCGATCGTGCCGGAGAGCAGGGCCGCGGCGTTCCGCGCCGTGGCGGGCAGGAAGGCCGCGAAAAGGCTCCCCAGAAAGGGCAGGACGACGATCGCGAGCAGGAGCCAATTGGCCGGCATGGTCTTGTTGTGGTCTCCCCAGGATCATCGGCGGCGGACGCCGCGTCGGGCCACCTCTAAGGCCTCAATGTCCCGCCGCAAGACGCAATGGCAAGAAAGAATGTCCAGCGCGGGGCCATTCCCATTCGCGGTGTGATTTCCTAGGAACATGTTTCGGGAGTCATCCCGGACAGCCGGGGCCGGCGGGCGGTTCGGTCGCAGACGAGGCAGCGCAAGGCCCATGCCGGGAACAGGATCGTGAGCGCCAACCCGCAGCCGGCCGCCCCGCCGCCGGCCTCCGCGCTCTCACCCTTTCGCCATCGCATCTTCCGGTCGGTGTGGATCGCCACCCTGATCTCCAGCTTCGGCGGCATGATCCAGGGCGTGGGCGCCGCCTGGATGATGGTCGCGCTCGCCGCCTCGGCGCAGATGGTGACCCTGGTGCAGGCCTCGATCACGCTGCCGATCGTCATGCTCGCGCTCGTCACCGGCGCGCTCGCCGACGCCTATGACCGGCGCAAGCTGATGATCGCCGCGCAATGCTTCATGCTCGTCGTGTCGACCGTGCTGGCAGTCTTCGCCTATCTCGGCGCGGTGACGCCATGGCTGCTGCTGCTCTTCACCTTCCTGATCGGCTGCGGGGCCGCGCTCAACGCGCCGGCCTGGCAGGCCTCGGTCGGCGCGATGGTCCCCCGCGAGGACGTGCCCTCGGCGGTCACGCTCAACAGCATGAGCTTCAATCTGGCCCGCAGCGTCGGCCCCGCGATCGGCGGCCTGATCGTCGCCGCCGCCGGCGCCGCCGTG
The DNA here is from genome assembly GCA_964614625.1 of uncultured Sphingosinicella sp. Lineage (GTDB taxonomy): Bacteria > Pseudomonadota > Alphaproteobacteria > Sphingomonadales > Sphingomonadaceae > Allosphingosinicella. Next base: position 3,472 of record CAZTPD010000067.1, on the reverse strand, counting down.
GCCTTCACGGTCAACGCGGCGAGCTATGTCGGGCTGATCGCCGTGCTCGCGCGCTGGCGGCCCGAGCGCGAGCGGCGCCACCTGCCGCGCGAGCGGCTGGGCAGCGCGATCCTGTCCGGCATCCGCTACGTCTCGATGAGCCCGAACATCAATTCGACGCTCGTCCGGGGCTTCGTGACCGGCATCGGCGCCAGCGCCGCGTCGGCGCTGCTCCCGCTGATCGCGCGCGACATGATCGGCGGCGGCGCGGCCATTTACGGCCTGCTGCTCGGCGCCTTCGGGGTCGGCGCGGTGGTCGGCGCCTTCTGGTCGCACCGGCTGCGGATCGCCTATTCGAACGAGCTGATCGTCCGCTGCGCCCTCGCCGGTTCGGCGCTGGGCATCGCCGTTTCCGCCGTCAGCACCTGGCTCGCCCTCACCATGGCGGCGATGGTGCTGTGCGGCATGGGCTGGGTGCTGGTCGTCTCGCTGCTCAACGCCACGGTGCAGATGTCGGCGCCGCGCTGGGTCGTGGCGCGCGCGCTGTCGCTCTACCAGATGGCGACGTTCGGCGGCATGGCGGGCGGCGCCTGGCTCTGGGGCTATGTCACGGAGCGGTCCGGGCTTATGACGGCCCTGCTGATCGCCGCCGCCGTGCAGCTCGGCTGCGTGATCCTCGGCCGCTGGTTCCGCCTGCCGGAGACCGAGGAGATGAACCTCGACCTGCTGCGCTTCCGCGAGCCGGACACCGCCGTCCCGGTCCGGGGCCGCACCGGCCCGGTGATCGTCACCATCGAATATCGCATCGCGGAGGCGGACGTGCTCGCCTTCCTCACCGCGATGGCCGAGCGGCGCAGGATCAGGCGGCGGAACGGCGCGCGACGCTGGGCGCTGCTGCGCGACCTGTCCGACCCGCAGCTCTGGATCGAACGCTATCACAGCCCGACCTGGACCGAATATGTCCGCCACAACCGGCGGTTCACGCATGACGACGCGGCGGTCGGGCGGCGCATCAGGGCGCTCCATCAGGGGCCGGACGCGCCGCCGATCCGGCGCATGATCGAGCGCGAGACGGGATACCCGCCCGACGCGATCGAGCCCGACGCGAGGGAATATGCGGCGCCGATGACCGACCAGACGCGGCTGTCCTGACGGCAGATCAGGACGCGCGGGCCTCGGCAAGCGTGCCGGCGGGGCCGAGGCGGCATCAAGCGAGCAGGAAACGGACGCGCCGACAAAGCGCGCATTTCATCGCGGCGACCGGCCGAGCAGAACCTCCCTGAGCACGACGGCGTCGTTGTGCGCCTCGTCGCGCGCCGCGTAGATGAGGGTGATCGGTCCCCGCCGCGCCCGTTCGCGCAAGTCGCGCAGCGCATCGGGGCACGCGCGCAGCTCGGCGGCATAGCGGCGGCGGAACTCCCGCCAGCGGGCGGGATCGTGACCGAACCATTGGCGCAGTCCGGTGCTCGGCGCGATCTCCTTCAGCCACTGGTCGATGGCGGCCGCCGCCTTGCTCAGCCCGCGCGGCCAAAGCCGATCGACCAGGATCCGCGCGCCGTCCGCCGGGGCGGGCGACGCATAGGCGCGCTTCAGCCTGATATTGCCCGCCGCTATCCTCGCGCTCATCTCCCGTGCTCCGTCGAATGGCGGACGGCGAACCGCCGGGCCAGACCGCATTCCCGCCGCCCTGCATAACACATGAAGCATCGTATCACGATATGATCCATCCGCTGGCGCCCTGCCGAACTCTGCGGTAATGGAGGACGCCGGACGCTGCCCGCAAGCATCGGATGAGACAGGAAAGCCGTCGCGTATGCTCAACGACGAAGATTTCCGGACGCTCGCCGCGGTCCGCGCGGCGATCAGGGGATTCTCGCATTTCACCGAAGAGGTCGTGCAAGCCGCCGGGCTGACGCCGCAACAGCATCAGGTTCTGGTGTCGCTCCGGGCCTCGAAAAATGGCGAGCTTGCCATCGGCGAGTTGGCGAAGGAGCTCATGCTGCGCCCCCACAGCGTTTCCGGCCTCGCCGACCGGCTCGGCGCGCTCGGCCTGGTCGATCGCGCGCGAAGCGAGGCCGACCGCCGCGTCGTCGTGCTGCGGCTGACCGGCAAGGCACGAGAGCTGATGTCGTCGCTGTCGCTGACCCATCGCGACGAGCTGCGGCGGATTCGCCCGCTCCTCATCTCGTTGCTGTCGCAACTGGACTGAGCCGCCGGCAGCCCCCGGGCACGTTCGCCCGGCTTGCAATAATATCGTAATACGATATATCTACGACGTGACCGCGGTCCGGCGCGATTGCGCGCGACTCGTCGGCCTGATCTCCGGGAGGCCGAAATGGCTGTGAATTGGCGTTCTTCGCCGGCGGTGCGTCGATGACCGATGCGACCGCCGCCGGCGCCCGCTTCGACACCGATGCCGCGCACGGCGCGCATGACCATGCCGACCACAAGCCGGGCTTCTTCGCCCGCTGGTTCATGTCCACCAATCACAAGGACATCGGCACCCTCTATCTGATCTTCGCGATCTGCTCGGGCATCGTCGGCGGCGCGCTTTCCGGTCTGATGCGCGCCGAGCTCGCCCAGCCCGGCATTCAGTTTCTCGAAGCCTGGTCGGGCGCGGCGAGTTTCGACGAGGCGCTCCACTTCTGGAACGTCCTGATCACCGCCCACGGCCTCATCATGATCTTCTTCACCCTGATGCCGGCGATGATGGGCGGCTTCGGCAACTGGTTCGTGCCGCTGATGATCGGCGCGCCGGACATGGCCTTCCCGCGCATGAACAACATCTCCTTCTGGCTGCTGCCGCCGGCCTTCATCCTCCTCGCCGGATCGGCTTTTCTGCCGGGCGGTGTCGGCAACGGCGCCGGCACGGGCTGGACCCTCTATGCGCCGCTCGCAACGAGCGGCCATCAGGGTCCGGCGGTGGACATGATGATCTTCGCGCTCCACCTCGCCGGCGCGTCCTCGATCCTCGGCGCGATCAACATCATCACCACCATCTTCAACATGCGCGCGCCGGGCATGAGCATGCACAAGATGCCGCTGTTCGTCTGGGCGGTGCTGGTCACGGCGTTCATGCTGCTGTTCTCCCTGCCGGTGCTGGCCGGGGCGATCACCATGCTGCTGACCGACCGCAATTTCGGCACCACCTTCTTCGAGGCGTCCCAGGGCGGCGATCCGGTGCTCTACCAGCACCTGTTCTGGTTCTTCGGCCATCCCGAGGTCTACATCATGATCCTGCCCGGCTTCGGGATCGTGAGCCAGGTGGTGTCCACCTTCAGCCGCAAGCCGATCTTCGGCTATCTCGGCATGGTCTATGCCCTGATCGCGATCGGCGTGATCGGCTTCATCGTGTGGGCGCACCACATGTTCACCGTCGGGATGGACATGAACACCAAGCTCTATTTCACGGCGGCCTCGATGGTGATCGCGGTGCCCACCGGCATCAAGATCTTCTCGTGGATCGCCACCATGTGGGGCGGATCGCTGACCT
>CAZTPD010000066.1:0-11627 GCA_964614625.1 uncultured Sphingosinicella sp. | reverse complement strand
AGCTGGAGACGCTGCCGCTCTATATCGACGACACGCCCGGCCTCACCATCGCGGCCCTGCGCACCCGCGCGCGGCGGATGAAGCGGCAGCGCGGCATCGGCCTCGTCGTCGTCGATTATCTCCAGCTCCTCCAGGGCACGGGGCGCGGCGGCAATGACAATCGCGTGCAGGAAATCTCGGAGATCTCGCGCGGCCTCAAGACGCTGGCCAAGGAGCTGAACGTGCCGGTGCTGGCGCTCTCCCAGCTCTCCCGCGCCGTCGAGCAGCGCGAGGACAAGCGTCCGCAGCTCTCGGACCTGCGCGAGTCCGGCTCGATCGAGCAGGACGCCGACATCGTGCTCTTCGTCTATCGCGAGGAATATTATGTCGCCGCGCGCGAGCCCAAGCATCCGATCGAGGGCGACGACGCCAAGATCTGGGAAGCGCACCAGCAATGGCAGCAGGACATGAACCGCGTCTACCAGATGGCGGAGCTGATCGTCGCCAAGCAGCGCCACGGCGCGACCGGCAAGGTGAAGCTGAAGTTCGACGCCAAGATCACCCGCTTTTCCGACCATATCGAGGCCGACCATCTGCCGGAGATGCGCGGCTAAGCCCGGGGCGGGGATGTGCGCGGCGCGCGGCGAAATATGGGAACCCGCCCGCGCGGCGGGCGTTGCCCCCCTGTAACGAATGGAACCCGAGGGACGTGCTCGCATGGACGAGGAACAGCAGCATATCAGCAAGACGGACGCGCGCGCGGGATCGACCCCGCATGTGACGCGCTATGTCCTCGGCTGGGGCCTGGCGCTGGTCGTCGCGATCTTCCTCATCCTGTTGTTTATCTGGCGATAAAGTCTATTCTGACGGTGGGGCACCGATGCGATGCGCATCGTTTCCAGCCCCGTGTCGCTTCAATATAAGGGCGGATTGATGGCGGGCGCGAAGCCGGCGAGTTTCAGGGACGGCAGGGGCGACGGCGCGGAAATGGTGCCGCTGTCGGACCCCGAGTTCAAACAGCAGCTGACCCAGGTCATCCCGCATCTGCGCGCCTTCGGCCGCTCGCTGTCCGGCAATCGCGATCTCGCCGACGATCTGGTGCAGGAGACGCTGCTCAAGGCCTGGGCGGCGCGCAAGCGTTTCCAGGCCGGCACCAACATGCGCGCCTGGACCTTCATCATCCTGCGCAACCTGTTCCTCAGCCAGATGCGGCGCGCCCGCTTCAAGGGCGAGTGGGACGAGATCACCGCGTCCAAGCTGCTCGCCGCGCCGGCCAGCCAGGACCGGCATATCGAGCTGGGCGACATGCAGCGCGCGCTGCTCCATTTGCCGCAGCCGCAGCGCGAGGCGCTGATCCTGGTCGGCGCCGGCGGCTTCGCCTATGAGGAGGCGGCCGAGATCTGTGGCTGCGCGGTCGGCACGATCAAGAGCCGGGTGGCGCGCGGCCGCGTCGCGCTGGAGGCGCTGCTCGCCGGAAGCGACCTGCCGTCGCGGCGCGAGACGCCGACCAGCGACAAGACCGCGCTCCAGACGATCATGGGCGCGGTCGACGATCTCAGCCGGGACCGGGAGACGCCGCGGGACGAGTGAGCCGTGCGCGTCAGTTGAGCCTGGCCAGCAAATCCTCAAAATTCTTGAGCGAGCGGGCTTCGCCGTTCATGTGGAAGGCGCGGCGCAGGGCGGCGCCCACGCCGGCATGCTCGGCCGGCGGGATCACCCGCTCGAAGCGCCGGAGGGAGTCGCCTGTCATGGCCAGATCTTTTGCATTCACCTTTTCCACGCGGGAGTTAACGTATGTTGCGCGGGCTGGTTGCAATGGTTGCGCCGCGTGAATGATCTGTGCCCGGCGACTGTTGCATGAAAGCGACAGATGCCCCCGCGCCCCGGGCGGGCGGGCTCGACGACGCGATGGCGCGCGCGCGCGCGCATTCCCCGTTCCTGCGCTTCCTGATCGAGAGCCATCCCGCCGTGGCGGACGCGCTCGCGGCCGGCGACATGGCCGGGGCGATCGCCATGGCGCGGGCAGGGGAGGCGGAAGGCGACGTCATGACGGCGCTGCGGCGCGCGCGCGGCGCGCTGGCGCTCGCCCTCGGGATCGGCGATCTGGCCGGCGCGCTGACCCTGGCCGACGTGACGGCGGCGCTTTCCGATCTGGCCGACCGCACGCTCGAGCGGGCGCTGGCGGCGGCGATCGCGGAGCGCACGCCGGGGGAGGCGCCGCGCGGCTTCGCGGTGATCGCGCTGGGCAAGCTGGGCGGGCGCGAGCTCAATTATTCGTCCGATGTGGACATCATCTATCTCTATGATCCGGCGGCCTTGCCGCGAAAGCCGCGCGAGGAGCCGGATCAGGCCGCGATCCGGATCGGCAACCGGCTGACCGAGATGGTCCAGCAGCGCACCGGCGACGGCTACGCCTTCCGGGTCGACCTGCGCCTGCGCCCTTCGCCGGAGGTCACGCCGATCGCGCTGCCGGTGGACGCGGCGATCGGCTATTACGAATCCTCGGCCTTGCCGTGGGAGCGCGCCGCCTTCATCCGCGCCCGGCAGGCGGCGGGCGATCCGGAGCTGGGCCGCTATTTCCTCGACGCGATCCATCCGTTCGTCTGGCGGCGCAGCCTGGATTTCGGCGCGATCGGGGAAATCCAGGCGATGACCCGGCGCATCCGCGATCATTACGCGCAGGGCCAGACATTCGGGCCGGGCTATGATCTCAAGCGCGGGCGCGGCGGCATTCGCGAGGTCGAGTTCTTCGTCCAGATCCACCAGCTCATCCATGGCGGCCGCGAGCCCGCCTTGCGGACCCCCGACACGCTGGCCGCGCTCGCCGCGCTGGCGAAAGCGGGCCGGGTGGAGGCCGGGGATTCCGGGGCGCTCGCCGCCGCCTATCCGCTGCTGCGCACGATCGAGCATCGCCTCCAGATGGTCGACGATCGCCAGACCCACGAGCTGCCCCGCGATGCCGGGGCGCTGGACAATGTCGCGCGGCTGCACGGCGTGGACGACGGCGACGCGCTGCTCGCGCTGATCGCGCCGCATGTCGAGCGCGTCGGCGGCGCCTATGATCGGCTCGGCGGCGGCGGCGAGCGGCGGCTGCCGGTCGATCCGGATTCGCTGGAGGCGAGCCTCGCCGACGCCGGCTTCGCCGAGGCGCCGGCGGCGCGCGCGCGGATCGAGGGCTGGCGCTCGGGCAAGGCGCGCTCGCTGCGCACGCCCGCCGCCGTCGAGGCGTTCGAGGCGATGCTGCCGGTGCTGATCGACGCCTTCGCCGACGCGCCCGATCCGATGCGCGCGATGAACCGCTTCGACGACATGGTCGGCAAGCTGCCGAGCGGGATCAACCTCTACCGGCTGCTGGAGGCCCGGCCGGCGCTGACCCAGCATCTCGGCGCGATCCTGAGCCACGCCCCGGCGCTGGCCGATCAGCTCGCCCGGCGGCCGGAATTGCTCGACGGCCTGATCGACGCCAGCGCCTTCGAGCCGCCGCGGGGCGTCGACGAGCTGGCGGCGCGCTTCGCCCGCTCCGACCGGGCCGACGAGGATTACCAGCTCTTCCTCGATCGCGTCCGGCGCAGCGTCAACGAGGCGCGCTTCGCATTGGGCGCGCAGATCGTGCTGGCGCGGGCCGACCCGATCGAGGCGGCGCAGGGCTATGCGCGGGTGGCCGAGGCGGCGATCCGGGTGCTGGCCGACGCCGCCACGGCCGAGTTCGAGAAGGCGCACGGGAAGGTGCCGGGCGCGGAGCTGATGATCCTGGGGCTCGGCCGGCTCGGCGGCGGCGCGCTCACCCATGCCTCCGATCTCGACCTCATCTACCTGTTCAGCGGCAGCCACGAGGCGGAATCGGACGGGCCGAAGCCGCTGCGCGCCACCGACTATTTCAACCGCCTCGCGCCGCGCGTGACCGCTGCGCTCAGCGTGCCGACCGCCGCCGGGCCGCTCTACGAGGTGGACACGCGGCTGCGGCCCTCCGGCGCGGACGGGCTGCTCGCCATCTCGGCGGCGAGCTTCGCGGACTATCAGCGGACCAAAGCCTGGACCTTCGAGCATATGGCGCTGACTCGGGCGCGGCCGGTCTACGGCCCGGCGGAGGAGCAGGCCGCGCTGGCGGGGAGCATTCGCGGCATCCTGGGCCTGGACCGCGATCCCGCGACGGTCCGCGCCGATGCCGCCCGGATGCGCCTGGAGATCGCGCGGCACAAGAAGCCGAAGGGGCCGTTCGACATCAAGCTGGGCGAAGGCGGGCTGGTCGATCTGGAATTCGCCATGCAGGTGGTGCAGCTCGTCCACCATGACGGGCTGGTGCCGGACAGCGCCGAGGCCATCGCCGCCTTGATCGCAGCCGGCCGCATGCCCGAGGACATCGCCGGCGCGTGGCGGCTGCTGACCCGGATGCTGGTCGTGCTGCGGCTGGTCGCGCCCGATTCGACCGAGCCGCCCGCCGCCTCGCGCGGCTTGGTCGCGCGCGCCTGCGGGCTGGAGGACTGGCAGGAACTGCTTGCGGCGCACGATTGCGCGCGGCAGACCATAAGCGAGCTGTGGCGCGAGGTCGCCGGCGGCGAGGGAGATTGAGATGTTGCGCGAGGGCGATCTGGTGCCGGACGTGAAGCTGGCCGGCATGGACGGCGAGACGGTCAGCCCCGCCGATTTCAAGGGCCACAAGCTGGTCCTCTATTTCTATCCGAAGGACGACACGAGCGGCTGCACCCGCGAGGCGCAGGAATTCAGCGCGCTCGCCGGGGAATTCGAGAGGGAGGGGACGTGGATCCTCGGCGTCTCGAAGGACAGCCCGACCCGGCACCGCAAGTTCACCGACAAATATGACCTCAAGGTCCGCCTTGCCAGCGACGAGGATGGAGCGGTCTGCGAAGCCTTCGGCACCTGGGTCGAAAAATCGCTCTACGGCCGCAAATATATGGGGATCGAGCGGGCGACCTTCCTGATCGACCGCGACGGGACGGTCGCGCGCATCTGGCGCAAGGTGAAGGTGCCCGGCCATGCCGAGGCGGTGCTGGAGGCCGCGAAGGAGTTGCCGTGAGCGGGAACGGGCGCAGGGAACGCGGCCGGCGCCGATCCGTTCGGGGATGGATGATGCGTCCCTCCGTCCTGGCCGGCCTCGGGGGCGGCCTGCTGGTCGCCGTGTTCGCCGGCGTCAGCCTCGGCAATGCGGCGGTCGAGGGCATCGATCCCGCTTATTACCGCGCGCCGCCGATACCCCGTCCGCGACCGCCGGTGGCGACGGACCCCGCCGCCGGCACGCTGGCGCGGCGGATGCCGACCCATGGCGAGCTTTACGGCTGGGACGCGAGCGAGATGGCCCGCGCGGTGACGTGCGGCGCCGAGTGCGAGGGTGAAGGCATCTATTCCGCGCGCGTGCCCTATTTCGGCAGCCGCGAGGAACTGGCCGAGGCCGAGCGCGCCGCCCTCAAGGCGATCGACGATGCCTTCGCCGGCACCGGGGAAGATCTGGACTCCGGCAAGGCGCGCGAGACCCGCCGGCCGGTGCGGATCGAGATCGACCCGCCTTATGCCGAGGCGGCGCCTTATATCGAGGAGACGATCGCCGTCGGCGATCAGGAATAGGCGATCCGCACCCGTGCTGCCGCATCGGCCGCGATCGTGCGCGCTGCATCGGTGTCGCCCGCTCGCGCCAGTGCCACGGCCATGCGCCGGTAGGGGCGGGTGACCGGCTTGCCGAAGATCCGCACGTCCACTTCGTCCGCGCCGCCGAGCGCCAGCGCCTCGGCTACGCCTTCGTAGCGGAAGGCGTCGGCCTCGCGATCCGCGAGGATCACCGCCGAGGCGGAAGGGCCGTGGAGGCGGATCGCCGGAATCGGCAGGCCGAGAATGGCGCGGGCGTGGAGATCGAACTCGCTGAGGGTCTGCGAGATCAGGGTCACCATGCCGGTGTCGTGCGGGCGCGGCGACAGCTCGGAGAAGATCGCCTCCTCGCCCTTCACGAAGAACTCGACGCCGAAAATGCCGTAGCCGCCGAGATCGTCGACCACCTTGCGCGCCATGTCCTGCGCCTGCGCCAGCGCGGCGTCGGACATCGCCATCGGCTGCCAGCTTTCCTGATAGTCGCCGCGCTCCTGCCGGTGGCCGATCGGCGGGCAGAAGAGGACGCCCTCGCGGGTGCGCACGGTCAGCAGGGTGATCTCATAGTCGAAATCGACGAATTCCTCGACGATCACCCGCGGCCGGTCGCCGCGCATATTGGCGACGGCATAATTCCACGCCGTTTCCAGCTCGGCCGCGGCGCGCACCGTGGACTGGCCCTTGCCGGACGAGGACATGACCGGCTTGATGACGCAGGGCAGGTCGGTATGCGCCGCGCCCGCGCGCACCTCGTCCAGGCTTTCGGCGAAGCGGTAGCGCGAGGTGCGCAGGCCCAGCGTCTCGGCGGCGAGGGCGCGGATCGCGTCGCGGTTCATCGTCATCTGGGTGGCGCGCGCGGAGGGGACGACATGCCAGCCTTCCGCCTCCAGCGCGACCAGCTCCTCGGTGCGAATCGCCTCGATCTCCGGCACGATATAGTCCGGCCGGTGCGCCTCCACCGCCGCGCGCAGCGCCGCCGCGTCGAGCATCGAGAAGACCTCGGCCGCGTCGGCGACCTGCATGGCGGGCGCCCCCGCATAGGAATCGCAGGCGACGATTTCGGCCCCGAGCCGCTTGGCGGAAATGACGAACTCGCGGCCCAGCTCGCCCGAGCCCAGCAGGAGGATTTTGGCGGTGAAAGTCATGGCCGTGGCGGGTACAGCGGCGGCGATGCGGAGGAAAGAGGCAACCATCGCCGAGGCCTGTCGCGGCGTGCTGCTGGCGGCCGAGCCTCTTGCCAAGGTAAAGGCCGCGCGGGCGGTGGCGCGCGCGTGGCGGAATGGTGCGCTCGCGCATCGTTTCGACGTCGCGATGCCTGATCGCCCGGCGCGGCCCGCAAGTCCCGAATTGCTGCCGCCGAACCGTATGCCGAAGCGGGGGAAGGCAGGCTCCGAGCGCAGCCGCATCGCGCTGCTCCACGCGCTCGCCCATATCGAGTTCGGCGCGATCGACCTCGCCTTCGACATGGCCGGGCGGTTCGGCGCGGGCCTGCCGCGCGCCTTCATCGACGACTGGATCGGGGTCGGCGCGGACGAGGCGATGCATTTCGCCCTGCTCGACCGGCGGCTGCGCGCGCTGGGATCGCATTACGGCGCGCTGCCGGCGCATGACGGGCTGTGGGAGGCGGCGGCCGAAACCGCGCACGATCTCCTCGCCCGGCTCGCCGTCGTGCCGATGGTGCTGGAAGCGCGCGGGCTGGACGTGACGCCCGCCACCGTGGCCAGCTTCGAGCGGGCGGGGGACGTGCGTTCCGCCGCGATCCTGACCCGCATCTACCGCGACGAGATCCGCCATGTCGCGGCGGGCACGCGCTGGTTCGCATATGGCTGCGAATCCGCCGGATTCGCGCCGGTTCCGCACTGGCACATGCTGGTCCGGACGCATTTTCGCGGGAGCGTTAAGCCGCCGTTCAACGACTCGGCGCGCGACGAAGCCGGTTTGTCCCGCGATTACCATCACGGGCTTGCCGCCTCCGGTTTTCGTTAACATTCTCCCGCCACACGCACGGGGTGGGCACCTTCCGGCGTCTGTAGCGGGGCAGTTGCCCATGATTTCAACGCGGTCGCGCGGGCGTGACCGAGCCGGCCCAGGTGGACGGGCCGACCGGGGAAGATAATGACGAATCCGACTGTCACGACCAACGCCGGACTTGCCGCGAGGTTCCGTGACCTCTTCAAGCCGCGCGACATCTTCCTTCACGACGGCAAGAGCCTGCGCCGCTTCACGATCGGCGCGCGCGTGCAGATGGCGGCGGCTTGCGCCGCCTTTGTCGTTTTGGCCTGGTCAGCTTTCGCGACCTTCCAGGCGGTCGCCGCGATGAACGGCGACATGGCGCGGATGGAGAGCCAGGTCGCGCAGATGGAGGCCGATCTCGCCGAGATGCGCGCCCGGACCCAGGATCATGCCGCGCTGCTGGAACGCCGCCAGGCCTTCCTCGCGCAGATGCTGTCGGGCGACGCCGACGCCGACACGCTCGCGGCGATGCTGCCCGAAACGGCCGAGACCCCGGACAATCCCCTCGCCGAGGCCTATGTCGGCCTCGACGGCCGGCAGCAGCAGCTCGCCGAGCAGGCCAAGGACGCCAATCTGGCCCGCTATCGCGAGAACGCGCAGGCGATCCGTCAGCTCGGCCTCAACCCCGCCCGCTTCCATCGCGCCGCCGCCGGCGGCGTCGGCGGTCCGCTCGAGGAAGTCGACAACGCCGATCCGCAGTTCCGCGAGCTGTTCGCGAGCTGGCGCCGGCTCGAGCAGCTCGAGCAGGGCATGGTCGCCATTCCCTCCGCCCGCCCGGTGCGCGATTCGATCCGCTTCACCAGCGCCTACGGCGTCCGTTCCGATCCGTTCCGCGGCCGCGCCGCGATGCACGGCGGCATCGATCTCGCCGGCCCGGTCGGCACGCCGATCTACGCCACCGCCGACGGCATCGTTCAGCGTTCCGAATATAATCGCGGCGGCTACGGCAATCTCGTCGAGATCAATCACGGCCAGGGCATCCAGACCCGCTACGGCCACATGTCGCGGCTGATCGCCCGGCCCGGCCAGCGCGTCCGCCGCGGCGAGCTGATCGGCCTGATGGGCTCGACCGGTCGCTCGACCGGCAGCCACCTGCACTACGAAGTCCGCATCGACGGCCGCGCCGTCAACCCGATCCCCTTCATGCAGTCCAACGAGACGCTGCTCGCCCTGCAGGAGCGGGTGGATCGCGACCGCGTCGCGCAGCCGATGGCGATCGGCGGCCCGGCCGGGAGGTCGCGCTGAGCTTTACGGAAAAAGGCTAGGGAGAGAGCCTGAACGGAAAGGCCCCGACCTCGGAGAAGGTCGGGGCCTTTTTCGTTGAGCGTGTATGCGTCATTCCAGCGAAAGCTGGAATCTCACTTTTCTTTTTCGGGACCATGAAGGCAAAGAGATTCCAGCTTTCGCTGGAATGACGGGAAACGGGTTTGGCGGGCGCGGGCCTACTTGCCCCGCTTCTGGCGATGCTCGGCGAGGTCGAGCACCGCGCTGGCCTCGCCCTCGGGCAGCAGGCCGAGGCGCCGGGCGACTTCCTGATAGGCCTCCGCCTCCCCGCCCAGGTCTCGGCGGAAGCGATCCTTGTCGAGCTTCTCGTTCGTGGTCATGTCCCACAGCCGGCAGCCGTCGGGGCTGATCTCGTCGGCCAGGATGATGCGGGCGAAGTCGTTCTCCCACAGCCGGCCGAACTCCAGCTTGAAATCGACCAGGCGGATGCCGATCCCGGCGAACAGGCCGCACAGGAAGTCGTTCACCCGGATCGCCATGTCGGCGATGTCGTTCATCTCCTCCTGGCTGGCCCAGCCGAAGCAGGCGATATGCTCGTCGGCGACCAGCGGATCGCCCAGCGCGTCGTCCTTGTAATAATATTCGATGATCGTGCGCGGGAGCTGGGTGCCCTCCTCGATGCCGAGCCGCTTGGAGAGCGAGCCGGCGGCGACGTTGCGCACCACCACCTCGATCGGCACGATCTCGACCTGGCGGATGAGCTGCTCGCGCATGTTGAGGCGGCGGATGAAGTGGGTCGGCACGCCGATCGTCCCGAGCAGGGTGTAGATATGCTCGGAGATGCGGTTGTTGAGCACGCCCTTGCCGGCGATCGAGCCCTTTTTCTGCGCGTTGAAGGCGGTCGCGTCGTCCTTGAAATACTGGATCAGCGTGCCGGGCTCGGGGCCTTCGTAGAGAATCTTGGCCTTGCCTTCATAGACGAGTCGGCGGCGGGACATGGGGCTGGGCCTCCGGCTTGAAGGGCGTGACGCCCCGGCGGCGCGGGGCGGAAGAAGGCGGCTCTATAGTGGAGCCGCCGCGAGAGAGCAAACCGCCATCCTCCCCTTCTTCACGTCACCTTCCCCCGCACCGCATGTTCGGGCGCGCGCCAGCTTTCACTCTCCATGATGCGGGCCAGCCGGTCCACCGCCTCCCAGATGTCCGCGAAGCCGAGATAGAGCGGGGTGAGGCCGAAGCGCAGCACGTCGGGCGCGCGGAAATCGCCGATCACGCCGTCGGCGATCAGCGCCTGGCAGATTTCGAAGGCGTGCGGGTGGGCGAAGGAGATGTGGCTGCCGCGCTGCTCCTCGCCGCGCGGCGTGATGCAGGCGAGCGCCGGGCAACGCTGCTCCATCAGCGCGTAAAAGACGTCGAACAAGGCGCGCGACTTGGACCAGACCCGCTCCATCGTCAGCCCGTCGAAGGTGGCGAGCCCGCTTTCCAGCGCGGCGATGCCGAGGATCGGCGGGGTGCCGGCGAGGAAGCGGTCGATGCCCGGCGCGGGCTCGTAGTCGTCGGTGAAGGCGAAGGGGCGGGCATGGCCCATCCAGCCGGTGAGCGGGCTGACCAGCCGCTCCTGGAGATGCTCGGCGACATAGAGGAAGGCCGGGGCGCCGGGGCCGCCGTTCAGATATTTGTAGCCGCAGCCGACCGCCAGCTCGGCGCCGCTGTCGTTCAGATGGATCGGCACCGCGCCGGCGCTGTGGCTCAAGTCCCAGATGACCCGCGCGCCGGCCGCCTTCGCGCGGGCGGTGAGCGCCGCCATGTCGTACCGCTCGGCGCTCTTGTAGTGGACGTGGGTCAGCAGCACGACATTGGTGTCGGCGCCGATCCGCCGCTCGATCGCCGCGCGGGGCGCGATGTCGAGGCGCATGCCGGTCAGCTCGGCCATGCCGGCGGCGATGTGCAGGTCGGTGTGGAAATTGCCGCTTTCCGACAGGATCGTGCGCCGGTCCGACAGGCGCGCGGCGGCGACGAGCAGCTTGAAGATGTTCACCGAGGTCGAATCGGCGACGATCACCTCATGCGGCCTGGCGCCGATCAACGGCGCGATCCGCGCGCCGATCCGGCGCGGCGCGCCGATCCAGTCATGCGTGTTCCAGCTCCGGATCAGCCCTTCGCCCCATTCGCGCGTCACCAGCTCCTGCTGGCGCGCGGCGGTGGCGCGGGGCAGGGGGCCGAGCGAGTTGCCGTCGAGATAGATGACGTCTTCGGGCAAAGCGAAGCACTCGCGGCGGGCGCGCAGCGGATCGGCGGCATCGGCGGCGCGCGCCTCGGCGAGGGTGAAGCTCATCGGCGTATCAGCCTTTCGATCTCTTCGGCCGCCACCGCCCAGGCGGCGCTTTCGGGGGCGATCAGCTCGACATGGCCGGTGCGGTCCACCATCCGCACCTCGACCGCGTCGCCGGCGGCGCGCAGCGGGGCGGCATAGCCTTCTGCATAGGCGGTCGGGATGATCCGGTCCTGGCGGCCGTTGACCAGTGTCTGGGGGATGCCGAGCGGGGCGAGGCGGGGGACGGACGTGTCGTCGAACCGGCCGCCGGTGAGCCGCGCGATCACCTCGGTGCCGCAGCCGCTACCGGGCGGCCGGGCCGCTTCCTCGAGGTCGGGCAGGCCGCCAAGACTGACAACCGCATGGATCGGCAGCGGATCGGCGCTGCGCAGCGGCGAGCCTTCCGGCAGGCGCGGCCGCGCGGCGAGCCAGAGCGCGAGATGGCCGCCCGCGCTGTGGCCGGTGGCGACGAGGCGGGAGATGTCGAGATCATGGGCCGCCGCGT
>CAZTPD010000065.1:2380-11686 GCA_964614625.1 uncultured Sphingosinicella sp. | reverse complement strand
CGCAACAGGCTCCAGGCGCGCGCCGCGGCGCGGCTGTCCATCGCCTCGACGCCGATGTCCCGCGCCGCCAGCGCGGCGATCAGGGCGCGGGGCGGGAAGGCCATGACCGGGCCGGTGCCGAGCAGCAGGAATTCGGGCGGCGGCGTGAGCGCGAGCACGGGGGCGAGATGCTCTTCGCGGAGCGCGTCGAGCGGCGGCGGGGACCAGGGCGCGGCGCGCTCCGGCGTCAGCAGCGCCGCGTCCCAGGCCGCGCCGTCGATCCGGAACCGCCGTCCGGCGAAACCCCCGATCCGCGGCCCGGGGGCGGGCGGCGCCCGTTCAAACCCGGGCGCCGTCATTGCTTTCGTTGCGCGGCCCCTTCTGGGAACGGCTCACCGGATCCTTGGGCAGGAAGCTGTCCGGCGTCACCTTCAGCCAGATCAGCCAGGGCGAGGCGATGTACATCGTCGAATAGGCGCCGACGATGACGCTGATCAGCAGCGCCGCGTTGAAGCTGTGGATCACGTCCGGCCCGAGGAAGAAGAGCGAGCCGAGCGCGAGCAGCATCGCCATGTTGGTGGCGACGGTGCGCGACAGCGTCTCGTTGATCGACAGGTTGATGAGGGCGCGCATCTCCATCTTGCGGTATTTGCGCAGATTCTCGCGGATGCGGTCGAAGATGACGATATTGTCGTTGAGCGAATAACCGATCAGCGTCAGCAGCGCCGCGATCACGTTGAGGTCGAACTCGAGCTGTGTGAGCGCGAGGAAGCCCAGAGTGAGCGTCACGTCGTGGAACAGCGAGAAGAGCGAGGCGACGCCGAACTGCCATTCGAAGCGGAACCAGATGTAGATCGAGACGCCGAGCATCGCGAACAGGAGCGCCAGCGCGCCGGCGCGCACCAGCTCGTCCGACACCTGGCCGGACACGGTCTCGACCGCGTCGATCCGGGCGCCCGGATAGGCGGATTCGATGGCCTCGCGCACCTCGCTCGCGGCCTCGTTCGCCGCTTCCTCGCCGCCGTCCGGCAGCGCCATGCGGATCGAGATGTCGCGCGGGCTGCCGAATTCCTGGACGGTCGCCTCCGGATGGCCGGTATCGGCGACCCGCTGGCGCAGATCGTCGAGCTGCGGCGCCTCGACGAAGGTCACGCGGATCATCTGCCCGCCTTCGAAGTCGATGCCGAAATTGAGGCCGCGCACGACGAGCAAGGTGATCGAGGCGATGATGAAAAACGCCGAGATCGAGAAGGCGACGCCCCGCCAGCGCAGGAAATCGAGATTGGTGTTGTCGGGAACGAGCTTGAGCAGGCGCATCGATCTTACCTCACAGCACCAGTTCGCGCGGCCGCGTGCGCAGCCAGAGCGAGGCGAACATGCGGGTGACGGTCACGGCCGTATAGACCGAGGTGACGATGCCGATCATCAGCACCACCGCGAAGCCGCGGATCGGCCCCGAGCCGAAATAGAAGAGCAGCATGCCGGCGATCACGTTGGTGACGTTGGCGTCGAAGATCGCCGATTGCGCCTCCTTGTAGCCGTGCTCGACCGCCGCGACGATGTTGCGCCCTCGTCGCTGCTCCTCGCGGATGCGCTCGTTGATGATGACGTTGGCGTCCACCGCCGCGCCGACCGTGAGCACGAAGCCGGCGATGCCGGGCAGGGTCAGGGTCGCGTTCATCAGCGCCATCACGCCCAGGATGATCGCGACGTTCAGGACGATGGCGATGTTCGCGAACAGGCCGAACCGGCCGTAAGTGACGAACATGTAGAGCAGCACGAGGCCGGAGCCGACGATCAGGGCGATGATGCCCTTCTCAATGGAATCGTAGCCGAGATCGGGACCGACGGTGCGCTCCTCGACGACGTTCAGCGCCACCGGCAGGCGGCCCGAGCGCAGCGAGATGGCGAGCTGGTTGGCGCTCTCGACGGTGAAGCTGCCGGAAATCTGCGCCTGGCCGCCCATGATCGGCTCGTTGATGTTGGGCGCCGAGATGACGATGTTGTCGAGGATGATCGCGAACGGCTTGTTGACGTTCTCCTGCGTCACCCGGGCGAAGCGTCGGCCGCCGGCGCCGTCGAAGCGGATCGAGACGACCGGCCGCCCGTCCTGGTCGAAGGCCTGGCTCGCGTCGACGATCTGGTCGCCGGAGATCATCGCGCGGCGCTGGACGGCGATGCGCGCGCCCTCGCCGCCCTCGGGATAGGGCAGGACCTGGCTGCCCACCGGCGCGCGGCCGGCGGCGAGCTGCTCCGGCGTGGCGTTGAGATCGACCAGCTTGAACTCGAGCCGCGCGGTCCGCCCGATCAACTCCTTGAGCGACTCCGGATCCTGGAGGCCCGGCACCTGGACGACGATGCGGTTGCTGCCCTGGCGGATGATCGTCGGCTCCAGCGTGCCGAGCGCGTTGATGCGCCGGTCGACGATGTCGCGCGCGACCTCCATCGCCTGGTTCACCGCCTGGCTGAGCCCCGCGTCGGTCGGGCGCATGATGACCCGGTCGCCCTCGACCCGCACCGACCAGTCCGCCTGGCCGGTCAGCCCCGCCGGCTGGCTCTGCGCCCGCGCGACGTCGCGCGCCGCATTGGCCTGCGCAGGATCGCGCACGACGAAGCTCAGCTGGCCGTCGGCGGTGGAAAGCTGGGAGATCTCGATGCGCGGGCTGGCGACCCGCAGCTCGCGCCGCATGATCTCCTCCATCGACTCCAGCCGCTGGCGGGCGACGTCGCTGACGTCCGCCTCGAGCAGCAGGTGGCTGCCGCCGGCGAGGTCGAGGCCGAGATTGATGTGCGGCGTCAGGATCGCCGGCATGTGCCGGGTCACGCTGTCGGGCAGGAAGGAGGGGATCGCGTACCAGACGCCGATCACCAGCGAGAGCGTGACCGCCCAGATCTTCCAGCGCGGGAAATCGAGCATCGGCTCAGGCCTGGTCGTTGGCGGGCTTCGACCCGTGCGGGCGCACGTCGCTCAGCATCGACTTGACGACGCGCACGCGCATGCCCTGCGCGACCTCGAGCTCGATCTCGTTCTCGTCGACCTTCGTGACCTTGCCGATCAGGCCGCCGCTGGTGATCGCGGTGTCGCGCGGCTTCACCGCCATGATCATCGCCTGATGCGTCTTCATCCGCCGCTGCTGCGGGCGGATGAGGAGGAAGTAGAAGATGACGAAGATGAGCAGCAGCGGGAAGATCTGGACGAGGAACGAGGCGGTTCCTCCGGCTGCGGCGCCGCCGGTCGCGGCGTAGGCTGGCGATTCGAACATGGTGTCCTAACCTGGAATGGGACGCGCGCGAAACGCCGCGCACCTTTGAAAGCGCGAGGCGACTATCATGGGGATGCGCCGTTGCCAAGGCAAGGCGAGGCGAGGCTTGTGGCGGAGTCGCAACACCCCGTGCCGTCCGACCGCGGGACGGGCGTCAGCGGGCCGGGAAGATGATCAGCGTCGAGGTGCCGTGGGCGAGCAGCTTGCCCTTGCCGTCGCGCAGATAGGCCTCGGCGGTGCCGATCTGGCGGCCCCGGCTCAGCACCCGGCCCTCGCAGCTTATCGGCCCGCCGTCCGGATCGATCGGCCGGGTGAAGTTCACCTTGGTCTCGACCGTGGTGTAGCCGACGCCCGGGTCCAGCTCGGTGTGCAGCGCGCAGCCGGCCGCGCTGTCGATCAGGGTGAGCGCATAGCCGCCGTGGACCGATCCCAGCGGATTGAGCAGGTGCGGGCCGGGCGTCCCCTCGAACACCGCGCGGCCCGGCTCGACCTCGATCAGCCGGAAGCCGATCGTTTGCGAGATGGACGGCGCGGGCAGCTTCCCGGCGATCATCGCCCGCAACATCTCGATCCCCGTCAGCGTCTTCAATCGATCGAGCGCGACGATCCCATCCTCCATGCCCGGCTCCATAACCCAGTTTCGAAACAAAACTAGATGGTCGCGCCCCGATGTCAATCCGGCGCTGCGCCCGCCCGCTTGCCCCACCCGCTTGCCATCGCGGCGGCGCCCGCCTAAATGCCCGGCCTCTGGTCGGGGCGTAGCGCAGCCTGGTAGCGCATCACACTGGGGGTGTGGGGGTCGCTGGTTCGAATCCAGTCGCCCCGACCATCAATCCACCATCAGGGCGACGGCGGCGATCGCGGCGATGCCGAGCACGCCCGCCATCGCGATCGCCAGCCAGCCGGCGCCTGCCCTGACGCGCGGCAGGGGCCGGGGCGGCTCGGTCAGTGCCCGTCCGCGCGCGGGCTCGTCGTCGAGCAGGCGATCGACCGCCGTGGCCAGATAGACCAGATGCGAATCGAGCGGCCGCGTCAGCGCGGCGATCCGGTACGCGGCGGGCGCCGCCGGATCGGGCGCCTGTCCGTCCAGGACGAACGACACGATCGGCAGGCCGATCGCCTCGGCGCGCTCCGCCGCTTCGCGCAGCAGCACCGATTCGCGGCTCGCGGCGGACAGGACGAGAATGAGGAGGCGGCCGCCGCGGACCGCATCGAGCGCGATGGCGTCGGCCGCGGCTCCCATTCCGGCCGGCGCGTCGCGCGCGGCGAGCCAGCAGCGGTGGCCGCCCCGCTCCAGCGCGGCGCAGGCGGCCTCGGCGGCGGCGAGATCGGGCGGCGCGTGGCAGATCACGACATGTTGCGGCATCGAAACCATCCCCCTTCTCGCCGCGCCGTTAGCCCGAACCGGGCTTTCCCGCCAGTGGCGCGGCGCGGGCGCCCTGCTCGGCGCGCAGGATCGGGCCGTAGAGCCGGCCGATGCCGATCAGCGCGACGCCGAGGCCGAGGAAGGAGAGGATGCGCAGCGCCCCCTCCAGCGCGGCGGCGTCGACGAGGAACACCTTCAGCATCGTCGCGGTGAGCAGCGCCAGCCCGGCCAGCCGCAGCGCCTTGTCCGGCAGGCGGATGCCGGCGAGCAGCAGCGCGATCGACAGGACGAGGCCGGCGAGCGAATAGCCGTAGAACTCGGCGAGCGGCAGCTCCGGCCCGTCCAGCCAGGCGCCCTGGAATATCTGCCGCACCAGCAGGGCCGTTCCGACGATCAGGGCGGCGAGGAAGGTGGCGAGCCAGAGGCCGGAGCGGGCGGGCGAGGTCGCCCGTCGCCGCGCCGCGTAGAGCCAGCAGGCGCTTGCGAGGAAAGCGGGGAGGATCAGGTTGAGGACCGGCAGCGGCCCGACCCATTGCGCCGTCCCGGCCGGGTTGTGGAGCAGGATGTCGAACCAGACCAGCCGCAGCGCGGCGAGCGCGGTCAGCGCCCCGCCGAGCGCGCGCAGCGTGTCCGGCGCGACGCGCGGGATCATCGCGCGCCCGGAAGCGAGCAGCCAGCCGAGCGCGAACAGGGCCTGCGTCAGGATGGTGCGCTCGATCAGGCCGCGCGCGGGGAAATCGTCGCGGCCCGCGAGGCCGAAGGTCTGCTTGAACCAGACATAGGCCGCCGCGCCGGCGAGCAGCGCCACGACCGGCACGAAGGCGCGCAGCGCGCCGAGCGGCAGAGCGGGCAGCGCGAGCCGCGTCGTCGCCAGCAGCGCGGCGGGCAAGGCGAGGGCGTAAAAGGCGGTCGCCGCGTCCGGCAGGTCGGCGGCGAGGATCGGCGCGCCGACCAGCGCGGCCAGCGCCGCGATCGACAGCTCCGGCGCCATCGCCAGCGCGCGCAGCACGCCGAGCGCGGCCATCGCCGCCGCCGTCGTGCCGAGCGCGAGATCGCCCAGCCGCCGCGCCGCCAGCGCCAAGACGAGACCGATGGCGATCCAGCCCGCCGCGACCAGATCGGCGGGCGCGAGATCCCAGATCGCGGCGGCGGCGAGCAGCGCCGCCGTCCCCCCGGCGGTCAGCAAGGCGAGATCGGCCGGTGCCTCGGCGGAGGCGCGGGCGCGGTGGCGCCGGACGAGTGATGCCGGGCCGATCGCGAGCAGGGCGGCGAGCTGGCCCATCT
This sequence comes from uncultured Sphingosinicella sp., assembly GCA_964614625.1. Classification (GTDB taxonomy): domain Bacteria; phylum Pseudomonadota; class Alphaproteobacteria; order Sphingomonadales; family Sphingomonadaceae; genus Allosphingosinicella. The sequence continues at coordinate 5,794 of CAZTPD010000065.1, read as the reverse complement.
GGCCGGGCGCGAGCAGGGCCGGCCAGGCGGCGTGGACGATCAGCAGCGGCCCGGCGAGCCCGCCGCACGCGACGGCGGTCCACATCCGCCCGCCTTTCCACCAGGCCAGCGCGAGTCCGCCCAGCCCGAACAGGAGGGTGAGCATCCCCGCCGCGCGCAGCACGAACGGGTCCAGTCCGAGGCCCGCCTTGCCGAGCAGGACGATCAGCGCCAGCGCCAACGCGGCGGGCGGCGCGAAACGATATTCCGTGCGCAGGGCGGCGAGGATCATCACGGCAAGGCCGAGCAGGCCGAACAGCATCCAGCCGAGGAAGCCGAGATCGGCGCGCGCCGCCAGAAAGGCGAGCTGGACGATGCCGATCAGCAGCGGCTGGATCAGGCCGAGTGAGCGCCCGCCGCCCGGCCGGACCAGCGCCGCGCCGACCGCGAGCAGGATGACGAAGATGCCGGCGGCCAGCGCATCCTCCGCCGAGCGGGCGAGCAGGAAGGCGCTCCAGGCGAAGCTCAGCGCGACCGCGGCGGCGGCGAGCCAGGTCCAGCCGCGCCGCCAGGAGACGAGGAAGACGGCGAGGTTGAGCAGGCCGAGATAGGCGAGCAAAGGCACCGCGCCCGCGTCCGGATCGCCGACCAGCAGGGGCGTCACGAAGCCGCCGGCCAGCCCCGCGATCGCGGTCGGCGCGCCGTGGCGCAGCGACAGGCCGAGCGCGGCGGCGGTGATCGCCGCCATCGCCGCCGAGGCCGCGCCCGGTCCGATCAGGCCGAACAGGACGTGCGCGCCATAAGCGGCGGCGTAGAGCACCGCGATGCCCGCGCCGACCAGCGCCTGGGCGAAGCGCGGGTCGCCGGAGAGCAGCCGCCCGGCGCGCGCATATTCGCCCGCCGCGATCAGGCCGAGACCGAACAAGGCGGCGGCGATCATCCGCGTTTCCGGCGTGATCAGCCCGATCGAGTAACGCACCAGGAAGATGCCGGCGACGGCGAGCGCGGCGGCGCCCAGCCAGATCAGCAGCTTGCCCGCGACCAGCCGCTCGAACAGGGCGCCGACCGTCTCGCGCTCGTCGGGCACGGGAGGCTCGGCCCGATTTTCCTCCCCGGCATTTGCCGGGGAGGGGGACCGTCCGAAGGATGGTGGAGGGGGTTCTTCCGAGGCTTCTTCAAGAACCCCTCCACCAGCCTCCGGCTGGTCCCCCTCCCCACGAAATCGTGGGGAGGAAAGGGAGGTATCCATCTCGGGCGCGGCCTCGAACGTCGCGTGAACCTGCAAGGCGTCGCGGTCCAGCCGCCATTCGAGATGATCGATCCGGGCCTTGAGGTTCCGGTTCGAGATCCACAGGGCGAAGACGCCGACGGTCAGGAGAACGAAAAGCAGCTCCATCGCGGCCTTGCCTAGCGGCGCGCGCCCGGCCTGTCAGCCAAAAGGGTCAGATGCGGGTGAGCGGCACCGTCGTCACGTCGCCGACCCGGAGCGCGCGGGCGCGGGCGCCGAAAGCCGAAGAATCGTCAGAACGCGCGGCGCTTGCGCATCACCAGCGTCGGCCAGCCATCATTGTCGATCCGGCCGGCGCTCGTCATCCGCCGGCGGCGATAGGCGGCGGCGACGCGCGCCGCCTGATCGTCGAGCAGCCCGGCGAGGATCAGCCGCCCGCCCGGCGCGAGCGCGCCGGCCAGCGCGGGGGCGAGATCGATGAGCGGGCCGGCGAGGATGTTGGCGATGAGGAGGTCGTAGGGCGCGCGTGCCCGCAGGCGCGGATGTCCGAGCCCGGGGGCGACGGCCAGCTCGACCTGCCCGCGCGCGCGTCCCACCGGAATATGGTTCACTCCGGCATTGTCCGCCGCGACCTCGATCGCGATCGGATCGATGTCGGACGCGATCGCCCGTGCCGCTGGCCACAACCGCAACGCCGCGAAGGCGAGCAGGCCGGTGCCGGTGCCGATATCGGCGATGTTCGCGAAGGCGTGGCCGCCCGCCTTCAGCCGGTCGAGCGCGATCAGGCAGCCGGTCGTCGTCTCGTGATGGCCGGTGCCGAAGGCGCGGCCCGCGTCGATCTCGAAGGCGGTCATGCCGGGCGGAATCTCGCCGCGATGCGCCGGGGTGTGGACGAGGAAGCGGCCGGCGCGGATCGGCTCCAGCCCGGACTGGCTGAGCGTCACCCAGTCGGCATCGCCGATGCGTTCGACGACGGGCTTCACGCCTTTTGCGCTCGGCACCAGCGACGCGAGCAAGGCGAGGTCGCCCTTGCCCGGCTTCGCCTCGAAATAGGCGTCGAGCCGCCAGTCGTCCGGCTTCGCCGGGTCCGGCTCGCTGGTCATCAGCACCGGCGGGGCATCGAGTAAGGCGAAGGCGGCGATGTCCCCCTTCAGCAGCTCCGCCTCCGCCCGGGTGCAGGGCAGGGTGACCTTCCAGCTATCGGGCATTCCAAAATCCTCCCCTGCCTTTGCAGGGGAGGGGGACCGCGGCGCGTAGCGACGTGGTGGAGGGGCTTCTTTTGTGAGGAAAGAAGCCCCTCCACCAGCCTTCGGCTGGTCCCTCTCCCCTCGAAATCGAGGGGAGGATTATGCAGTCAGCGCACAAAGCTCGCTCCATTGACGTCGATCGCCGAGCCGGTCGCGGCGGGGGGCGCATCGAGGGCGAGCCAGCGGACGGTCTCGGCGACTTCCTCGGCGGTGGAGGGGCGGCCGATCGGCAGGTCGCCCAGGGCGGCGATGCCGCCCCGGCTGGCGATATAGTCGTCGACCATGCCGGTGACGGTGAAGCCGGGGCAGACGGTGTAGGCGTAGATGCCCTCGCCGGCATAGGCGCGCGCGATCGTCTTGGTCATCGCGATCATGCCGCCCTTGGACGCGGCATAATGCCAGTGGTCCGGACTGTCGCCGCGATAGCCGGCGCGGCTGGCGACATTGACGATCCGGCCGCCGTTCCCGCGCTGGCGGAAATGCAGGACGGCGAGGCGGCACAGTTCGGCGGCGGCGGTGAGGTTGACGCGCATCGTGCGCTCCCAGCCCGCCGCCCAAGCGGGATCGTCCGACGCGATCGGCGCGGCCTCGAAGATGCCGGCATTGTTGACCAGCACGTCGATCCGCCCGTCCAGCGCCGCCATCGCCTCCCACCACAAGGCGGTCGCGCCCTGCGGATCGGCGAGGTCGGCGGCGATGCGCCCGTCGCCGCCGGCGCTGGAATGGCCGACGACGCGATGGCCGGAGAGCGCCTTGACGATCTCGGCGCCGATGCCCCGGCTGCTGCCGGTGACGAGGATGTGGAGAGGCTGGGTCATGCGCGCTGGATAGGCGCGGGGACGAGGCGGGGAAACCCTTTTCCTCCCCCGCATTTGCGGGGGAGGGGGACCAGCGAAGCTGGTGGAGGGGTTTCTTCACGGCCTCGCCAGAAACCCCCTCCACCACCCTGCGGGCGGTCCC
>CAZTPD010000065.1:0-2370 GCA_964614625.1 uncultured Sphingosinicella sp. | reverse complement strand
AAAAGGGGGGTCAGGCGGCGAAGGTCTGGACGAACTGGCCGGCGGTCGCCTTGAAGCGGGCCATCTGTTCGTTGACCTCGGAGAAGTTCTTCTCGACCTCGTCGATCTCGGCGGCGACGCTTTCGGTGTCCGAGCGGATCGCGGCGATCGTCGAGGACATGGAATCGGCGGCGAGCGCGGTCTCGTCCACCGCAGCGGTGATCATCGTCACCGTCTGCGCCTGCATCTCCATCGCCTTGCGGATGCGGTCGGCGCTGACCTGCACCTCCTCGACGGTGGAGGAGATCGAATCATTGGCCTCGACCGTCTGCTTCGTGGCGGACTGGATCGCGGAGATCTTGGCGGTGATGTCGTCGGTGGCGCGCGCGGTCTGGCTGGCGAGGCTCTTCACCTCCTGCGCGACGACGGCGAAGCCGCGGCCGGCATCGCCGGCGCGGGCGGCCTCGATCGTGGCGTTGAGCGCGAGCAGATTGGTCTGCCCGGCAATGTCGCGGATCAGGCCGAGGATCGATTCGATCGCCTCGACATGGCCGGACAGCGCCTGGCTGACCTGCACCGCGTCGTGCGCCTGGTCGCCGGCGCGGGTGGCGACGCCGGCGGCGACCTCCACCTCGTTGCGCGCTTCCTCGATCGCCATGATGAGCCCGGCGGCGGTCTGCGCCGCCTCGCGCATCGCGACGGCGGACTGCTCGGCGGCGGCGGCGACCTCGCTGGTCTTGCCCAGCATGCCGCGCGCGGCGGTGCTGGCCTCGGCCGCCTGGTCGCGCAGGCGGCTGCTGCCGCTGGCGGTGGTCTCGACGACGCTGACGATCTCCTTGTTGAACTCCGCGCTCTGGACGGCGCGGCGCTCGCGCTCGCTCCGGTCGCGCAGCAGGTCGTAATAAGCGGAGTAGATGTCGATCTCGAACGCCGTCATCAGCAGCATCGTCCGGCTCAGCCGGTCGCGCCGCTCCGGCTCGTCGGCCAGCGCCGCGTGGATCAGCTCCTGGATCTTGCCCGTATAGTTCGCGATGCCCGCATAGAGGGTCGATTTCGAAACCCGGCCCCGCGCCGCGCCCTCGACATAGTCGCGCACCTGGTGCGCCCAGTGCGGGTCGGCGAGATTGGTGAACAGGCTCTCGAGATAGGGGATGATGCGCAGCGTCAGCTCCTCCATCTTCTCGGGGCCGATCGCGCGCGTGAGCTCCGGCGCGCGGGCATATTGCTCCCAATAGGCGCGCGCCACGTCATGCTTGTGCGGCTCGATCAGCGTCCAGATCTCGCGGCAGCACCGGGCGAGGTCGCCCCGCGCGTCGAACAGGGCGATCCGCGCCTTCAGATCGATCTCGTCCCGCTGCTCCGAATTGCCGCCCATGTCTCGCATTCCCTTCACGCATTGTTGCGCGCGCCCAGTTACGGAGCAATTGGTTAAGATGGCGTTAGCCATTGGACCGGAGTGCCGCCCGGCCTTGCAACGTCCGGCTATCGGCCTAAAAGCGGTCCGCAGCGAAGGGGAGCGTCGCTTCATGCATCGAAATCCGTCCCGGCCATTGTCGCCGCACCTTACTATCTGGCGCTGGGGCCCGCACATGCTGGTCTCCATCCTGCACCGGGTCACCGGCTCGGGCCTGGCCGTGATCGGCTCTGCGATCCTGGTCTGGTGGCTGGCCGCCGCCGCCGCCGGCACCGACGCCTATGCGACCTTCACCGGCTTCATGGGCTGGCTGACCGGCGCCGGCGCGGCGGACAATGCGGGCGCGGTTGACTGGCTGCTCTACGCGCTCGGCGTCGCGATCGGGGTCGGCCTGGTCTGGGCCTTCTTCCAGCATCTGCTGTCGGGCCTCCGGCATTTCGTGCTGGACGCCGGCGCGGGCTATGAACTGCGGACCAACCGCTTCTGGTCGATCGCGACGATCGTCGGCGCGCTGCTGCTGACCGCCCTGCTCTGGGGTTGGATCGTGTTCGGGAGGGGCGCATGAGCGGCCGGATGGAAACCCCGCTGAAGCGGGTGCGCGGCCTGGGGCCGGCGCGCTCGGGCGCGCATCACTGGTGGCTGGAGCGGCTGACCTCGGTCTCGACCCTGATCCTGTTCGGCTGGTTCCTCGTCAGCCTCGCGCGGCTGCCGGCGCTCGACCGGGCCACCGTGGTCGAATGGCTCACCTCGCCGCTCGCCGGCGTGCCGATGGCGCTGCTCGTCGTCTCGACCTTCTGGCACCTCAAGCTCGGCCTCGCCGTCGTCGTCGAGGATTATGTCCATGACGGCGCGCGCCTGTTCTGGCTGACCTTGATCAACTTCCTCAGCCTGCTCGGCGCGGGCATCGCCCTGTTCTCCATCTTCAAGATCGCCATCGCCGGGAGCGCCGCATAATGGCCGAGGCCTACAAGATCATC
>CAZTPD010000064.1:0-11735 GCA_964614625.1 uncultured Sphingosinicella sp. | reverse complement strand
AGATGACGCTGGGCGGCAACGCCTTTTTCGGCGCCGACATCCGCAAGATCGGCGAGATGGCGGCGGCGGGCGACTGGGAGACGGGTGAAGGCGCCATCGCCGACGAGGACGTGATGGACGCCTATGTCGATCGCCTGCTCCAAGGCTTCGACGGCGCGCAGTTCCGGATCGGCTGGGACGCGGGCAACGGCGCGGCCGGGCCGGTGCTGGAGCGCCTCGTCGAGAAGCTGCCGGGCGAGCATCACCTGCTGTTCACCCAGGTCAGCGGCACCTTCCCGAACCATCATCCCGATCCCACCGACGAGGCCAATCTCAAGGATCTGAAGCAGCTCGTCCACGCCCACGGTCTCGATTTCGGCATCGCCTTCGACGGTGACGGCGACCGGATCGGCGCGGTGGATTCGCTCGGCCGGGTGGTGTGGGGCGACCAGCTCCTCTCGATCCTCGCCGAGCCGGTGCTGGAGGACGTGCCCGGCGCGACGATCATCGCCGACGTGAAGGCGAGCCAGGCCCTGTTCGACCGCGTCGCCGAGCTGGGCGGCCGGCCGCTGATGTGGAAGACCGGCCACAGCCTCATCAAGTCCAAGATGAAGGAAACCGCCGCCCCGCTCGCCGGCGAAATGAGCGGCCATATCTTCTTCGCCCACGATTATTACGGCTTCGACGACGCGCTCTATGCCGCCGTGCGGCTGATCCGCGCCGTGTCGAAGCTCGGCGGGTCGCTGACCGCGCTGCGCGCGGCGATGCCGAAGGTCGTCAACACGCCGGAGCTGCGCTTCCAGGTGGACGAGAGCCGCAAGTTCGCGGTGGTCGAGGAGGTGCTGGACCGGCTCGCCGCCGAGGGCGCGGCGGTGGACCGCACCGACGGGGCGCGGGTGAACACCGACGACGGCTGGTGGCTGCTGCGCGCGTCGAACACGCAGGACGTGCTGGTCGCGCGCGCCGAGGCGAAGGACCGGGACGGACTGGACCGCCTCGTCGCGCAGATCGACGCCCAGCTCGCCGCCTCCGGCGTCGCGCGCGGGCCGCAGGCGGGGCATTGATGCCCGCGCTCAATCTCGACGCGCTCGCCTTCGCCGTCGCATGGGCCGTGCTCGCGCTGACCGGCGGCATCCTCGGCGGCTTCTATCTCGGCGGCGGGCTGGCGCTGGCGCTGCTCGTGGTCGTCATGCCGCTCAGTACCTTCATCCTGTCGAAGACCGGCGATTTCGCGCTGGAGCGCAAGGTCCGCTGGGCGATGCTCGGCGCGGCGGCGCTGGGGCTGGTCATTACGCGCCTCATCTGACCGCGGCGGCGATCCAAGTCGCGCCATCCGGTCTATAGTGTCGGCATGGCGCCCGCTTCCGAATCCCCGATCCCGCCTGTCCTCGCCGACTGGTTCGCCGCGCGGGGCTGGGCGGTGCGCCGGCATCAGCGCGCCATGCTCGCCGCCGCCCGCGCGGGGAAGAGCGCGCTGCTCGTCGCGCCGACCGGGGCCGGCAAGACGATGGCGGGCTTCCTGCCCAGCCTGATCGAGCTGATCGAAAGGCCCACGGACGGCCTGCACACGCTCTACGTCTCGCCGCTGAAGGCACTGGCGGTGGACGTGCGTCGCAACCTGCTGGCGCCGATTGAGGAGATGGGCCTGCCCGTCCGCGTCGAGACCCGCACCGGCGACACACCCACCGACCGCAAGGCCCGCCAGCGCGCCCGGCCGCCGCACATGCTGCTGACCACGCCGGAATCCCTGAGCCTGCTGCTCAGCCACGAGGACAGCGGGCGGTTGTTCGAGGGCTTGAGCACGGTCGTCGTGGACGAGATCCACGCCTTCGCCAACACCAAGCGCGGCGACCTGCTGAGCCTCGCGCTGGCGCGGCTCCAGAAGATCGCGCCGGGGCTGCGCCGGGTCGGCCTCTCCGCCACCGTCGCCGATCCCGAAGCCTGGCGGGGCTGGCTCGCGCCGCACGGCGATGCGGGCGAGGTGGCGCTGGTCCGGGGCGATCCGGGCGCCGAGCCCGACATCCGCATCATGCTGCCCGAGGATGCGCGCGTCCCCTGGTCCGGCCACAGCGGCAAATGGGCGGCCGCGCAGGTGATGAAGGAGATCGCGGCGCACCGCACCACGCTCGTCTTCTGCAACACGCGCGGCCTCGCCGAGCTGATCTTCCAGGAGCTGTGGAGCGTCAACGAGGCGAACCTGCCGATCGGCATCCATCACGGCAGCCTCGCGGTCGAGGCGCGGCGCAAGGTCGAGGCGGCGATGGCGGCGGGCAAACTGCGCGCCCTGGTCTGCACCGCCAGCCTCGATCTCGGCGTCGACTGGGGCGATGTCGATCTGGTCGTCCAGATGGGCGCGCCCAAGGGCGCCTCGCGCCTGATCCAGCGGATCGGCCGCGCCAATCACCGGCTCGACTGCCCGAGCGAGGCCATCCTCGTGCCGGGCAACCGCTTCGAATATCTGGAGGCGCGCGCCGCCTTCGACGCGATCGCGGCGGGCGAGCTGGACGCCGAGAACTTCCGCCCCGGCGCGCTCGACGTGCTCGCCCAGCATGTCATGGCAATGGCCTGCGCCGGGCCGTTCCGGGAGACGGAGCTGCTCGACGAGGTGCGGGGCGCCGCGCCCTATGCCGGGCTCGACGCGGAGACTTTCGCGCGCATCCTCGGCTTCATCGAGAGCGGCGGCTATGCCTTGCGCGCCTATGACAAGTTCAAGCGGCTGACCCGGGACGCCGACGGAAGCTGGCGCGTCTCCCACCCCCGCTTCGTCGTCCAGCACCGGATGAACGCCGGCATCATCGTCGATGCGCCGGTGCTCGACATCCGCTTCCGCAACGGCCGCCGGCTCGGCACGGTCGAGGATTATTTCGCCTCGACGCTCAGCGTCGGCGACACCTTCTTCTTCGCCGGGCTGAGCCTGGAGGTCGAGCGGATCGAGGCGACCGCGATTCTTGTGCGCGCCACGGCGAAATCGGCGCGTATCCCGACCTATGTCGGCGCGCGCCTCGCCATGACCACCCGGCTCGCCGACCGGGTCCGCGCCTTCCTCGCCGATCCGGGCGCCTGGACACGCTTCCCCGACGACGTGCGCGAATGGCTGGAGGCGCAGGTCCGCCGCTCCGTCCTGCCGCGCCCCGACCAGCTGCTCGTCGAGACCTTCCCGCACGAAGGGCGCCACCACATGATCGCCTACAGCTTCGAAGGCTGGAACGCGCACCAGTCGCTCGGCATGCTGATCACGAAGCGTATGGAGACGGCGGGGCTGAAGCCCCTGGGTTTCGTCGCCAACGATTATGCGCTGGCCTGCTACGGTCTGGAGCCGATCGCCGATCCCGCCGCCCTGCTCGGCGCGGACCTGCTGGAGCACGAATTCGTCGACTGGGTGCAGGGATCGAGCCTCCTGAAGCGCGCGTTCCGCGAGGTGGCGGTGATCGGCGGGCTGGTCGAGCGCCAGCATCCCGGACAGCGCAAGTCCGCCCGGCAGGTCAGCTTCTCGACCGATCTCATCTACGACGTGCTGCGCCGCTACGAGCCCGATCACCTGCTGCTGCGCGCCGCCTGGGACGATGCGCGGGCGCGGCTCACCGATATCGGCCGGCTCGCGGCCCTGCTCGATCGGGCGGCGGGGACGATGCTGCACGTCGATCTGCCCCGCGTCTCGCCGCTCGCCGTGCCGACCTTGATCCTGATCGGCCGCGAGACGGTGCCGGCCGGAATCGCCGAGGACGAATTGCTGATCGAGGCCGAAAATATCGCCGCGCGGGCAATGCGGATTGACTGATGCGGCGCATCGCTTTCTCATGACGCACCCGCCACGGAGATCCGACATGCGCCCAGCCCTCGCCTGCGCCCTCGCGGCATCGCTCATCGTTCCCGCCTCCGCGCAGACGCAGGCCGACGTGACCGGCGAGATCCGGCACGTCCATGAGCGGATGATCGTGCTCGACACCCATCTCGACGTCGCGATGCGCTTCGATTCTGGCGAATGGGATTTCGGCGAGCGCCACCATTTCGCGCATGACGGCAGTCAGACCGATCTTCCCCGCATGATCGAGGGCGGCCTGGATGGCGGCTTCTTCGTCCTCTATTTCGGTCAGGGCGAGCTGACCCCGGAGGCCTATGCCCGGGCGCGCGACGCCGCCTTGTACCGCGCGGCGGCCTTCCACCGCGTGCTGGGCGAGAATCGCGACCGGATGGGTCTGGCGCTCACCGCCGAGGACGCGGAGGCGCTGCATGCCGAAGGGCGCGCCATCGCCTTCCTCAGCATGGAGAACAGCTGGCCGCTGGGCGAGGATCTGACGCTGCTGCGCACCTTCCACCGGCTCGGCGTGCGCATGGCCGGCCCGGTCCACGGCGGCAGCAACCAGCTCGGCGACAGCGCCACCGCCGCGCCGCGCTGGAACGGCCTTTCCGCGCTCGGCCGGCAATGGGTGGCGGAGATGAACCGGCTCGGCATCGTGGTCGACGGCAGCCATTCCTCCGACGCGGCCATCGAGCAGATGATCGAGCTGAGCCGCGCGCCGATCGTGCTCTCCCATCACGGCCCGAGCGCCCTCTACGAGCATCCCCGCAACATCGACGACGCGCTGATGCGCCGGCTCGCCGCGCGCGGCGGCGTCCTGTTCGTCAACAGCCTGTTCCTCGCGCCCACCGACAGCCGGCCCGAGCGGCGCGCGCTGGGCGCCGCGCAGCGCGACTGGCACCGGCTGAACGAGGCTGAGCGGCGCGCCTATCTCGCCGAGCGCACGCGCGTCGATGCCGGCGCGCCGTTCACCGAGGCGACCTTCGAGCATTATATGCGGAGCATCCTGCACATCATCCGGGTGATGGGCGTCGATCATGTCGGCCTCGGCGCCGACTGGGACGGCGGCGGCGGCGTGGTCGGGCTGGAGGATGTGAGCCTGATGCCGCGCATCACCGCGCGCCTGCTGCGCGAAGGCTTCAGCGAGGAGGATATCGCCAAGATCATGGGCGGCAACCTGCTGCGCGTGCTGCGCGCGGCGCAGGCGGCGGCCGAGCCGGAATTCCGCGTCCACGCGCAAAGGCCCGCGCCCTGACCGGATTCCCCCCGGCCTCCGCTTAGGTCTTTCTTCATAACAAAGAGAGAGTTAGGCTTCCTGGAAAGATCGGCTCTGGAGAGGAGGCCGGCGCGCGATGAAGTCGATCCTGCCTCCGTCCGACGCCGCCGGCCGTCCCGCTCCGCCGGGCGGGACCGCGACGGCGGCCTGGGCGCACGACTGGGCCGCGACGCCGCTGGGGTCGCCCGCCGGCTGGCCGCAATCGCTGAAGACCGCCGCCAGCATCGTGCTCGGATCGAACGTGCCGATGTTCCTGGCCTGGGGGCCGGACCTGCTGATCGTTCACAATGACAGCTATGGCGAGATCGTCGGCGACCGCGGCCCCGCTCTGGGCCGGCCGATGCGCGAGGTCTGGGCGGACATCTGGGAGCTGATCCGCGCCAATCCGGAGCGCGCGCAGGCCGGCGAGACGGTGTTCATGGAAGCCGATCCCCGGCCGATGAAGCGCGGCGGCCGCGAGGAGATCATCTGGTTCACCTATTGCTACACGCCGGTGCGCGGCGAGGACGGGACGGTCGCCGGCATCTTCTGCGTCGTCACCGCCGCGAACGGCGACGAGCATGGCGAGCGGCGGCTGCGCGAAAGCGAGGAGCGGTTCCGCCTGATCGCCGATTCCGCGCCGGTGCCGATCTGGGTAACGAAGCTCGATCGGCGGCGCGGCTTCGTCAACCGCGCCTATGTCGACTTCCTCGGCGTCGGCGACGAGGAGGCGGTGGACTTCGACTGGCGCGGGATCATCCATCCCGGGGACGCGGCGCGCGTTCTGGAGGAGTCGATCGCGGGCGAGGCCTCGCTCGAGCCGTTCACGCTGGAGGCGCGCTTCCGGCGCGGCGACGGCGAATGGCGCTGGCTGCGCTCGATCTCGCAGCCGCGCTGGGGCGCGGGCGGCGAGCATATCGGCTTCATCGGCGTCGCCCACGACATCACCGAATGGAAGCTCGCCGAGCAGGCGCTGCGCGACGTCAACGAGACGCTGGAGCACAAGGTCGCGGCGCGCACCGCCGATCTCACCGACGCGATCGACCGGCTCAAGGCGGAGGTCGCCGAGCGCGAGCGCGCCGAGGAAGCGCTGCGCCAGGCGCAGAAGATGGAGGCGGTCGGCCGGCTGACCGGCGGCATCGCGCACGATTTCAACAATCTGCTGACCCCGGTTATCGGCGGGCTGGAGATCATCGCCGCCGGGCTCGAGGAGGGGCGGCTCAAGCGGCTCGCCGAGATCGCGCTCGAATCCGGCCGGCGCGGCGCCCGGCTGACCTCCCGGCTCCTCGCCTTCTCGCGCACCCAGCGGCTCAACATGGCGCCGGTCGAGGTCAACCGCGTGATCGGCGATCTGCGCGGGATGCTGAGCCACACGATCGGCCCCGACATCGCGGTGCGCACCGCGCTGGGCGCGGACGCCGGCCATGCCCTGTGCGACGAGAACCAGCTCGAGAACGCGATCCTCAACCTCGCGATCAACGCCCGCGACGCGATGCCGGACGGCGGCGAGCTCGTCATCTCGACGGCGCGCGTCGCCGATCCGGGCGGGCCGGACCTGGCGGCGGGCGACTATGTCGCGCTCACCGTCGCCGACACCGGCCACGGCATGACCGCCGAGGTGGCGGCGCGCGCGACCGAGCCCTTCTTCACCACCAAGCCGTTCGGCAAGGGGACCGGGCTCGGCCTCGCCCAGGTCTACGGCATCGCCCGCCAGGCGGGCGGGACGCTCAGGATCGACAGCCGCGCGGGCGAGGGCACCGCGATCCGCCTGCTGCTGGCGCGGGTCGCGCCGGACGCGGCGCCGGCGGAAGGCCGTGGGCCGGAGGACGGCGAGGCATCCACCCGGGCCGAACCCGGCGCGCGCATCCTGGTCGTCGACGACGATGACGATGTGCGCGCCTTCATCGCCGATGCGCTGACCCAGCTCGGCCACCGGGTGGAGACGGCCGCGGACGGCGAGGCGGCGCTGGTCGCGCTGGCGCGGGCCGCGCCGGACCTGCTGCTGGTCGATTTCGCCATGCCCGGCATGAACGGGGCGGAGGTCGTCCGGGCGGCCCGGGCGTGCGCGCCCGGCCTGCCGATCCTGTTCATCTCCGGCTATGCCGAGAGCGCGCAGATCGATCAGGCGCTGGGCGGCGGCGCGGCGATGCTGCGCAAGCCGTTCGGCGCCGACCGGCTCGCCGCCGCCGTCGCCGCCGCGCTGCGCCGCGCGAGCTGACGGCGCGCGCGGGAACGATTCCGGCGCCGGAACTTCCGACGCGTGTCCCGCATTGGGGGCGGATGCTCGATCATGATCCGCTCGCGCTCTTCTCCTGGACCGAGCTGACGCTCCGGCTGGGCGTCGCCACCTTCGTCGGCCTGCTGCTCGGGCTGGACCGCGAGCTGCACGGCCACGCGGCGGGCATCCGCACCCATGCGCTGGTCGCCTTGAGCTCGGCGATGATCATGGCCTCCTCGCTGATGCTCACCGTCCAGTTGCGCGGCGACGAGTTCCAGCCCGATCCGCTGCGCGCGATCCAGGGCCTTTCCCAGGCGATCGGCTTCATCGCGGCCGGCGTGATCTTCGTGCGCGGCGCCAATGTCGTGAACCTCACCACGGCGGCGAACATCTGGGTGGCGGCGGCGATCGGCATCGCCTCGGGCGCCGGGCAATATCGGCTCGTCCTGGTCGGCGCCGGCATCGGAATCGCGCTGCTGACGCTGGTGAAGCTGCTCACCCGTTTCCTCCCCGCGACGGCCGGAGAGGATGATGCGCATTAAAGCGGCCGGTTCAGGCGACGTTTAGAAGATCGCGGCTAGCCAGCATCCTTTCCGGCCGTTAACCGGCGCGTTCCTCCGGGGCGCCCCGCCCGGCAGATCGAGACCTTGAAACCGAGATTCGCGATGCGTGTGTGGAAGAAGAAGTTGCAGAACCCGTTCGTGCTGGTCGGCCAGGGCTTCGTGCTCGGCGGCATCCTCTTCTTCGCGTTCAGCGGGTCGGGCGAGGCCTCCCCCATCACCGTTCCCGCGCCGATCACTGCCGAAGCCGCGCGCTGATCGCTTGAACATGCCCGCGCCCGCGGTATAGCGGGCCGCATGGTTCGCCTTTCGTTCTGCGGGCACGACTTCCGGGCGCTGCCGCAAGGCGCCTTGCTCTGGTCCGCCCGGCGCGCCTTGCTGGTCGCCGATCTCCATCTGGAGAAGGCAAGCTGGTTCGCCAAGGGCGGCCAGATGCTGCCCCCTTATGATTCGATCGCCACGCTGGCCGACCTCGCCGCGCTCGTCCGCGCGACGGAAGCGACGGAAATCTGGTGCCTGGGCGACAGCTTCCACGATGCCGGCGGCGCCCTGCGCTTGCCGGCGCTGGCGCGCGCCGCGCTCGAATCGCTCACCGCCGCGACGCGCTGGACCTGGATCGTCGGCAATCACGATCCCGCGCTCGCCGATGCCTGCGGCGGCGCCGTGCGGGACGAGGCGGAGGTGGACGGCCTCATGCTGCGTCACGAGGCCGATCCGGCCGAAGCCCGGCCCGAGCTGTCCGGCCATTTCCACCCCAAGCTCAGGATCAGCCGGCGCGGCCGGATGGTGTCGCGCCGCTGCTTCGTCGCCACCGACCGCAAGCTCATCCTCCCCGCCTTCGGCGCGCTGACCGGCGGGCTCGACGCCGGCCATCCCGAGATCGCCCGCGCGCTCGGCGCGCCGGCCGAGGCGCTGGTGCCGCTGACCGACCGCCTGCTGCGCTTCCCGCTCGCCGCCTAGGCGCGCACGGCCGGGATCAGGCCGCGCACCGCATTGCCGATCAGGAAGCCGTCGGCGAGATCGGCCTCGGTCAGGTCCGCCTCCCTGGCGCGCCCTTCCTCGATCAGCCGCTCGCGCAGGATGCCGGGAAGCAGCCCGCGCGACAGCGGCGGCGTCAGCAGCATGCCGTCCCGCGCGACGAACAAGGAGGTGAAGCTGCCCTCGGTCAGGAAGCCGTCCGCGTCGCGGAACGCCACCTCGAACGCGCCGGACGCCGCGCGCGCCGCGTCGTGGAAGGCGCGGTCGCTGGTCTTGTGCCGCAACCGGAAATCCTCCGCCGGGACCGGAAGATCGGCGATCGCGACCTTCACCGGCCCGTCCGGCACGGCCGGCAATTCCCGCAGCTCGATCGCCATCGCGCCGCTGCGCGACAGCAGCAGCCGCACGACGCTCGCCCCGGCGCGGAAGGTCGCGGCCTGCAATTCGTTGCGTGCCTCGTGCCGGTCGAAGGGGAAATCGAGCGCCTCGGCGCTGCGCTTCAGCCGGGCGAGGTGGCGATCGAGATCGGCGACCCCGGCCTGGGGATCGAACGCCATCGTCTCGATCAGGTCGAACGCTCTCGTCGTGGCCAAGAATGCCCCCTTCGCCAGACATTCGCGCCATTCGTCGCCGGCGCGGCTGTCCGCCACGATGCCGGAGCCGAGCCCGAGCCGCGCACGGTCCGCGCCCGCCGCGATGACCAAAGTCCGGATCGCGACATTGAACGATGCTTCGCCGTCCGGCGCAACCCTCCCGATCGCGCCGGTATAGGCGCCGCGCGGACCGCCCTCGAGCGCGTGGATGATCTCCATCGCCCGGATCTTGGGCGCCCCCGTCACCGACCCGCACGGATGGATCGCGGCCAGCAGGTCCACCGGCCCCGTCCCCTCCTCCAGCTCGGCGGTGACGGTCGAGGTCATCTGGAGCAGGGTCGGATAGGTCTCGACGGTGAACAGCTCGGGCACCTTCACCGTGCCGGTCCGGGCGAGACGCGACAGATCGTTGCGCAGCAGATCGACGATCATCAGATTCTCGGCGCGCTGCTTGGGATCGTCGCGCAAGGTCGCCGGATCGGCGCCGGCCGGCGCGGTGCCCTTCATCGGCCGGGTGACGACATGACCGCCCTCGCAGGTGAAGAAGAGCTCCGGCGAGAAGCTGAGCAGCCAGTGCGCGCCGGTGAAGACGATGCCGCCATGGCCGGCGCGGGCGCGCCTGCGGATCGCCGCGTAGAGCGCGCGCGGATCGCCGGCGACGCGCGCCTCGGCCTGGAAGGTCAGGTTCGCCTGATAGATGTCGCCGTCCGCGATATGCGCCAGCACGGCCTCGACGGCGGCGCGATGATCGGCCTCGGCGATCCGCGGGCGCGGCGCGCCCGCCCAGGCGCCCGCGCCGTCCGGCAGGAACGCGGCGGGATCGACCCGCTCGGCCCGGTCGAACAGGCCGAACCACAGCAAGGGCGGCGCATGGGCCTCCGGCGGCGCGGCCAGCGGTATCAGCCGCGCCTCCAGCGCCAGCCCCGCCTCGTAGGACAGGAAGCCCGCCGCGTGACGGCCGCGCAGCCGCTCCAAGCAGGCGCGGATCTCCGCCGGATCGCGCGTCTCGACGATCTCGACCGGATCGGCATAGAGCCGGGCCGCGCCGCCCTCTCGCGCATCGTCGATCAGCACGAAGGGGCCGGCGCTTGTCATCGCCCGGCTTCCGGTCCATGTCCCCCGGCAGGGAGAGCGTCCGTGGTTTGCAGCGTCTTCGATCTGTTCAAGATCGGCGTCGGTCCGTCCAGTTCACACACGATGGGACCGATGACGGCGGCCTGCGACTTTGTCGAGGGGCTGCGCGGGGCGGAGCTGCTCGAAACGATCGTCCGGATCGAGGCCGATCTCTACGGATCGCTCGCGCTGACCGGCAAGGGCCACGCCACCGACCGCGCCGTCCTGCTCGGCCTGTCGGGCGAGCGTCCGGCCGGCATCGATCCCGACGCGGCGGAGCGGACGGTCGCGCGCATCCGCGACACGGGCCGGCTGGCGCTCGCCGGCACGCACGATCTGGCGTTCGACGAGGCCGCCGACCTGCGCTTCAACCAGCGCGAACGGCTGCCGCACCATTCCAACGGCATGCGCTTCACCGCCACGATCGCTTCGGGCGAGGTGGAGAGCAGGGTCTATTACTCGATCGGCGGCGGCGCCATCGCCGACGAGGCGACCGTGGCGCGCAATGCCCCGCCGGAGGGCGGCTGGGACGCGCCCTACGCCTACGGCTCCGGCGCGCAGCTCCTCGACATCGCCGCGCGCGAAGGACTCGCCATCGCCGAGCTGGCCCGCGCCAACGAGCGCGCCGCCCTCGCCGACGCCGAGATCGACGCGCGGCTCGACGTCATCGCCGCCGCCATGTCGGCCTGCATCGACCGGGGCATGGGGCAAAGCGGCACGCTGCCCGGCGGCCTCAACGTCAGACGCCGCGCGCCAGGGCTCCATGCGCTGCTCACCGAGCGGGCCGAACGCTGCCTCCAGGATCCGCTGACCGTGATCGACTGGGTCAACCTCTGGGCGCTCGCGGTCAACGAGGAGAATGCCGCCGGCGGCAAGGTCGTGACCGCGCCGACCAACGGCGCCGCCGGCATCGTCCCCGCCGTGCTGCGTTACTATCAGCGCTTCACCCCGCGCGCGGACGCGGCGGGGGTGCGCACTTTCCTGCTCGCCGCCGCCGCGATCGGCTCGCTGTTCAAGGAGAACGCCTCGATCTCCGGCGCCGAGGTCGGCTGCCAGGGCGAGGTCGGCGTCGCCTGCTCGATGGCCGCCGCCGGGCTGACCGCGGCGCTGGGCGGGACGAACGGCCAGGTCGAGAACGCCGCCGAGATCGGCATGGAGCACAATCTGGGCCTCACCTGCGATCCGGTCGGCGGGCTCGTCCAGGTGCCGTGCATCGAGCGCAACGCGGTCGGCGCGGTCA
>CAZTPD010000063.1:0-11789 GCA_964614625.1 uncultured Sphingosinicella sp. | reverse complement strand
GCCTCGCCGAAGCGCGACTGGATGGAGGCGTCGCCCGAGCGTTTCGCCTATCGCTGCCTGCCGCTCGCCATCGCCAACGCGCATGGCTGGGAATTCCTGTCGCCCTGCGGCTTCGAGGCGCGCTGGACCGGCGGCGACGGCGCCGACGCGGTGGAGATCCGGCTCGATCCCGGCGCCGAGCCGCGGCGCGCGCCGGTCTCCCTGTTCGGCATGGGCACGATCACCTTCCATGTCGAAGCGATCGTCCGGACGAGCGAAGGCTGGAACCTGTGGGTCGGCGGCCCGCCCAATGCGGCGAAGGACGGCATCGCGCCGCTGGGCGGCGTGATCGAGACGGACTGGTCGCCCTACAGCTTCACGATGAACTGGCGCTTCACCCGGCCCAACCACTGGATACGCTTCGCGGAGAACGAGCCCTTCTGCTTCTTCTTCCCGGTCGAGCGCGGCGCGCTGGACGGCGTCGAGCCGCGCCTCCGCCCGATCGCCGACGAGCCCGGCCTCGCCGAGGCGTTCGAGATGTGGAGCCAATCGCGCGACGCCTTCCAGAAATGGGTGGCGGAAACCCAGCCCGAAGCGCCCGCCGACAAGTGGCAGAAGCTCTATTATCGCGGCGTCCGGCCGGACGGATCGCCCGGCCCGGCGGACCATGTGTCGAAGCTGCGCCTGCCGCCCTTCCGCCAGCCGGACGGCGCGCCGATGGCGCCTCCGGAGCCGAAGGCCTGCCCGATCGCGCGCAAGCCCGCCGCCGCGCCGGCGATCCTGACGCAGGCACCGGCGCAAAACCCGTCGCTCGCGCTCACCCTCGGCCGCCTCGGCTTCGACGCCGCCCCGCAACAGGCCAAGGCCCCGGCCTTCGCCCTGCCGGCACAGGCGAAGCCGAACGGCGGCCTCGCCGAACAGCGGCGCGACTGGCTGCTCGCCGCGATGGAGCGCCAGCGCGGCCTCGCCGGGAACGGCGCGATCCCCCGCGTCCGCGATCTTTCCGGCGAGGACTTCCTCGCGCATCATTACGCCGCCAGCCGCCCGGTCGTGATCGAGGGCGCGCTGGAAAGCTGGCCCGCCCGGACGCGCTGGACGCCCGACTATCTGAAGCGGAAGGTCGGCAAGGCCCGTATCGAATATCAGGCCGGGCGCGACGCCGATCCGGACTTCGAGCTCGCCAAGGACCGGCACAAGGCCACCGGCCCGTTCGACGCCTTCATCGACGCGATCCGCCGCCCCGGCAACGATCGCTACCTCACCGCCTGGAACAGCGCCGCCAACCGCGCCGCGCTCAAGCCGCTCCAGCGCGATCTCGGCCATCTCGACGACTATCTGACCCGCGATCCCGGCATGATCTGGATCGGCCCGGGCGGCACCTTCACGCCGCTCCATTTCGATCTCACCAACAACCTCATCGCGCAGGTCGTCGGCACGAAGGACATATTGCTCGCCCCGCCGTCCGAGACGCCGCGCCTCTACAATCGCCGCCATGTCTTCAGCGAGGTCCATGACCTCGCCGACGCCGCCCGGCTGGAGGCGTTCCCGCTGGCCAGGAACGTCCGCCCCCTCGCCGTCACGCTGAACCCCGGCGACCTCCTCTACGTCCCCGTCGGCTGGTGGCACCAGGTCCGCGCCCGCGACTTCAGCGTCACCCTCACCTACACGAACTTCCGCTGGCCCAACGACGCCTGGGAGAGCTTCCCGGCGGATGCCTGAGGGGCGTTAAGGATTGAGAGCGGGTCGGCGCGAAGCGCCCCTCCTCCAAAGACAGCATGGCCACGCACTTTGTCAGGGTTCCGCGCAGAGACGCAGAGGCGCGGAGAGGCCGAACACTTTCCGACAGCCGCGAATAATCACGGCCGTCCCGCATCACGGGCCTCTCTGCGCCTCTGCGTCTCTGCGCGAACCAGAATCCGGCCTACGGCCACCCGCTGGCAATGTAGGAAAAGCCCTGCCACTCTCGCCCCGAATCGGGCTCCGGCCTCGGTTCGCCGGCTCCTTGAACCGTCCACCCCCACAGTCACCGCCATGAATAGCCTTGCGGGAGGGGCGCCCCACCCCGACATGGCGTTAACTTCGTTAACTTCCGTGCCCCGAAACGCCGCCGCGCGAACCGTTCCCTGGTGCGACTTTTGTGTGACCTTTGACGCCGGCCCTCACACCGGCACGACATGCCGGTGGTGCCAGGCGAAGATCGCCGCCGTGCCGCGATGGGGGCGCCAGGCTTCGGCCAGTTCGCGCACCTGTTTCTCGTTCGGATGCGCGTCGAGGCCGAGGATGCGGCCCACCTCCTGCCGCACGGCGAGATCGCCCGCCGGCCAGACGTCCGGCCGCCCTTCCGCGAACAGCAGGTAGACTTCCGCGCTCCAGCGGCCGATGCCCTTGACCCGGGTCAGCGCCGCGATCGCCGCCTCGTCGTCCGCCGGCAGAGCGTGGAAGTCGAGCCGGCCGGACAGCACCTCTTCGGCGAGGCTCTTCACATAGAGGGTCTTCTGCCCCGACAGGCCGGCGGCGCGCAGGTCCGCGTCGGGCGTGGCCGCGACCCTGGCCGGATCGGCGAGGCTGCCCGTCGCGGCCTCCACCCGGACGAGGATCGAGGCCGCGGCCTTGATGCTGACCTGCTGGCCGACGATCGCGCGCAGCAGCGTCTCGTAGCCCCGATCGCGGATGCGCGGCTCCGGATCGCCGATCCGCGCCCGCGCCCGCGCGAAGGCCGGCTCGATCGCGCCCAGCGCGT
The DNA here is from genome assembly GCA_964614625.1 of uncultured Sphingosinicella sp. GTDB lineage: Bacteria > Pseudomonadota > Alphaproteobacteria > Sphingomonadales > Sphingomonadaceae > Allosphingosinicella. Next base: position 9,070 of record CAZTPD010000063.1, on the reverse strand, counting down.
CGAGCGACGCCCTCAGTTGCTCCGCCGTCAGGCCCATATGCGCTCCGCCTTGATCTCTGGCGCTCCGCCTAGCATAGACGCCCGCGACCGCCTCTTCTTTCTTGCGATCAGGATTGCATTCATGGCCCAGCTCACCATCGTCGCGCGCGACGGCTCCGAGAAGACTGTCGAAGGCAAGGCCGGCTGGAGCGTGATGGAGAATATCCGCGACAACGGCTTCGACGAGTTGCTCGCCTTGTGCGGCGGGTGCTGCTCCTGCGCCACCTGCCACGTCCATGTCGATCCGGAATGGCTCGGCAGAGTCGGCGCGCCGGGCGAGGACGAGAACGACCTGCTCGACACCTCCGATCACAGGAACGAGACCAGCCGCCTCTCCTGCCAGATCCAGTTCACCGAGGAGCTGGACGGCCTCAAGGTCCAGATCGCCCCGGAAGACTGATTTTTCCTCCCCGGCCTTTGCCGGGGAGGGTGTCGGAGCTTTGGATTGCCCCCGGCAATCCAAGATCGTGTCCGGGGGACACGATCTCGCTCCGACACATGCGAAGCATGGTGGAGGGGTAACTTGGAGGCGTCTACAAAGTACCCCTCCACCGTCCTGCGGACGGTCCCCCTCCCCACGAAATCGTGGGGAGGAAAATGAGGAAAATCAGGCCATCCTCGCCGCGTAGAGGGCGATCGCGGCGGCGTTGGAGACGTTGAGGCTCTCCACCTTCCCGCTGATCGGCAGCCTGGCCAGCGCGTCGCAATGCGCCTCGACATTCTGGCGCAGCCCCTCGCCCTCCGCGCCCAGCACCAGCGCGACGCGCGCCGGCCCCAGCGCGTCGGCCAGCGCCGTCTCCGCCGCGCCCGCCAGCCCGATCCGCCAGAAGCCGGCCTCGGCCATCTCCTCGAGCGCGCGGGCGAGGTTGACCACCCGCGCCCACGGCACCGTCTCCAGCGCCCCGCTCGCCGCCTTGGCCAGCGCGCCCGATTCGCCCGGCGCGTGGCGGTCCTGGGTGACGATGCCGAGCGCGTCGAAGGCGGCGGCCGAGCGCAGGATCGCGCCGACATTGTGCGGATCGGTCACCTGATCGAGCACCAGCAGCGGCCGGCCGTCCTCCGCCTGATCGAGCAGATCGGCGAGCAAGATATCGTCCAGCCGCTCGACCTCGGCGACCACGCCCTGATGCGGCGCATCGCGCGGCACCAGCCGGCCGAGATCGGCGGCGTCGGCGAACGTCACCGGAATGTCGCCGCCGATGTCGAGCTGCGCCGCCGCCTCGCGGGTCGCCCAGATGCGGGCGATCCGCCGCGCCGGATTGTCGAGCGCCGCGGTCACGGCATGGCGGCCCCAGAAGCGGGGCCGGTTCTCGGGCTTCGTCGCCTGGCGGGCCTTGCGTCTCATCCTTTCGCCTTGGCGGCTGGCGGCGCGGCTGACAAGCCGCGCGTTGACAGGCGGCGCGGCTTTCGCCAAGGGGACCGCCTTCCTATATTGGAACGCTCAGCACGGACAGGTGGCCGAGTGGTTAAAGGCAGCAGACTGTAAATCTGCCGGGGTTGCCCCTACGCTGGTTCGAATCCAGCCCTGTCCACCAGAGCCCGCTCAGCTTTCTCCATCGGGCCGCGCCCGCGCCGCGGCGAAGCGCAGGACCAGATAGCCCGCGATCGCCGACAGGAGCGAGCCGAGCAGGATGCCGATCTTCGCCTCCTCCGCCAGTTCCGGCCGCCCCGGGAAGGCGAGGCCGGCGATGAACAGGCTCATCGTGAAGCCGATGCCGCAGATCAGCGACACGCCGTAGATCTGGAGCCAGGTCGCCCCGCTCAGCCGGGCGGCGAGGCCGAAGCGGACCGACAGCCAGACCGCGCCGAAGATGCCCGCCTGCTTGCCGAGCAGCAGGCCCGCCGCGATGCCGAGCGGCAGCGGCGCGAGCAGATCGTCGAGCCCGACGCCCGCCAGCGACACGCCGGCATTGGCGAAGCCGAACAGCGGCACGATGCCGAACGCGACCCAGGGCACCAGCGCATGCTCCAGCCGGTGCAGCGGCGAATGCGGCGCGTCCGGCGAGCCGGGCGTCCGGACGATCGGGATCGCGGCCGCCGCCAGCACCCCGGCGACGGTCGCATGGACGCCCGACAGCAGCACCGCGTACCACAGGCCGACGGCGAGCAGCAGGAACGGCCACAGCCGGCGCACGCCGCGCCTGCCCAGCGCGTACATGGCGAGCCACAGGCCAGCCGCGACGCCGAGCGCGAACGGGTCGATCGCCTCGGTGTAAGCGAGCGCGATGATCGCCACCGCGCCGAGATCGTCGACGATCGCGACCGTGGTGAGGAACAGCTTGAGCGACGTCGGCGCGCGGCTGCCGAGCACGGCGAGCACGCCGATCGCGAAGGCGATGTCGGTCGCCGCCGGGATCGCCCAGCCGTTGGCCAGCCCCGGCGCGCGCGCCGCGATGAGGAGATAGACCAAAGCCGGCACCGCCATGCCCGACGCGGCGGCCAGCATCGGCAGCCGCCGCTGGCTCCAGGTGGCGAGCCGCCCGTCGACGAACTCGCGCTTGATCTCCAGCCCGACGAGCAGGAAGAAGACCGCCATCAGCGCGTCGTTGATCCACAGATGGACCGTCATCGGCCCCAGCTTGGGCGTCAGCACCGGCCCGATCCCGGCGTGCAGGACATGCTGATAGGCCGCCCCGAGCGGGCCGTTGGCGACGACCAGCGCCAGCGCCGCCGCCGCCATCAGCAGGATGCCGCCCGCCGCCTCGCTGTCGAGGAAATGGCGCAGCGCGGAACGCGCGCGCGAACGCCGGGGAGCAGGGGGAAAATGGGTGGACGACATGCCGCGAAGCACTCCCGAAAAACGATCCCGAGCCGTTCTCCGTATTCGGGCGTCGAGCCCGGGCGCACGCAGCACACGCCGTGCCCGAGAATTTACGAGCATTCCCGCGCGGCATCAAGCCGCGCGGGGCTCGACCGGCGCGTAAGGGCATCAACCGAAGCGGTCGTGTTGACGACGACGGCGCATTGATGGCAGGAGCGCGGGCCGGCGCGGGTATAGCTCAATGGTAGAGCACTAGCCTTCCAAGCTTGTGATGCGGGTTCGATTCCCGCTACCCGCTCCATCCCCCTGATCGCCGACGTTCGCTCCGGTCTTTACAAACCGCAGAAATCTAACATATTTGGCGCTAGAAAGGCCGCTAGCGCTCGTCCCTGTTCACAATCAGCCACCCCTCTGTGGGGGCCTTTTTGGGGGGCTTTTCGCGCGAGGCCAATTCGAGGCCCCCAGCTTTGGGGGCCTTTTGGGCCACGAAAGGCTGTGGGACATGGCGCTGACAGACGTAGCGATAAGGAACGCGAAGCCGAGAGCGAAGGCATCCAAGCTGGCAGACGGTGGGGGCCTTTAGGGGGCACTGCTACTGCGGCGCTGCATATGAACGAAGGGGCCGGCTTGTCATGACCGCGCCATCCGAAGCAGCCAATTCCCAACTGGGTCGCGATAAACTGGCGAAATTGTCCGACGCCGAACTGATGAAGCGCTTGGGCCAGCGTCGATCGGCCGGCGCTCGGGTGCAGCCCGCCGTGCCTGCTGGACCGATTTCCGGACATGCGAAGCCGGACGACCTGCTTGAGCAAGCCAGTGTTCGCGATCGGATGCAGCAAGCGTTGGAGATCGTGGAGGCGCTGTCGCCAAGCTCAACGGAACGACGTGACATCGCGGCCGATGCCGCCGCAACCCGGCTGATTGACATCGCTCCGCGTGACGCCATCGAGCAGATGTTGGCGACCCAAATGCTCGCGCTTCACGCCGCCGCCATGGACTGCGCACGGCGCGCCATGTTCTCCGGGCAAGACGGCAGTGTCCGCCGGGAAGAACTGGGCCTTGCGGTCAAGGTCAGCCGTGCATTCGCGGGGCTGGCCGACACGCTCGATCGGCGTCGGCGGGGCGGGGAGCAGAAAATGACGGTCGAGCATGTTCATGTCCATGCCGGCGGGCAGGCCATCGTGGGCAATGTCGATGGGGGTGGTCGAAAAAATGGCAAGGGATAATGCCATGGATGGCCCGAAGCGCTGCGGAGCATGGGCGCGTCAGGTGGAGCGGCCCTGCCGTAACTGGGCGATGCCGAATGGCCGATGCCGTTTCCACGGGGGACGATGCATGGGGCCTCCTAGGGGCAGCCAAAACGCTCTCAAACATGGGCGCTACACAGCTGAGGAGATGCGTCGTCGCCGCAAGCTGCGCGCATTGCTCAAGCAGGTGCAAGAGGACAGCGCGGTTGTGAACTCATAAGCGCGATTGAACGAAAAAGACGTAATCGCGGGAGCGATGGTACTCCGCGCATATGATCTATTGTCTAAGGCAGGTCTGGAGCGCCGCTGGCAAACCGTTCAACGGGATTTCATGCTCAATCCCTCCCATGGCCTCAGAGACAACGGGTTCCGTCTCCATGATCAACCTGAGCGTACCCCGACGCGCAACGATTTCAGCGAGCCTGTCAGCTGGAATCGTAAAGTAAATCGTAGGCCTGTTAGAGGAGAAATTATAATCCGCCGATCGTGCGGATATGACATCAAACACGGAACCGCTGTATGATCTAATTTGAATCGCTAGCCTTCCATGTCGATATGTTGTCACGGCAGGATGGTTTGGAGGGAGGATAATATTCCGATAGAAAGCCATATTAACTTCATTATTATAGTTTGGAATATAGAGGTGGCAATCAATTCTAAATGATAATCTCTGCCCATTTGGAAGTATTTTATCAACATTCCACTCTCTCGGGGAAGAATATATCCTCCAGTCTTCTTGGACATTAAGCCCAATAGAGTTAACTATGCGTAAGGTAGAAAGCTCTGCTGATTCGATCCATCTCATACCCGAAGGACCAGTCTGCGTTGCTAAGCGCACCAGATCGGCCGAGGCCCCCATACGCATTACATAGTCAGACAGACTTGCGATCAGGTCTTGTGTTGCACCAACTGCGGTGGACAGTTGCACATTGATTTCTGCAAAGGTCGAAACTTGGTGCACACCGTAACGGGCGTTAGGTCCGATGCTCCGTCTCAAACCACCCAAAAACGCATAGGCGCAAGCGGACGCACAGCTGCCGCCGCCGGCAAGACGGAGGCTTCCCGTATCACTGCGTGAGGCTAGACTGATGTGCGTCGCGAGACCATTTTGGCGGATAAGGCTTCCCAACTCCAATCCGCTCGCCAATGAACCTCCCGGGGAGTTTAGCACAACGGTGGTGGTGCGCTCGAAGGAGATACTATTTCCCTCTATGAACTCGCGGAACCTTCTTGGGGTTTCGGTTGTGATCTCCCCATCAGCATAGATTAGTAGACAACCGTAACAACCGGGTGATCCTGTAAATGCCTGAAATGACATTGGAGCAGCGCGTGCAGGAGCGGCATAACCCGCAACACATAGGAGCAGCGCGAGCGCCAGAGAAGCGCCGATTAGCCGAACGATCCTGCTCCAAACAGGGAGGGCATCTACAAAGTGCACGGCGTGGCGTTCTCGACCCAAGCTGACTGTTGAACCTTATCATCTCATTTTAGTACCTAGCAACTTGGAAGTGAGAATGAGTTTGCCTACGTGTACGAGCCGGCGGAGGCACCCCGTGTGACTCCCACTTGTTCGCTGAAGTTCATCCAGAACCGAAAGGGAATGGGGGCCTTTTTGGGGGCCTTTCGAAAATCCTATTCCAGAGAATGGCGGTTTACCGTAGCTATTGGGCTAGTTTTTGGTTCCCGCTACCGCTCCAGCTTCCTCCTCCCCGCAATTGCCGCAGGAGTCCATCGGCGCCGCCGCCGGGGGGCGGCCGGCGCGCAGGGCGATGACGAGGCCGGCGATGGCGAGCACGCCGCCCGCCGCCGCCAGCGCCGACCAGCGATAGCCTTCCGCCGCCGTCGAGATCGCCATGGCGAGGATGGGGATCAGCACGCTCGAATAGGCCGCGCGGCCCGGCCCGATCTGGCGGATGATGTTGAAATAGAGCGGGAAGGTGAGCGCCGAGGCGACCAGGCCGAGATAGACGACGCCCAGCCAGTAGCCGATCCGGGCCTCGGCGACCGGCGGGCCGTGGACGGCGAGCGCGAACAGGCCGTCGCACAGCGCGCCGTAGAGCATCGCCCAGGCCAGCATCGCGACGATCGGCCGGCTCTTCACCCCCGGCGAGAGCTGCATGACGTTGGCGGCCGAGGCGGCGAGCACGGCGAGCAGGGTGAAGCCGATCCCGGCGAGCACCGCCGCCGCCGGCACCGTCGCGATCCGCGCCTCCTGCACGAACAAAAGGGCGATGCCGCCCAGCGCGACCGCCGATCCGGCGAGGAAGCGCGCCGTCGGCCGCTGCCCGAAAAAGGCCCAGGCGAGCAGGGTGTTCGGCACCATCAGCAGCGCGAACAGGACCGCGACCAGGCCCGAGGTGATGTAATGCTCGGCGGTGTAGACGAGGTTGAAGTTGATCGCGAACTGGGGAACACCGAACGCCAGCGCCAGGACATGGCCGCGCCCGCCGATGCGCAGCGACGCGCCGCTCGCCCAGGCGATCACGAACATCGCCGCGCCGGCGATCAGGAAGCGGTAGGTCACCGACCAGGGCGCCGGCACCGCGCCGATCTGATCCTTGATGACGATCCAGGTCGAGCTCCAGATCAGGGTGACGAGGAGGAAGGGGAGCAGAACCTTCGGGTCGCGGAACCCCGCCGCCTCGCTCACAGCGCGGCGATCGCGGCGGCGAGCGCCGCCACATGGCCGGGATCGCTGTCCCAGCTCGTCACCAGCCGCGCCTCGCCCGGCCCCCAATCGTAGAAATCGAAGCCCTGCGCGCGCAGCGCCGCCGCCTCGTCCGGCGTCACCCGGACGAACACCTCATTGGCCTCGACCGGCAGCACCAGCCGGTCCGCTCCGGCCGCCTCGGCGAGCCGCGCGGCGGCTGCGTTGGCGGCGCGCGCGTTGCGCAGCCACAGATCGCCCGCCAGCATCGCCAGGATCTGCGCGGCCATGTAGCGGCCCTTGGACAGCAGATGCCCGGCGCGCTTGCGGCGATAGCGGGTCGCGTCCGCCAGACCTTCGCGGAAGAAGACCAGGCATTCGGCGGACAGCCCGCCATTCTTGACGAAGCCGAAGGAGAGCGCGTCCACGCCCGCCTTCCAGGTGAGATCCGCCGGCGCGCAGCCGAGCCGCGCCACCGCATTGGCGAAGCGCGCGCCGTCGACATGCAGGCCCAGCCCACGCGCGCGGCACAATTCGCCGAGCGCGGCGGTCTCCTCCGGCGTGTAGACGAGGCCGTATTCGGTGGCGTTGGTGATCGACAGCGCGGCGGGCTGGACCTGATGGACGTCGGCGCGCACGCCCGCGAGCAGGGCGGCGACGGCCTCCGGCGTCAGCTTCGCGCCCGGGCCGTCGCCGAGCAGTAGCTTCGCGCCGTGCGTGTAGAATTCCGGCGCGCCGCATTCGTCATTCTGGATATGGGCGTCGCGATGGCAGACGATCGCGCCGTGGGGCGGGCACAAGGCGGCGAGCGCGAGGCTGTTCGCCGCCGTGCCGGTCGCCACCCACAGCGCCTCGACCCGGGTCTCGAAGAGATCGGACAGCGCCCCGTCGAGCCGCGCGCTGAAGCTGTCGCCGTCATAGGCGGTGTCGAGCCGGTTGGCGCCGCCCAGGGCCGCCAGAACCTCGGGGCACGCCGCCGCCGCATTGTCCGAGAAGAAGCGCATGGCCAGCGCCATAGAGCCAATTCGCGGCGCTTGGAAATGGGGATGCGCGCCGGGTTATCATTCGTTGATCGACGCACGCGCATTGCGCGTTCATAGGGAGCGCCGATATATGGGCATTGGGGCCGGAACCGCCCGCTTTGCCCCATCGTTTCAGACGCTACGCCCCCGATCGGGGCTTGCATGCAGGGGAACGGACAGCCGCACGGCATCGCACCGTCCGTCGCGGAGAGACTGGAAGAAAGACCGAATGAATTCGCAGGACAAGGACGGACCTGCCCCCGGCGACGACGGCGCCGCGCCGCTCACCGGCGAGCTTTCGATCCAGGTCACGGTGTCCGATCCCGGCCAGAAGGAACGCAAGACCGAGCGCGTGCCGGTCAGCCTGGACGCCGGGCTCAGGCCGCGCGGCATCTCGTCCGCCGTCTCGGTGCAGATCCTCGATCTGTCCACCCACGGCTTCCGCATCGACAGCCAGCTCGACCTGGCCGTGGGGACGGACGTCTGGCTGCGCCTGCCCGGCCTCGAGCCGTGCCACGCCAGAGTCGCCTGGGTGGACGGCTATGTCGCCGGCTGCGCGTTCGAACGGCCGCTGCACCCCGCCGTGCTCGACATGATCGTCAGCCGGGCGAAGGGCTGAACGCCCGGCCCCGCCCGCCGGTCGCCGCCGATTCGATGAATCGCCTTACCTATGTTAAGCATGCCGAGTCGTTTGGGAGGCACGGCATGGAATCCGATCACCGTTACTATCATCGACGCGCGGCCGAGGAACGCCGCCGCGCCTCGCGCGCCGTCACCGAGGCGGCCCGCGAACGTCACAGCGAATTGGCCAGCCTGTTCGCCCGCAAGGCCGCGTCGCGCGGGGCGCAGAAGGAAAGTCAGCTCGCGGGCTGACCGCCGGTCGCCGGAGAGGCGATGGTGCTGCCGGTGAGGATTGAACTCACGACCTCAGCCTTACCAAGGATGCGCTCTACCACTGAGCTACGGCAGCTTATCGCCCGACGGGGTCATGGCCCCCGGGACGCGGCGCTATGGCCGCTGGCCGGCATATATGTCAAGGCGGGGGCATGGCCAAGAGCGATGAGGACCGGGCGAAGCGTCTCGCCGCCGCGCTGCGCGAGAATCTGAAGCGCCGCAAGGCGCGGGCGCGCGCCGCGAACGAGGAGGCTCCGAAGGCCGACGGCGACGCGTCCTAGACGAGCGGTGCGCACTGCTCCTCGAGCCAGGCCAGGGCATCGCCGTCGAGCTGCGGCCCGACGATCTCCAGCACCCGGGCGTGATAGGCGTCCACCCAGGCCCGCCCGCCCTCGCCGAGCAGGTCGATGTCGATGAGGCGGCGCTCGATCGGCGCGAAGGTCAGCGTCTCGAAGCCGAG
>CAZTPD010000062.1:0-11899 GCA_964614625.1 uncultured Sphingosinicella sp. | reverse complement strand
ATCAGCTTCTTCGCCAGCGCCAGCGCGGGCGCGAAGCAGATCAGCTTCGCGCCGCCGGCCTTGATCCGCTCGATCGCGCCGGGCGGCGGCAGGCCGCCGGCGAGGACGACATGGCCGACCTCATGCTTCGCGCAGACGTCGATCAGCTCGGAGATCATCGGGTGCATGGTGATGAGGTTGACGCCGAACGGCCGCGACGTGCGCGCCTTGGTCTCGGCGATCTCGGTGTCGAGCAGGTCCGGCGTCATCGCCCCGCAGGCGATCACCCCGAACGCGCCGGCATTGGAGAGCGCGGACACCAGGTTGCGCTCCGAAATCCAGCTCATCGCGCCGCCGAGCACGGCATGCTCGCAGCCGAGGAAATCGGCGCCGCGCGCCATCAGGCGCTTCAGCCGGTCGTGGCCGGTGGTGGAAGTCACGTCGTTCATCGAAGTCCCGTCATTCCAGCGAAAGCTGGAATCCCTTTGCCTGTTAAGAAAGCGAGATTCCAGCTTTCGCTGGAATGACGGCTTGGGGATTCACGCAGCCTCCTCTTCGGCATCAAGCCCGTAGGCGGTGTGGAGCACCCGCACGGCGAGCTCGGTATATTCCTCCGGGATCAGCACGCTCACCTTGATCTCGCTGGTGGTGATCGCGACGATGTTGATGCCGCGCTCGGCCAATGTCCGGAACATCGTCGCGGCGATGCCGGCGTTGGAGCGCATGCCGACGCCGACCGCGCTCACCTTCACGACATTGGTGTCGGTCAGGACATCGGTGAAGCCGACCGCCGCGCGCACCTTCTCCAGCTCCGCGACCGTATGGGCCAGCGAGGAGGTGGGGACGGTGAAGGTGAGGTCGCTCGCCTCGCCCGCGCGCGGGATGTTCTGGACGATCATGTCGACGTTGATGTTCGCCTCGGCGAGCGGCCCGAACACCGCCGCCACCATGCCCGGGCGGTCGGGCAGGCCGATGAGGGTCACGCGCGCCTCGTTCTTGTCGTAGGCGATGCCGGTGATGACGTTGCGTTCCATGTCGTTGTCCTCGATGGCCTCATCGGAGACGATCATCGTCCCCGGCCTGTCCTCGAACGAGGACAGCACCTGCAAAGGCATGTTGTAGCGCATCGCCAGCCCGACCGAGCGGGTCTGGAGCACCTTGGCGCCGACGCTCGCCAGCTCCAGCATCTCCTCATAGGTGACGAGATCGAGCTTGCGGGCGCGCGGGACGATGCGGGGATCGGTGGTGTAGACGCCGTCCACGTCGGTGTAGATGTCGCAGCGGTCGGCCCTCATCGCGGCGGCGAGCGCCACGGCCGAGGTGTCCGATCCGCCCCGGCCGAGCGTCGCCACCGCGCCGTCGATGGTGACGCCCTGGAAGCCGGGGATGACGGCGATGCCGCCGCCGTCGAAGACCCGCTCCAGCACGTCCACGTCGATCCCCTCGATCAAAGCCGCGGCGTGGCCGGAGGCGCGGATCGGAAGCTGCCAACCCATATAGGAGCGGGCGTTCAGCCCCATGCCCTGGAGCGTGATCGCGAGCAGCCCGCTCGTCACCTGCTCGCCGCTCGCCACCACCACATCATATTCGCGCGGGTCGTAGAGCGAGGCGGCCTCGCGGCAGAGCTGGACGAGCCGGTCCGTCTCCCCCGCCATCGCCGAGACGACGACCGCGACCTGATTGCCCGCGTCCGCCTCCGCCTTCACGCGCGCGGCGACATGGCGGATCCGCTCGATCCCCGCCATCGAGGTGCCGCCGAATTTCATCACGATGCGGGCCATCAGCGCGCGCTTAGGGAGCGGATGCGGTGATGGCAAGCCAGGCCGGGATCGCGTCGCCCGCGATCAGCGCCTCGACGTCCACGCGTTCGCGGACCACGGCCCATCTGTCGCCGTCGACCAGCACTTCCGGGGTGATCGAGCGGCTGTTGTAGCTGTTCGCCATCGCGGCGGCATAGGCGCCGGCGGTGCGGAAGACGACGAGGTCGTCGGGCTCGGCGGCGTCCATTTCGCGGGCGGTGGCGAAGGTGTCGCCGCTCTCGCAGACCGGGCCGACGACGTTGACCACCGTCTTGCCGCCGCGCGGCGCTACTGCCTCGATCGCGTGCCAGGCGTCGTAGAGGGCCGGGCGCATCAGATCGTTCATCGCCGCGTCGACGATCAGGAAGGGATGGACCGCGCCCGGCTTCACCCGGATCACGCGGGTCAGCAGCACGCCGGCATTGCCGACGATCAGCCGCCCCGGCTCGAACACCAGCCGGGTGCCCCAGCCGCCGGCGATCCGATGCACCATCCGGCCATAATCATGGGGACTGGGCGGATCGGGCAAAGCGGGATTGTAGGGGACGCCGAGCCCGCCGCCCAGGTCCGCCACCTCGATCGCGCAGCCGGCGGCGCGCAGTTCGGCGATCAGCGCGCCGACCTTGGCGAAGGCGGTCTCCAGCGGCGCGAGATCGGTGAGCTGGCTCCCGATATGGACGGCGACGCCCTGGATTCGGAGGCCCGGCAGGGCCGCGACGCGGGCATAAGCGGCGGGCGCGTCGCCGATCGGGATGCCGAACTTGTTCTCCGCCGCGCCGGTGGTGATCTTGGCGTGGGTGCCGGCCTCCACATCCGGATTGACCCGGAAGCCGACCGGCGCCTCGATACCGAGCGAGGCGGCGACGGCGGACAGCATCTCGGCCTCCTCGAGCGATTCCAGGTTGAACTGGAAGAGGCCGCCCTTGAGCGCGCGGGCCATCTCGTCGGCCGTCTTGCCGACGCCGGAGAAGACGATCTTCTCCGCCGCGATGCCGGCGCGGCGGGCGCGGGCATATTCGCCGCCCGAGACGATGTCCGCGCCCAGCCCCTCGCGCGCCAGCGTCGCAAGCACGGCGGCGTTGGGATTGGCCTTCACCGCATAGGCGATGAGCGGATCGTCGAGCGCGGCCAGCGCCTCCTTCATCACCTGGGCGTGGCGCACCATCGTCGCGGTCGAATAGACATAGACCGGCGTCCCGGCCCGCGCGGCGATCTCCGGCAGCGGCACGGCCTCGCAATGGAGGACGCCGTCCTTCGGTTCGAAATGGTCCATATCCCCAAGCCCTTTTCCTGTGCGCCGGATGAGTGCAAGGAGATTCGACCATGGCGACGACGATCGACCCCAGGGAAGCCGCCCATTTCGGCAGGCTCGCCGCCGACTGGTGGGATCCGAAGGGCAGCTCGGCGATGCTGCACCGTCTCAATCCGGCGCGGCTCGCCTACATCCGCGCGCGGATCGACGCGCATTGGGGACTGGACGAGCACGACCTCAAGCCGCTGGCGGGCAGGAGCGCGGTGGACGTGGGCTGCGGCGCCGGCCTGCTCGCCGAGCCGCTGGCGCGGCTGGGCGCGGCGGTGACGGCGCTCGACGCGGCGCCGGAGAATATCGCGGCGGCGCGGTTCCATGCCGAGGGGCAGGGCCTCGCCATCGATTATCGCGTGGGCGGAGCGGAGGCGCTGGACGGACGCTACGATCTCGTCACCTCGATGGAGGTGGTGGAGCATGTCGCGGACGTGCCGGCCTTCGTCGCCGGGCTGGCCGGGGCGCTGGCCGAGGACGGGCTGCTCGTCATGTCCACGCCGAACCGCACCGCCTTGTCGCGGCTGGTGATGATCGGCATCGGCGAGGGGCTGGGGCAAATCCCCAGGGGCACGCACGATTGGGACCGCTTCCTGACGCCCGAGGAGCTGACGGCGCAGCTCGCGGCGGCGGGGCTGGAGGTGACCGACGTCACCGGCCTCGGCTGGACCCCGACGCGCGGGTTCCAGCTTACCGAGGATTTGTCGCTCAACTATCTGCTGACGGCGCGGCGGGCAGAGGGATAAGTTGACAAAGTTGACAGGGTGAGGGGTGTTTCCGCCCGGCACCCGAGCCGGGCATGGCGGCGCTTAACTTCACCATCTTCACCCACAGGCGTCATGGTGGGGCCGCAGAATTTTTTGCGCGAAACGGACGATTCAAAGAGCCGACGAAGCGAGGCCTGAACCCCGATTCGGGGCAAGCGTGACAGAGGATTTCCTACATTGCCAGCGGGCGGGCGGAGGCCGGATTTGGTTCGCGCAGAGACGCAGAGAGGTTCGTGAGGTGAAACGGCCGGGACTATTCGCGGCTGTCGGGAAGTGTTCGGCCTCTCCGCGCCTCTGCGTCTCTGCGCGAACCCTGAAAAGTGGCGGGGCCGCGTCGGGGATGAGGGAAAGGCGCTGCGCGCCGACCCACCCCTAACCCCTATTTGCGTCCGCAGCCCCATCCGTAGCAGTCATCCCCCGGCTTGCGGACATAGAGGGCGGCTGGCATTCTGCCATTATGCGTTGGCTGAAGTCTGGATTTGCCATTGTCTTTCTGGCTGCGGCGCCAGTCGCCGCGATTCAGCCAGAACGGAATGATTGTCTGGACCTCACTCAACCAGATTCCAAGGCAACCGTCTCGGGCTTGCTGACAACCCGACTATTCGCAGGGCCTCCGAACTTCGAGAGCATAGTCGATGGCGATGCGGAGGAGCGGACCCTCATACTGGAACTCCCTCGCCGGATTTGTGCATATGATGGCGAGTTTATCGAGCCTGATATGCGCTTTGATCGCGTCCATCTTGGCTCTGACGATCCGCACATTCGCAACGTCCTCAACGCCGCCATAGGACGCAATGTCACGGTGATGGGGGCAGCTTTCGGAGCGCAAACGGGTCATCATCACGCCCCGCTCGTTCTGTTTGTTGAGGAAATGTCGGTCCGCTAGCCACCACCCGCAACGGACACCCTGCCTCGTCACCCCGGACTTGATCCGGAGTCCATCTTCCTTCCACAGCCGCCGCAAAGAAAAGGTGGATGCCGGATCAAGTCCGGCATGACGCCGTGGGCTGAGATACGGTGCCGCCTTCCCCTCGTAATAGACAACCCCTCTACGCGATCATCCCTATTCCCGCGCTTCCCGGCTGAGCCGGGTCATCAGGATGGCGGCGCGCTGGGCCTGGCGGGTGAGGCTGTCGAGGTCGACCCATTCGCCGGGCGCGTGGGCGTCGCCGCCAGCGGTGCCGAGGCCGGCGAGCGTGTCGACATAAGCGGCGACGAAGCCGGAATCGGCGGCGCCGCGCCGGGCGGGGTCGTATTCCGGCATTTCGGGAAGGCCGAGATCGCGGTTGACCTCATTGAGGCGGGCGAGGATCGCGCGGTTCCCCTCGGTCGGCGCCATCGGCGGATAGCCGGTGGCCGAGAAGACCAGCTCCGCCGAGGTGTGCGGCAGGTGCCGGGCGACGATCGCCTGCATCGCGGCGCGGGCGCGGGCGTCCTGCTCCGGCGTCAGGCCGCGCAGATCGCCGCGCGCGATCGCCCGTTCGGCGACGATGTTGGTCTTGCCCGATGCGGTGACGCGAAAGCCGTCCGCGTCGATCTCGGCCGGGGTGCCGCCGGCGATCACGCCGACATTGTAGGTGAGGTTCGGCTCCGGCAGCTCGCGGCGGAAGGCGTCGAGGATGCGCGCCAGCTCGTAGATCGCGCCATAGCCGAGCCCTTCCGAGAAGACGCCCGAGGAATGGCCGGAGCGGCCGGCGGCCGTCAGCGTCCAGCTCGTCGAGCCGCGCCGCGCGACGGTCGCGGCATCGCGCCCGTCCTGAAGCGCCAGCCCCTCGAACTCCAGCGCCACGTCCGCCCAGCGGCCGGCCTCGATCAGATCGCGCCGGGCTATCTCCAGCGGCGCGCCGGGGCGCTCCTCGTCGCCGGTCAGGACGACGCGGATGTCGGCGCCGGCGAGCGTGCCGGCGGCGTGCATCGCGCGCAAGGCGGCGACGATCACCGCGATGCCGCCCTTGTCGTCGCCGACGCCGGGGCCGGTGGCGCGCTCGCCCTCGCGGGTGAAGGTCTGGAACGGGCTGTCCGGCTCGAACACCGTGTCGAGATGGGCGATGAGGAGGAGCCGCTTGCCGCGCCCGTCGCCGCGATGGGTGGCGACGATATGGCCGGCCCGGCCCGTCTCGCGCATGTCGATCCATTCAACCGCGAAGCCGAGCGGCTCCAGCTCGGCGCGGACCATCTCGCCCACCTCAGCGACACCCGCCAGATTGAGCGTACCGCTGTTCACGTTCACCATCTGCTCGAGCAGGGTGATCGTGCGGTCATGCTCCCGCGTCACCGTTTCCGCCATGCGGCGCTCGGCGTCGGTCGGCGCGGCATGGGCCGCGGCGGGCAGCAGCAACAGCAAGGCGAGAAAGGCGATCGGCTTCATGCGGGGCTCCCGGTTTCTGGGTGAGGCGGGGAGCCTAACGGGGCGCGGCGAGGTTCACTAGGGCCGGATCGGTTTTGATCGGATCGTCACCCCGGCGCAGGCCGGGGTCCAGCCCCCCGCAAGGATTCCTTACCGGGTCTGGATACCGGCCTTCGCCGGTATGACGGATTGGCGAATTCTAAGGCCGGATGGTGAACTGGTAGAAGAGGCCGATGCCGCCGGAGAACTGGTCGCGCGAGCCGAAGGCGCGGACCAGCGGCGAATCCGCCGCGTCGCCGATCAGGCGGTCGTAGCCCGCATAGGCGTAGACGCCCCAGTCGCGCGCCAGCATCTGCGTGAGGCCCGCCGACACGCCGACCGCGTAGAAGCCGCCGCCGGGGCGGTATTCGGGTAGGCCGGTCGCGCCGGCCGCCGCCGGGGTCACGCCGAAATAGGCGCGATGGTAGCGCCCGTCGGCGATCCGGGCGCGCGGGCCGATCGAGAAGATCGTCCTGTCGCCGTCGCGGGCGACGAAATCGACCGAGACGTCGCCCAGCCAGGCGTCATGCCCGCCGACGCCGCGCCGCCCTTCGACGCGCAGGCGCAGATTGGGCATGACGAAGGCCTCGGCGAAACCGCCGGCCTCGACGGTGAAGCCGACCTCGCCGACCGGGGCGCCGACATCGCGGTCGCGGCGCTTGTTCTGGAACTGCACCACCGGGCCGACATCGAACGCGCTGTCGGAGCCGAGCAGGCCGAAGCCCCAGCCCTGGTCCGGCGCCTCGAACGCCATCGGGCGGCCTTCGCGGCGCAGGTCGAGGATCACCAGCGGGAAGAGATCGACGCCGTCCGCGCCGGGATATCTCGGAAAGGCCTGCGCGCCGCCGCCGACGATCACCGTCCAGCCGCGCCCTTCGTCGTCGCGCTCCTGCGCGAGGGCCGGAGCGGCGAGCAGAAACGGCAGGGCCGCGGCGGCGAGCGCGAAGGCGCGAAGGGGGCGAAGCAACATCATCGCGGCTGAACGGCCCGCCGCGCACTTTGTTGCGCCGCAATGACGCCGGTCATTCAAATTCGAGAATCACCGCATCGACCGCGAGGCTGTCGCCGGGCGCCGCCCGCACCTCCTTGACCGTGCCGGTCTTCTCGGCGCGCAGGATATTCTCCATCTTCATCGCCTCGACCACCGCGAGCGGCTGGCCGGCCTCGACCGCATCGCCTTCCTTCACATGCAGCGCGGTGAGCAGGCCGGGCATCGGGCAGATCAGATATTTGGAGAGGTCCGGCGGCACCTTCTCGATCATGTGGCGGGAGAGCTCCGCGACATGCGCCGGGAGTATCTCGACGAGATGGCTGGCGCCGTGGCTGGTGAGCCGCCATTTGCGTCCCGCCTTCGCGATCTGGACGATGTGCGGGCGGCCGTCCACCGCGCCCTTGAAGCGCAGTTCGCCCGGCTGCCAGCGGCCGAGAATCTCGTGCGGATGATCCTCGCCGGCGCGATGGATCAGGGTCGCGCCTTCGGCCGGCTCGACGCGCAGGCGGTGCTCGGTGCCGGCGATGCGGACGACCAGATCGGCGGGCGGCGCGACGGGATCGCCGAGTTGGCCGCTGATCGCGCCGGCGCGCCGGTCGTTCTCGTGGCCGACCAGGGCGGCGATGGCGGCGAGATCGGCGAGCAGGCCTTCGCTCGCCGGGGCGCCGGTGAAGCCTTCGGGATATTCCTCGGCGATGAAGCCGGTGGTGATATTGCCTTCGCGGAAGCGGGGATGCTGCATCAGGGCGGAGAGGAAATCGACATTGTGGCCGATGCCGTCGATCCGGAAGGCGTCGAGCGCGCGGATCTGGCGGTCGATGGCGGCCTCGCGGGTCGGCGCCCAGGTGACGAGCTTGGCGATCATCGGATCGTAGAACATGGAGACCTCACCGCCCTCGGCGACGCCGTCGTCGACGCGGGTGACGATGGCCTCGCCAACATCGCTCGTCCCGAGCGAAGTCGAGGGGCGTTTCTCGGAGTCCGTGCCAGCGCCCCTCGACTTCGCTCGGGACGAGCGGGATTCGGTGGCTTGCGGCGGCTTGTAGCGGACCAGGCGGCCGGTGGAGGGGAGGAAGCCGCGATAGGGGTCTTCGGCATAGACGCGGTTCTCGATCGCCCAGCCGGTGAGCTTCACGTCGTCCTGGGTGAAGGCGAGCGCCTCCCCGGCGGCGACGCGGATCATCTGCTCGACCAGGTCGAGGCCGGTGATCTCCTCGGTGACGGGGTGCTCGACCTGGAGGCGGGTGTTCATTTCCAGGAAGTAGAAGCTCTCGCCCGTCGTGTCGGCGCCGGAGACGATCAGCTCGACCGTGCCGGCGCTGTAATAGCCCACGGCCCGGGCGAGCGCGACGGCCTGCTCGCCCATCGCCTTGCGCATGGCGGGCGTGACGAAGGGCGACGGCGCCTCCTCCACCACCTTCTGGTGGCGGCGCTGGATCGAGCATTCGCGCTCGCCCAGATAGACGATGTTGCCGTGCTGGTCGCCCAGCACCTGGATCTCGATATGGCGGGGGCTGAGGATGAACTTCTCGATGAAGACGCGGTCGTCGCCGAAGCTGGCGAGGCCCTCGCGCTTCGTCGCCTCGAAGCCCTCGCGCACGTCCTGCTCGGAATAAGCGAGGCGCATGCCCTTGCCGCCGCCGCCGGCCGAGGCCTTCATCATCACCGGATAGCCGATGTCGCCCGCGATCCTGACCGCCTCCTCGGTGTCGGCGATCTCGCCCAGATAGCCGGGGACGACGTTGACGCCGGCCTGCTGGGCCAGCTTCTTCGATTCGATCTTGTCGCCCATCGCGGCGATGGCGTTCGGCGGCGGGCCGATGAAGGCGATGCCGGCATCGGCCAGCGCGCGCGCGAAGCTCTCCCGCTCGGACAGGAAGCCGTAGCCCGGATGCACCGCCTCGGCGCCGGTGGCGCGGCAGGCCTCGATGATGAGGTCCGCCTTCAGATAGGATTCGGCCGCCGGCGGCGGGCCGAGCCGGACGCTTTCGTCGGCCATCAGCACGTGCGGCGCGCGCGCGTCGGCGTCCGAATAGACGGCGACCGTCTTGATGCCCATGCGCCGCGCCGTCTTGATGACGCGGCAGGCGATCTCGCCGCGATTGGCGATCAGGATTTTCGAGAACATGGTCCCCCTATTCGACCTGGAGCGCGTGAAGCTGGGCGACACGCTGGCGGGTGAGATGGGCGCGGCAGCTATTGTAGAGCAGAGGCTCCATCGAGCCGCCGCGCGCCTGATAGCTTTCGACCGTGCAATGGGCGTCGCGGAAGGTGATCCAGGCCCGCTGCGCCTCGAGCAGCCTGCGCGCCGCGCCGGGCCGGTTGTCGGTCGCCACATTGTCCCGGTCCTGCGCGCGCGCATAAGCGAGCGCGCCGGGCCAGGCGGCGTTGAGCTGCGCGTCCGCCGCCGCGAACTCGAGCGCGGCGCAGGCGTTCATGTCGGCCTGCGTCATCGGATTGCGGCAATCGGGCGCGTCCTGCGCGGCGGACAGAGCCGCAAGAGCGTAGAGCAGCGACATCATCGGCCTCTCCCTTTCGCGCTCAAAATCTTCCTGAGCGCCAGCACGTTCGGCAATCTCGAGATAAGGAACAGCGCCGCGACCCAGATCGCCGCACCCACGCCGATGATCGCCCAGGCGGGGGCGGGGGCCGCTTCCGGATAGGCATCATAGAAGCTCACCAGAGCGGCCGTGCCGAACAGGGCCAGAAAGCTCACCATCGTGATCAGCGCGGCTTGCAGGTGAATCATTCCGCCGCCACCTGCGTTGGCGCTTCGGCCGCCATCGCCTTGATGCCGAGCCTTGCGAACATGGCGGCGTCATTGTCGTCGCCGGCATTGGGGGCGGTCAGCAGCTTGTCGCCGGTGAAGATCGAGTTGGCCCCGGCCAGGAAGCACAGCGCCTGCGTGCTCTCGCTCATGCTCTCGCGGCCCGCCGAGAGGCGGACCATGCTTTGCGGCATCGCGATCCGCGCCACCGCGACGGTGCGGACGAACTCGATATCGTCGATCTTCGCCAGCGGCGTGTCGGCGAGCATGTCGCCCAGCACCGTGCCCTTGACCGGCACCAGCGCGTTGATCGGCACGCTGCCGGGATGCTCGGGCAGGGTGGCCAGCGCGTGGATGAAGCCGACCCGGTCCGCGCGCGTCTCGCCCATGCCGACGATGCCGCCGCAGCACACGTTCATGCCCGACGCGCGGACATGGGTAAGCGTCTCCAGCCGGTCCTCGAAGCAGCGGGTGGAGATGACATCGCCGTAACGCTCCGGCGAGGTGTCGATATTGTGGTTGTAGTAATCGAGGCCGGCGGCGGCGAGCGTCTTCGCCTGCGTCTCGCTCAGCATGCCCAATGTCATGCAGGTCTCCATGCCCATCGCGCGCACGCCCTTCACCATCTCGACGATGGCGGGCATGTCCCGGTCCTTGGGATTGCGCCAGGCGGCGCCCATGCAGAAGCGCGTCGAGCCATGATCGCGCGCCTGCGCGGCGGCCTGGAGGACGGCGCGCACGTCCATCAGCTTCGTCGCCTTGACGCCGGACTCCGCGTGGACCGACTGCGAGCAATAGCCGCAATCCTCCGGGCAGCCCCCGGTCTTGATGCTGAGCAAGGTGGAAAGCTGAACCTCGTTCGGCGCGTGGAAGCGGCGGTGCACCTGCTGGGCTTCGAACACGAGGTCGAGCAACGGGCGATCGAAGAGGGCGGCGATCTCGGCGCGGGTCCAGTCGGTGCGCACCTTGTGCTCACCTTCCTCGTCATGCTGAACTTGTTTCAGCATCCATGCCTCCACCCGCACCGCTGCGCGTGTTCCAAGATGGACCCTGAAACAAGTTCAGGGTGACGGTCAGCGGGGTACGTCACTCCGCGGCCTCCTCTACGTCTTCCGGCGGCATGTTGTGGCCGAGCAGCTTCAGCACCTCGCCGGCCGCGTCGACCAGATTGGTGCCGGGGCCGAAGATCGCCTGCACGCCGGAATCGCGCAGGAACTGATAGTCCTGCGCGGGGATGACGCCGCCGGCGACGACCTTGATGTCGGCGCGCCCGGCGTCCTTCAAATGGCCGATCAGCTCGGGGATCAGGGTCTTGTGGCCGGCCGCGAGGCTGGAGGCGCCGACCACGTCCACGCCTTGCTCGATCGCCAGATCGGCGGCTTCCCTGGGCGTCTGGAAGAGCGGACCGGCGACGATCTCGAAGCCGAGATCGCCGAAGGCGGAGCTGACCAGATTGGCGCCGCGATCATGGCCGTCCTGCCCCATCTTGGCGACCAGCATCCTGGGCTTGCGGCCCATGCGCCGCTCGACGGAGACGACACCGTCGGCGAGCCGCAGCCAGCGCGCGTCGTCCTGGTAGGCGCCGCCATAGATGCCGGAGACGGGGGTCGGATTGGTGCCGTAGCGGCCGAACGCATCCTCCATCGCCTGGCTGATCTCGCCCAATGTGGCGCGGGCGCGGGCGCATTCGACGGCGAGGGCGAGGAGATTCCCGTCCCCGCGCGCGCCTTCGCGCAGCGCGTCCAGGGCGGACTGGCAGGCGGCTTCGTCGCGGCCGGCCTTCACGCGCTGGATGCGGGCGATCTGGGCCTCGCGGACGGCGTGGTTGTCCACGTCGAGGATGTCGATCTCGTCCTCATTGTCCTTGCGGTACTTGTTGACGCCGACGATCACCTGCTCGCCCCGGTCGA
>CAZTPD010000061.1:0-11967 GCA_964614625.1 uncultured Sphingosinicella sp. | reverse complement strand
CTACCCGCTTCATTTGGGAAGGCCGCGCGGATGTTCAACCGCCCGCGGCGGCGCGGGTCAGCGTGAGGCGGAGCTGCTCGCCGTCCACCTCGGCGGTCCGGTCCATATAGTGGCGGCGGCAGAGCGAGACGTAGCGGTCGTTGCCGCCGATCTCGGTCTGCGCGCCCTGCTTCACGACGCGCCCGTCTTCATCGACGCGCAGGTTCATCGTCGCCTTGCGCCCGCAATCGCACACCGCCTTCAGCTCGACCAGCGTGTCGGCGAGCGCGAGCAAGTGCGCGCTGCCTTCGAACAAATTCGCCTGGAAATCGGTGCGCAGGCCGTAGGCGAGGACGGGAATGCCGAGCTCGTCGCAGATCGAGGCGAGCTGGACGACCTGCGCGCGGGTCAGGAACTGCGCCTCGTCGATCAGGATGCAGTGCAGCTCCCGCTTCTTCAGCTCCGCCTCGATATCGGCGCGGATGTCGGTGCCGCGCTCATAGACATGGGCGCCGGCGTCCAGCCCGATGCGTGAGGCGATGACGCCATGCCCCGCCCGGTCGTCGAGCGCGGCGGTCCACAACATCGTCGCCATGCCGCGTTCGCGATAGTTGAAATCGGCCTGCAGCAAGGTGGTCGATTTCCCCGCGTTCATCGAGGCGTAGTAGAAATAGAGCTTGGCCATCAGCGCAGGGTTTCGACAGGCAGGGGGCTCGCCTCCCCGGCCTTCGCCGCGACCGACGCGTCGAAGGTCGCGAAGGCCGAGCTTCCGGTGGCCGTGGCGATATGGACCATATCGGCGAAATCGGCGCCCTTGGCGAACCGGTCGATCGCCCAGCCGATACCGTCCGGCACCGCGATCGCGCTCGGCAGGTCGATGAGGGCGGCGAGCGCCGTCGCGATCCGCTCGCGCGGCCACCGATACGCCGATCGCAAGACCCATTCGGTCTCTACCAGCACGGTGGCCGTCAACACGAATCCGGCGCGCATCACCGACCGCGCGATCCGTTCCTGCGCGGGATCGTCGTTCGTGAGGTAACGCAACACGACATTGGTATCGACCGCGCGGGTCAATCTCGCGGCTCCCGTCTTTCCCGCATCATGCGATCGACGGCCGCATCCATCTCGTCGATGCCGACAGGCGGACCGCGATGCGTGTAGAGCGCCCGAATGCTGGCGGTGATCTCGTCGAAGGAGCGGCCGCTCTTGGCGACGGAGGGCTTCAACAGGACGCCGCCGCCCGTGCGGATCACGTCCAGCGACTGACCCGGCTTGAGGCCGAGCGCATCGCGTACGTCCTTGGGGATCACGACCTGACCTTTGGCCGAGAGCTTGGTTTTGGCATTCATGCAGGTAAGATAAGTCTTACCGGCCTTGGGGTCAATCTTTCGGCCGATCAGCTTTCGCGCCCCGGCGGCGGGCCGGATTGCGTGACGCTGTCGAGCTGGCAGCGCCAGCCCTCGGCGCGGATCGCGCCGAAGCGGTCGAGGTCGCCCTGCGCATTGGTGTCGAAGGAAAGCGGCGACGTGGTCGGCCTCAGCCGGGCGCATTCGCCGCGCGTGCGGGCGTAATACCAGCGGCCGTTGTCGGCGCGGACATAGACGCCGCGATTGTCGCGGACCACGGTTTCCAGCAGCTGCGACATGCGCGGGATGCGCGTTTCGGCCGGCGCGTCGGCGGGCGGCGGATCGGCCAGCGCCGGGGCGGCGGTCAGCAGGGCGGCGACGGTGAGCTGCTTGAGCATCGCGCGAATCTCCTTTGGGGCGTTCCCGATCGCATGTCAGCGATGAACCGGGGCTGATCGCTCCCATTCATGCGCCAGGATCGAGAAGAGCACGGTGTCGCGGACATGGCCGGTCCATGTGACCCGGTCGTGACGCAGCACGCCCTCGCGCACCGCGCCCAGCTTCGCCATCGCCGCCTGGCTGCGGACGTTGCGCGCATCGACCCGGAACTCGACCCGGCGGAAGCCGTGATCGAACGCGCGGGCGAGCATCAGATCCTTGACCCGGCGGTTGAAACCCGTCCCGCGCAGCGCGGGGACATAATAAGTGCAGCCGATCTCCAGCACGCCGCGATCCGGCTCGATGCCGATGAAGCACGACATGCCGGCCAGCGCCTCGCCCCTGAACAAGGCGAAGCAGCGCCAGTCGGCCTTCGTCCGGATCGCGTCGAAGCTGGCGTCGAAACGGTCGGGGCCGAAGGAGACGGAATAGATCGCCCAGATGTCGCGATCCTCGGCGCAGGCCGCCTTGAGCGCGGCGGGGTGGTCCTCGGCGAGCGGCTCCAGCCGGACCTCGCCGTCCGTCATCGGCGCGCCGAGCTTGTCGGCGTTCGTATCGAAGCTGTTAACCATCTCGCGCTAGGCCGTCCGGATGCGCCTCATCGTCCATCTCGGTTTTCACAAGACCGCCTCGACCTGGCTTCAGCATCTGCTGAACGATCATCATGCCGATCTCGCCGAACGCGGCATATGGTATGAGCCCCAGCCCGGCTACCCCGCGCATCATTTCGCCGCCTGGGATCTGCTGCTCGGCGATGCCGGCCGGTTCGCGGCGATGCTGGACAACGCGGCCGCCCGCGGCTGCCATGCCGTCATCCTCTCGTCGGAGGATCTCGAGGCGGTCGTCTACAATCCGCAGGTGGCCGACACGATCGAGGCCGCCGCCCTGCTCCACGGCGTCACGGCGATCGAATGGCATGTCGCGCTGCGCGAGCCCGGCGCCTATTTCGCCAGCCTCCACGCGCAGCTCCAGCATCACGTCTATGCGGATTCGGTGACGATGTTCACCGAGGTGCTGCGCAAGGGCATGCTCTTCGTCGCCGATCCACTGCCGGGCGAGCGGGGCACGCCGTACTGGTGCTATTGCTTCGATCATCACGCCGCGCTCACCGATTTCGCGGCCGCGACGCGCCACCCGGTGCTGGTCCACGATTATGCCGACGCCGATCCCTTTCCCGGCTGGCGCCTGCTCGACCGGCTCGGCGCGCTGGACGCGATCACCCGGGCGCCGGGCGCGGAAGGGCGGAACGAACGGCTCGGGCGCGAGGCGGTGACGGGCGGCTACCGCCGGCGCGTCGCCGATGCGCTCGGGGACGCGCTGCCGGACGACGTGTCGGCGGCGGTCGATGCCTGCCTGGCCGCCAATCTGGCCGCCGTGCCGGCGCTGTCGCGCGCGATCGGCGCCCGCTTCGCGGATAGCCACCGCGCCGCGATCGACCAATTCGGCATCGCGGGCTGAGCGTTAGTCCCCGCCGAGATCCCGCGCCACCTTGGGGTCGCGCAGCAGGGCGTCGATATGGCCGCCCTCGTCGAAGCTCTCGTCGAGGAGGAATTTGAGCCGGGCGGCATATTTGGTGTTCACCCGCCGGGCGACCTCGCTCTGGAGATAGGCGGTGTTGGTCCGGAGCGCCTTCAGCACCTTGTCCGCGTCGCCGCCGAGCAGCGGCATGACGAAAGCGGTGGCGTGGCGCAGGTCCGGCGACATGCGCACTTCGGTGATCGAGACGCTGTGGCGGGCCAGCGTCTCGTCATGCACGTCGCCGCGCATCAATATGTCGCTGAGCGCATGACGCACCTGCTCGCCGACGCGCAGCAGCCGGACGGAACGGCCTTCGGGGGTTTCGTTGTGTCTGTTCATAGACTTCGATTGCCGGTTCGATCAAAATCACAAAATTCGCACCGCGATGACGGCGCAAGGGAGTTCAAGCCCACCAGGATCGAGGGGCGATACCGCTCGAAATAAGGCTCATCACAATTCTCGCATCGGAATCGATCCGCAAGCGTGAACGTGACCAACCGGGTGATGATCGCTATCCCGATGCCGATCCATAGCGTGATCGGCGGCGGGGCGGGCTCCAGCCATCCCCCGATCATCGCTCCCACGGTCATGACAAAAATGAAGCCGCCTAAAACCTGCCCCGCCAGATAAGCGCGACCGAGCCACAACGCGCGTTCGAAACGCTTTGCGGCGGGCGGCTTCATTTTAAAGGGTGCGCTCCCTTTCCTCGATCTCGAACGTCTCGAGGAAGTCGCCCGGCTTGATGTCGGTGTGGCTTTCGAAGGTCACGCCGCATTCCAGGCCGGCGCGCACTTCCGGCACGTCGTCCTTGAAGCGCCGCAGCGAGGCGATCGATCCGTTGTAGATGATCACGTCGTCGCGCATGATGCGCGCCTTCAGCGCCTTGCGGATATAGCCTTCGGTGACCAGCAGGCCGGCCGCGCGGCCATGCTTGCCGGCGGAGAAGACCTCGCGGATTTCCGCCCGGCCGACGACATTCTCGATGATCAGCGGGCCGATCTTGCCGGCCATCGCCGCCTTCACCGCGTCGGTGAGATCGTAGATGACGTCGTAATATTGCATCGCGACGCCCTGCCGCTCGGCGATCTCGCGCGCCTTGGCGTTGGCGCGCACGTTGAAGCCGATGATCGGCGCGCCGGACGCGCCGGCCAGGGTCACGTCGCTCTCGGTGATGCCGCCGACGCCGGCGTGGAGCACGCGGACCTTGATGTCCTCGTTGGAGATCTTGTTGACCGCCGCGACGATCGCCTCGACCGAGCCCTGCACGTCGCCCTTGATGACCAGCGGGAACTCGACCGCCTGCTTCTCCTTCAAGGCGGAGAACATCGTGTCGAAACTGGCCGGGGCGGAGGTGGTGCGCTTCCTGTCGAGCACGCCCTGGCGGTAGGCGGCGACCTCGCGGGCGCGCGCCTCGTTTTCGACGACGGTCAGCGTGTCGCCGGCCGACGGGACGCCGCTGAGGCCGAGCACCTCGACCGGGACGCTCGGCCCCGCCACCTTCACCTGGCGGCCGTGATCGTCGATCATCGCGCGCACCTTGCCGGAGACCGGGCCGGCGACGAAGGTGTCTCCCACCCGAAGCGTGCCGCGCTGGACCAGCACGGTGGCGAGCGGGCCGCGGCCCTTGTCGAGCTTGGCCTCGACCACGGCGCCCTCGGCGGCGCGGTCGGGATTGGCCTTCAATTCCAGGATCTCGGCCTGGAGGGCGATCGCGTCGAGCAGCTTGTCGAGATTGGTCTGCTTGAGCGCCGAGACCTCGACGTCCTGCACGTCGCCGCCCATGGCCTCGACGACGACCTCGTGCTGGAGCAGCTCCTCGCGCACCTTCTGGGCATTGGCGCCGGACTTGTCGATCTTGTTGATCGCCACGATCATCGGCACGCCGGCCGCCCTGGTGTGGTTGATCGCCTCGATCGTCTGCGGCTTCAGCCCGTCGTCGGCCGCCACCACCAGGATGACGATGTCGGTGACGTTGGCGCCGCGCGCGCGCATCTCGGTGAAGGCCTCGTGGCCCGGCGTGTCGAGGAAGGTGACCTTCGACTTGTCCTTCAGCGTGACCTGATAGGCGCCGATATGCTGGGTGATGCCGCCGGCCTCGCCGGACACGACATTGCCCCCCCGGATCGCGTCGAGCAGCGAGGTCTTGCCGTGGTCGACATGGCCCATGATCGTGACCACCGGCGGGCGCGGCTTCAGCGTGTCCTCGGCATCCACGTCGGTCTCGGTCTGGATGTCGATGTCGCTTTCGCTGACGCGCTTGATGTTGTGACCGAACTCGGTGACGAGCAGCTCGGCCGTGTCCTGGTCGATCGTCTGGTTGACGGTGACGACCACGCCCATCTTGAACAAGGCCTTCACCAGATCGGCGCCGCGCTCGGCCATGCGGTTGGCGAGCTCGCCGACGGTGATGTTCTCCGGCACCACCACGTCGCGCACCTGCTTGGCGGCGGGGCCGGACTGCATGTGGGCGCGCTTTTCCTTTTCGCGGGCGCGCTTCAGCGCCGCGAGGCTGCGGGCGCGGGCGTCGCCGCTGTCGTCGAGCGCGCGGGTGACGGTGAGCTTGCCGGACTGGCGGCGATCGTCGCGCCCGCGCGTCGGACGGGCGGGCTCGGGCCGCTTGACCGGCGTGAAGGCCTGGCGCGGCGGCCGGGCATGGGCCGGACGGCGCTCGCCTTCCTCTTCCGCCGCGGCGGCGGGCGCGGGCTGCGCGGCGGCCTGCTCGGCTTCCTCGGCGGCGCGGCGGGCCTCTTCCTCGGCCTTGACCCGGGCCTCTTCCTCGGCCCGCTTGTTCTCCTCGGCGCGGCGCTTCTCATCCTCGGTCGCGGCCTTGGCCTGCTTGTCCTCGCGCCGGCGCGCTTCCTCGAGCGCGGCGAGACGGGCCTCCTCGGCCTCGCGCAGCAGCTTTTCCTGCAATTCCTTGCGGGCCAGAGCGGAATCGACCGGGCGCGCGGCCGGCTTCGGCGCCGGCTCGGGCGCGCGGGCGGCGGGCGCGGGCGGCGGCGCGGCGGGCTCGGGCGCGGGGGAAGGCGCAGCCTCCGCTTCGCCCGGGCGGCCCAGGATGCGGCGCTTCTTCACCTCGACGACGACGGTGTTCGACCGGCCGTGGCTGAAGCTCTGCTTCACCTTGCCGGTCTCCACCGTGCGCTTCAGGCCCAGCGGCGCCCGCGTTCCCAGTTTCGGCTTGTCCGTCGAATCGCTCACTCGAAATCCTTCATTCATTCAATATCGGACGCAGCCGCCGCATCCGCGGAAACGGCCTCTAGCCCAGCATCACGTCCGATGAAAGCGCGCCACCGCGCAATCGCGTGCGAAACACGCTTCGCGGCGGCTCCATCCACTATGGCGACATGTACCACGTTGTCGCGGCCCAGCGCCAACGACAATATGGCCCTCGGCAGGGGCAAAACCAACCCCCGCCGCCCGGAGCCCTCGGCCTCGGAGCCGACGCGCCAGGCCTGGTCGAGCTTGCGGTTGCCTTCCTCGCCGGCATCGGCGGCGTGGAGCAGCAGGCGGACCTGCCCGCGCCGCGCCGCCGTCTCGATCTTCTCGCTGCCCGTGGCGAGATTGCCCGCCCGCGCCTCCAGCCCGAGCCGGTCGAGCACGGCCTGCCGCAACGCGGCCTCGACCCGCTCGCCCAGATCGGCGGGGACGGCGAGGTCGTTCGTCTTGAACGCCCGCGCCAGCGCCGCCCTGAGCTTGCCCTTGGCTTGCGCGGCGTCCAGCGCCGCGCGGTCCACGCCGATCCAGGCGCCGCGTCCCGGCGCCTTGGCGCGCACGTCCGGCGCCACCTCGCCGTCCGGAGACAAGGCAAGACGGATCAACTCATCCCGCGTCCCGGTTTCCCGGGTCAGGATGCAGGTGCGTTCGGCCACATGTACCGCGCGCTCAGCCATTCGACCCCCCCTCGCTCGTCCCGAGCGAAGTCGAGGGGCGCTGGCACGGACTCATCACATACGCCCCTCGACTACGCTCGGGACGAACGGATGTGGTGGTCGCGCTCAGACGCTCATTGGGAGGTTTCCGCAACCGCGTCCTCCCCTTGCGTGTCCTCGTCCTCGAACCAGTGGGCGCGGGCGGCCATGATGATCTCGTTGCCCTGCTCCTCGCTCAGCCCATATTCGCCGAGCACGCCGCCCTTGTCCTCGGGCCGGTTGTTCGGCTCGCGCTGGCGGCGCTGCTCCGGGCGCTTCTTCTGGATCAGCTCGTCGGTGGCGAGATCGGCCAGATCGTCGAGCGTGCGGATGTTCGCCTTGCCGAGCGTGACCAGCATCGCCTCGGTCAGATAGGGCATCTCGGCCAGCGCGTCCTCGACGCCGAGCGCGCGGCGCTCGTCGCGGTTCGCGGCCTCGCGCCGCTCCAGCGCCTCGGCGGCGCGGTTCTGCAACTCGGCCGCCAGCTCCTCGTCGAAGCCCTCGATCGTCGAAAGCTCCTCGGCCTCGACATAGGCGACCTCTTCCAGCGCGCCGAAGCCCTCGGCGACCAGCAGCTGCGCCAGCGTCTCGTCCACGTCCAGCTCGTTCTGGAACATCTCGGAGCGCTCGATGAACTCGCGCTGGCGCTTCTCGCTCGAATCCGCCTCGGTCATGATGTCGATGGCGGAGCCGGTGAGCTGGCTGGCGAGGCGGACATTCTGGCCGCGGCGGCCGATGGCGAGCGACAGCTGGTCGTCGGGGACGACCACCTCGATCCGGCTCTCCTCCTCGTCGATGACGACGCGCGCGACGGTGGCCGGCTGGAGCGCGTTGACGATGAAGGTCGCGGTGTCCTCGCTCCACGGGATGATGTCGATCTTCTCGCCCTGGAGCTCCTGCACGACGGCCTGGACGCGCGAGCCCTTCATGCCGACGCAGGCGCCGACCGGGTCGATCGAGCTGTCGTGGCTGATCACGCCGATCTTGGCGCGGCTGCCCGGATCGCGGGCGGCGGCCTTGATCTCGATGATGCCGTCGTAGATTTCCGGCACCTCCTGCGCGAACAGCTTCTTCATGAATTCGGGGTGGGCGCGCGACAGGAAGATCTGCGGCCCCCTATTCTCGCGGCGGACATTGAGGATGATCGAGCGCACCCGATCGCCGACGCGCAGCAATTCGCGCGGGATCTGCTGGTCGCGGCGGATGACGCCCTCGGCCCGGCCGAGATCGACGACGACATGGCCGAACTCGACCCGCTTGACGACGCCGGTGATGATCTCGTTCGCGCGGTCCTTGAACTCCTCGTACTGGCGCTCGCGTTCGGCGTCGCGGACCTTCTGGAAGATGACCTGCTTGGCCGCCTGGGCGGCGATGCGGCCGAACTCGATCGGCGGCAGCGGATCGACGATATAGTCGCCCAGCGCCGCGCCCGGCTGGAGCTTCTGGGAGTCCTCCAGGCTGACCTGCTTGAAATAGTCCTCGACCTCCTCGACGACCTCGACGACCCGCCACAGGCGCAGGTCGCCGCTGGTCGGATCGAGCTTGGCGCGGATCTCGTTCTCGGCGCCGTAGCGGGCGCGGGCGGCGCGCTGGATCGCGTCCTCCATCGCCTCGATGACGATGCCCTTGTCGATCAGCTTCTCGCGCGCGACGGCGTCGGCGATCGCGATCAGCTCGGCCTTGTTGGCGGAAACGGCGCCCGGCGCGGTCCCGGTCTCGGCGGTGGCCATATGCTAGTCCTGTCCTTCTTCCTGAAGTTCTTCGATCTGGTCGGCGCCCTCCGCGCTCAGCGGGGCCGTCGCGGCGATCAGCCGGTCGGTCAGGACCAGCTTCGCCGAATGTATCCCGGCCAGCGGCAAGCGAGTCTCGCCCGCGCCCGGCACGTCGATCAGCACGTCGCCGTCGGCGAGGCCGGTCAGCACGCCCTTATACTGGTTGCGGCCGCCCACTTTCTCCTTGAGGCTGATCCGGGCGTCGTGGCCCTTCCAGTCCTCGTAATCCCGGGGGCGGGTCAGCGGCCGGTCGATCCCCGGCGAGCTGACCTCGAGCCGGTACGCCCCGTCGATCGGATCGACGCCCTCGGCCTCCAGCGCGTCCAGCTTGTCGGACAGCCGCCGCGACAGCCGCTCGCAATCGGCGAGGACGAGTTGGCGCGTGTCCGGCCGCTCGGCCATCACCTGGAGCGTCGGATCGTCCTTGCCGCCGATCATCATCACGCGCACGAGCGCCAGCCCCTCGGCTTCGACCTCGGGCGCGATGATCCTCGTCAATGCGGCGATGTCCGCCATCCGCATTCCTTGCGAAAACAAAGCTCTCCTGCCGCCGGCCCCGTCCCCGGGGCCGACCTCAACGTCTGACGATGTCGAGAAAGGCAGATGCCATATAGGCGAGGCGGCGGATCGGAGCAAGCCGTGACATGCGCGTTCTCGCCAGTGGCGAAACACCCCCTGTCCGGTTTATGCATCGGCGCCATGAAGATCATCGGCAGCTACGTCTCCCCCTATGTCCGCAAGGTGCTGGCCTGCATGGCGCTGAAGGGGATCGACGATTACGAGATCGATCCGATCACGCCCTTTTTCGGCGGCGAGGAATTCCAGCGCCTGTCGCCGCTCCGGCGCATCCCGGTGCTGATCCACGGCGATCTGGTGCTGAACGATTCGACGGTGATCTGCGCCTGGCTCGATGAGGCCTTTCCCGGCCATCCGCTCCTGCCCGCCGACCCGGCCGACCGCGCCAAGGCGCGCTGGCTGGAGGAATATGCGGACACCCGGCTCGGCGAGCTCACCATCTGGAGCCTGTTCTACCAGAAGATCGTCGGCCCGATGGTGTTCGGCGATGCGACGGACGAGGCGCGGGTCGAGCAGGCGCTTGCCGAGGGATTGCCCGCCGCGCTCGATTATCTGGAGCGCGAGGCGCCGGGCGCGGGCTTCCTGTTCGGCGGCATCGGCCTCGCCGACATCGCGGTCGCCTGCTTCTTCCGCAACGCGGTCTATGCCGGCTTCGAGATCGACGCGGCGCGCTGGCCGAAGGCGGCGGGCTGGGTCGCGCGCACGCTGGCGCACGACTGCATCCACCGCTTCCTGAAATACGAGCAGACGCAGCTCGGCACCGACCCCAAGGGCCGCCGCGCCGCCCTGCTCGGCGCGGGCGCGCCGCTCGCCGCCGAAACACTCGGCACGCGCGACCCGCGCAAGGGCATCATGGCGCTTTAGGCTCGCGCCCTATTCATGCCCCCAGGGCGCGGGCGGCGCCTCGACCGGATTGGTCAGGTCGAACTCGGCGCGCAAAAGGCGGTTCTCGCGGCGCAGCTCGTAAGCGTAGATGCGGCCCGGATCGACCTCCACCGCCCAGACATTGGTGTTCGAGACGGCCCTGTCTTCGCGGTTGAACAGGTCGATGGAGAATTGGTCCACCGGGAATTCCTGGCGGGTGGCGGTGCCTTCGTTGGCGGTGTCGCCGCCATATTGGGTGAGCACGTCTTCGCTGCCGTCCTCGTGACGATGGTCGTGCTTCAGGCGCAGGCCCGCGTCGGTGCGGGTGATCACCCAGGTGCGCGAGCGGTCCTCGCCGACATGGAAGGGGATCTTGATCTCGTTGTCGCTGCATTCGCGGACGTGCATGACGAGCCGGCTGGCGGCGAAGTCGGTATCGGCGCCGGACGGCTCGCTGGCGACGACCCGGCCTTCGAACGCCTGGCCGCACAAGGCGGTCAGTCGCTGGAAGAATTCGTCCTGCGGCCCGGCGGCGGCCTCATTACCGGCGGCATTCGCGTCTGTGACGTCGGTGGAAGGGGCGCAGCCCACGAGAGCGAGCGCGGCGAGCAGGGGGAGGGCGTGTTTCATGGCGCCCACCCTATCGCGGGGGTCGCGCAATGCAAATCGGCTGGCTATCAGGGCACCACAAGCGATCCGGGACGTTGCCCCGGCGCCAGCCACACAGGAGCTTTCCCATGCGCGCCATCCGCACCGCTTTGCTTCCCGCTCTGATCCTGATCGGCTGCACCGCCGCCAGCGACACCGGCAATGCCGGGCAGGCGCCCGCGGCGGCGTCGGACGGCCGCCCCTTCGCGGTCGAGGAGATCGCGCAGTTCAACGAGCCCTGGGCGATGACCTTCCTGCCCGGCGGCCGTCAGGCGCTGATCACCGAGCGGCCGGGCGCGCTGAAGCTGTGGACGGTCGGCGGCGCGGCGATCGACGTCGCGGGCGTTCCGGCCGTCGAGCATGGCGGGCAGGGCGGGCTGGGCGACGTCATCGTCCACCCCGATTTCGCCAACAACAACATCGTCTACCTCAGCTATGCCGAAGCCGGGGAGGGCGGCACCCGCCATGCCGCCGTCGGCCGGGGGCAACTGGTCGTCGAGGGCGAGGCCGCGCGGATCGACGGCTTCCAGGTGATCTGGCGGCAGGAGCCGGGCTTCACCGGGCGCGGCCATTATGGCCACCGCCTCGCTTTCTCGCCGGACGGGCAGTTCCTCTACATCAGCTCGGGCGAGCGCCAGCAATTCGATCCGGCGCAGGACCGCAATTCCAACGCCGGCAAGATCGTGCGGCTGAGCGACACCGGCATGGTGCCGTCCGACAACCCCTTCTACGATCAGGGCCGGATCATCTCGCAGGTCTGGAGCCTGGGCCATCGCAACCCGCTCGGCCTCGCCTTCGACGGCGAGGGGCGGCTGTGGAACGTCGAGATGGGGCCGCAGGGCGGCGACGAGCTGAACCTCGTCGAGCGCGGCGCCAATTACGGCTATCCGACCGTCTCCAACGGCGATCATTATG
>CAZTPD010000060.1:0-12101 GCA_964614625.1 uncultured Sphingosinicella sp. | reverse complement strand
GCCGGGCCGACCGAATTGGGGCTGGAATCGACGATCGTGGCGGTGACGGACGGACGTCTGCGCCTGCTCCGGCCGGGGCCGATCGACCTCGGGCTGGACGTGGCGCAGGACGGCGGGATCGAAGCGCCCGGCCAGCTTGCCAGCCATTATGCGCCCGGCAAGCCGTTGCGGCTGAATGCCGATACAGCGCGGCCCGGCGAGTGGCTGATCGGCTTCGGCGCGGTGGTCGGCGACGCCAGCCTCAGCCCGTCCGGCGATCTCGTCGAGGCGGCGGCGCGGCTGTTCGCGCTGCTCCACGAGGCCGATGCGAGCGGCCGTTCCGCCATCGCCGTCGCGCCCGTTCCGGAGGAGGGGCTGGGCGCGGCGATCAACGACCGGCTGCGGCGGGCGGCGGCGCCGCGATGAGCTGGAACGAGAACCTGATCGCGGCGCGGCCGGGCTTCGTCACCCATCTCGAATGCTCGATGACCGGCGAGCATTATGAGGCGGACCGGCTGCACGGTCTGTCGGCGGCGGGGCGGCCCTTGCTGGTGCGCTACGATCTGGAGGGCGTGCGCGAGGCGCTGACACGGGAGGTTCTGGCGTCGCGCCCCACCGATCTCTGGCGCTGGCGCGAATTGCTGCCGGTCCGCCGTGCGGAGCATATCGTCAGCCTCGGCGAGGCGGAGACGCCTTTGGTGCCGCTCGCCGCCGCCGCGCGGCGGCTCGGCCTCGGCGCGCTGCTGGTGAAGGACGAGGGGCGGCTGCCCACCGGCTCGTTCAAGGCGCGCGGCCTCGTCATGGCGGTGTCGATGGCGAAGGCGCTCGGCGTCGCGAAGATCGCGATGCCGACCAACGGCAATGCCGGGGCCGCGCTCGCCGCCTACGCGACCCGCGCCGGGATCGAGACGATCGTGCTCTGCCCGGACGACACGCCGGAGATCAACGTGCGCGAGATCGCGGCGCAGGGCGCGCGGGTCTATCGCGTGAACGGCCTGATCGACCAGTGCGGCGCGATCGTCGCCGAGGGCGCGGCGCAGGGCGAATGGTTCGATTTCTCGACGCTGAAGGAGCCCTACCGGATCGAGGGCAAGAAGACGATGGGGCTGGAGCTGGCCGACCAGCTCGGCTGGCAATTGCCCGACGTGATCTTCTATCCCACCGGCGGCGGCACCGGCCTGATCGGCATGTGGAAGGCGTTCGACGAGCTGGAGGCGATCGGGCTGATCGGGCCGGAGCGGCCGCGCATGATCGCCGTCCAGGCGGCGGGTTGCGCGCCGATCGTCAAGGCGTTCGAGGACGGCGTCGAGCATGCCGAACGCTGGGAGGACGCCCACACGATCGCGGCCGGCATCCGCGTGCCGAAGGCGGTCGGCGATTTCCTGATCCTGCGCGCGGTGCGGGAGAGCGGCGGCGTCGCCATCGCCGTGCCGGACGAGGAGATCGTCGCGGCGGGCGAGGCGTCGGCGGCGGAGGGGCTGCTGCTCTGCCCCGAAGGCGCCGCGACGCTCGCCGCCTGCATCCGGGCGCGCGAGGCCGGGCTGGTCCGGGAGGGCGAGCGCGCGATCCTGTTCAATTGCGCCACCGGCCTCAAATATCCGATGGCGGACCGCTCCGCGCCGCTCGACCGGAATGCAAGGATCGATCACGCCCGGCTGTAGGATCGTTTCGGACATGTTATCGTGCCCCCACCCGGAACATGGATGGGAGGGGGAATCATGCAGACCTGGCAAAAACTTTCGGCCGAATGTCTCGGCACGTTCTGGCTCGTCTTCGGCGGCTGCGGCAGCGCGGTGCTGGCGGCGGGCTTTCCGGAGGTCGGCATCGGCCTGCTCGGCGTGGCGCTCGCCTTCGGCCTCACCGTGCTCACCATGGCCTATGCGATCGGCCATATTTCCGGCTGCCATCTCAACCCGGCGGTGACCTTCGGGCTGTGGGCCGGCGGGCGCTTTCCGGGGCGCGAGATACCCGGCTATGTCGCCGCGCAGGTCGTCGGGGCGGTCGTGGCCGCCTTCGCCATCTACCTGATCGCCAGCGGCGCGCCGGGCTGGACGCTGGACAGCGGGCTCGCCGCCAACGGGTTCGGCGAGCATTCGCCGGGCCTCTACAGCATGCAGGCGGGGCTGATCGCCGAAGTGCTGCTCACCTTCTTCTTCCTGCTGGTCATCATGGGCGCGACGCACGGGCGGGCGCCGGCGGGCTTCGCGCCGATCGCGATCGGCCTGGCGCTGACGCTCATCCACCTGATCAGCATCCCGGTCACCAACACCTCGGTCAATCCGGCGCGCAGCACCGGGCCGGCCTTGATCCAGGGCGGTTGGGCCTTGCAGCAGCTCTGGTTCTTCTGGCTCGCCCCGATCGTCGGCGGGGTGATCGGCGGCGCGGTCTATCGCGCGCTGTTGCCCAATTCCGACGCGCCGCCGATCGAGGGGGAGTGATCTGGGGTCCGGAACCCGATCGGTTTCGTTCGGACATGCTCGTCATGCCGGGCTTGACCCGGCATCCACCTTCTTCTTGCCCGGCCTCGGCAAAAAGGTGGACCCCGGATCAAGTCCGGGGTGACGTTCCGGGGGTGATCGAATTTGGTCCTATGCGGCCGGCTGTCCCTTCAGCCGTTCGGCGAAGCTCTTGCGCAGCTTCTGGAGCTTGGGCGGGATGACGGCGAGGCAATAGGGATTGCGCTGGCCTTCGCCCTCCCAATAATCCTGATGATAGCCCTCGGCCGGATACCATTCGGCCAAAGGCTCGATCGTCGTCACGATCGGCGCGGGCCAGCCCGGCTGGGCGCGGGCGATCGCCGCCTTCGCCGCGTCCTCCTGCTCCGGCGAGAGGGGGAAGATGGCGGAGCGGTATTGGGTGCCGATATCGTTGCCCTGCCGGTTGAGCTGGGTCGGATCGTGGGTGGCGAAGAACATGTCGAGCAGGTCGTCATAGGAGACCAAGGCCGGATCGTAGGTGATCCGGATCGCCTCGGCATGGCCGGTGTCGCCGCCGCAGACCTGCTTGTAGGTCGGGTCCGCGGCATGGCCGCCGGTATAGCCGCTTTCCACGGCCTCCACGCCGATCACGTCCTTGAACACCGCCTCGGTGCACCAGAAGCAGCCGCCCGCGAGGGTGGCCTGTTCGCTTGCCATTGCCGTCTCCTTTCCGGTCAGGCGGCGCGGTCCGGCGCTGCCGCCGTCATTCCCGCCTCCAGCGCCAGGGTCAGCGCCTCGGCGAGATTGGCGACCTCCAGCCGGTCCATCATGTTGCCCCGGTGCATCTCGACGGTGCGCAGGCTGATCCCCAGCCGCTCGGCGAGCTGCTTGTTCGAATCGCCGGCGAGCAGCCCTTGCAGCACCTCCGTCTCGCGCGCGGTGAGCTGGGCGACCCGCTCGCGCGCGGCGCGGCGGCGCCGGTTCGTCGATTCGCGCTCGTCGAGCAGCGCGAAGGCGGTCGACAGACAGCCGAGCAGCGCCTCCTCGGAGAAGGGCTTCTCGATGAAGTCCACCGCGCCCTGCTTCATCGCGCGCACCGCGGTCGGCACCTCGCCATAGCCGGTCATCACGATCACCGGCCAGTCGATGTCGCGCCGCGCCAGCTCGGCCATCACCTGGAAGCCGTCCATGCGCGGCATCTTGAGATCGAGCAGCACGCAGCCGGGCGTCAGGTCCGCCAATGCGTCGAGGAAATCGGCGCCGGACCCGAAAGGGTGCGAGCGCGTGTCCGACGTCCCCAGCATGAAGCTCAACGACCGGCGCACGTCGCGGTCGTCGTCCACGACATAGACATAATGAGACGGGACGGCCTGCTGTTCCTGCGCCGGGACCATGACTTCGCAAATGACCTCTTCATTGCCAAAGAGCAAGTCCCCGCCCGGCCGTTCCCGGGGCGAATCGCTTGATTTTGCTCCCGAAAGTCATTCGCCGCTGTTCCGCCACGCTTCGTCGTCCCATGCGGAACGGCGTTAACCAATCCGGCCGCAGGATGCGGCGAAACGCGGCGATGTCGCGGCGGACGGTTGAACCTTTCCGTTCTTCTCATTGAGAGGAAAGGGAAAAACCCATAGGTTCCTGACCATGCGGGGAGGGAGTGCATGACCTTATCGCGCCGGCAGATGATCGAGGCCGGAATCGCCGGCGGCGCGCTCGCCGCGATCGGCGGCTCGCCATTGCTCGCCGCCACGCTCGACGTCGATCTCGACCGGCGCCGGCCGGACATGGCGCCGGAGCCCGTCGCCCCGCCGCGCGTGACGGTCGACGCCACCCTCGATCCGCGCATCGTGCGCCGCGCCCGCGCCGCCTTCGACCGCCACCGCTCGCAGGTCGTCCGCGGCGACGTGGTGGGGATCGCCGATTTCACCCGTTTCTCCAGCGAGCCGCGCTTCTACCTGCTCGACACCAATACCGGCGCCGTGACCCGCCACTTCGTCACGCACGGGCGCGGCTCCGATCCCTCGCACACGGGGATGCTCCAGCGTTTCTCCAACCAGATCGGATCGGAGGCGAGCTCGGACGGCGCCTATATCGTCGGCAATTACTATCATGGCCGCTACGGCCGCTCGATGCGGGTGCGCGGGCTGGACCCTTCCAACAACAATGCCGAGACGCGGGCGATCGTCATCCACACCGCCTGGTATGCCGAGCCGGACGTGATCGCCCGGCAGGGCCGCCTCGGCCGCAGCGAAGGCTGCTTCGCCTTCCCGCACCGCAGCCTCCAGGAAGTGATGGACCGGCTGGGGCCGGGGCACTTCCTCTACGCCGACCGCATCGCCTGAGGGTTCGAAAACGCGCCGGGGACAGACGGGAGCACCGGCTTCCGTGGCGGTTCCCCTCTCTGTTAAGTTGACAAAGTTGTCAGGGTGGGGGGTGTTTCGTCGGGGGGTATCGAGACGCGCCTAACTTCAGCATCTTCACCCATATGCGCGTCGGTGTGCCGCGAAATTTTTTCGCGGGAGACTGACGTTTCAAAGAGCCGGTGAAACAGGGGCCGATCCCCGAGTCGGGGGCGAGCGTGACAGAGGATTTCCTACATTGGAAGCGCGCGGCCGGAGGCCGGAATCTGTTCGCGCAGAGACGCAGAGACGCAGAGAAGCCGAACACTTCCCGACAGCCGCGAATAATCACGGCAATCTCGCTTCATAGGCCTCTCTGCGCCTCTGCGTCTCTGCGCGAAACCTGAAGCGTGTGTGGCCGCTTCATGGCTGGAGAGAAGGCGCTGCGCGCGGACCCGCTTTAAATTGAGCCGTCACCCCAGCGAAGGCTGGGGTCCATGCTGAAGCCGTGTCATTCACGGAGTCGGCATGGATGCCAGCCTTCGCTGGCATGACGAGGGATTTGATCGGCAGTGGTCGGACTCTGCCTGTCCGCCGGAGCGGTCCCTCAGTTCGCGCTCGCCACCTGTGGGCCGGCGTTGTTGAGCGCGCGGCGGACGGCGGCGTCGCGGCCGTAGATGTCGGCGTAGGTGACGATGTTGCCGTCGGTGGTCGCGGCGGCGGTGAAATAGGCGATGTAGGCGGGGATCGGCCGGTCGAGCGCGACCTGCTGCGTCCGGCCCGAGGCGATGGCGCGGTCGATCTCGGCGCGGCTCCACTGGCCGGTCGCGGCGAGCAGCTCGGCGGCGAAATCGCGGATGCCCTGGGTGCGGACGCAGCCGTGGCTGAAGGCGCGCACCGGCCGGCCGAACAATGCCTGCGCCGGCGTGTCGTGCAGGAAGATGGCGTGATCGTTCGGCATCTCGATCTTGATCCGGCCGAGCGAGTTGCCGGGGCCGGGGCGCTGGCGCGCGATCGTCGTGTTGCCGCTGCGGGTGACGACATAGGAGCTGTTGAAGCGCCCGCCCATCTCGCGGATGATGCTCTGCGGCACGGTCCACCAGGGATTGAGCGTGATCGCCGTCATGTTCGCGCTCAGCGCCGGGGTCTGGGTGCGGCGCGCGCCGACCACGGTGCGGTGGCGCAGGGTGACGCGGCCGTTGTCGACGATCGCGGCGGTGAAGGCGGGCACGTTGACCAGCACATGACGTTCGCCGAGATCGCGCGGCATCCAGCGCCAGCGTTCCATGTTGGCGCGGATCAGCTCGCGCCGCGCGGTCTCCTCCGCCGGGGTCTGGGCGAGCGCGTTCTTCAGGGCGCCATATTGCGGATGGACGGGGTGCAGGCCGTCGAGCGCGGCGGTGACGCCGCCCTGGCGCGCGCCGGCGAGCAGGAACTGCTGCCGGTTCCCGTCGATCGCCGTGTCCGGCATGTACCATTCGCCGCGCGCGTTGCCGCGCACCTGGCCGCCGGACAGATCGGCGGTGAGGCGCAGGAAGAGCTGGTCCGCGACCGGGGTGATCGAGGCGTCGTCGCCGGTGGCGAGCGCCGCGCGCAGCCGCTCGGGCGCGTAGGCGGCGGGATCGAGTCCCTCCGCGCCGATCGCCTCGACATAGGCCAGCAGCTCCTCGGCGGCGGCGCGCTGCCACACGGCCGGGACGGGCTGGACCGGCTGATAGTCGAGCCGGGGCGGCAGGATCCGGACCGGGGCGCCCTGCTGCGCGGCGGCGGCCTGGATGGCGCCGGGCATGGTGGGGGAGGCGAGAAGCACAATCATCGCCGAAAGCTTGAACGAGCTGGTCATGGCGCTCTTTTACGCGAGCGCGCGCGCCTATGCCAGATGTCTCGTTCAGGCCGGGGCGGGATGGTGGACCCAGCCGAAATAGCCGGCGGCCAGGGTCAGCAGCGCGTGCAGCCAGATGTCGTTGCCGTAGAGCGGCAGCACGTCGCCGGCCGCCGGGACGAAGCCGCCCAGGGTCAGGGCGGCGAGGATCGCCGTCATCGCCCGCGCGAACAGGATCGCGGCGCGTTCCGAACGGGCGGCGGCGAGCCCCCACAGGCCGAGCAGGGCATGGACGACATTGTCCGCCGCGTTGACCGGGAACAGGCCGAAAAGCTGGTCGTGCGGGGTGTCGGCCGACAGCGGATGGATGTCCGCGCCGGGGGAGAGGAAGACGGGCACGAAGCCGAGCAGCGCACCGGCGAGCAGCAGCGCGCCGAGCAGGGACGCGAAGCGCCGCGTGCTCAAAGCCGGACCGTGCGCATCGCCGCCTCGCCATAGCGCGGCCCGGCCACGGAACGGGCGGCGTCGAGGGAGGCGAGATCGTCGGCGTCGAGCGCCAGATCGGCGGCGGCCATGCTGTCCTCCAGCGTCGCGCGCCGCTTCGAGCCGGGAATGGGAACGACATCCTCGCCCCGCGCCAGCAGCCAGGCCAGCGCGACCCGCGCGCCCGACACTTCATGCTTCGCGGCGACCGCGTCGACCACGCCGACGATCTCCAGATTCTTCTCGAAATTGCCTTCGGCATAGCGGGGATCGTTCAGGCGATAATCGCCCTCGCCGAGATCGGCGCGGCTGCGAATCGCGCCGGTCAGGAATCCCCGGCCGAGCGGGCTGTAGGGCACGAACCCGACGCCGAGCTCCCGGCAGGCCGGCAGGATGTCCGCCTCCACGTCCCGCTCCCAGAGCGAATATTCGGACTGGAGCGCGGTGATCGGATGGACCGCATAAGCGCGGCGGATCGTCGCGGCGGCCGCCTCGGACAGGCCGAGATGACGGACCTTGCCCTCGCGCACCAGCTCGGCCATCGCGCCGACCGTCTCCTCGACCGGGACGTCCGGATCGACGCGATGCT
This sequence comes from uncultured Sphingosinicella sp., assembly GCA_964614625.1. Taxonomy (GTDB): domain Bacteria; phylum Pseudomonadota; class Alphaproteobacteria; order Sphingomonadales; family Sphingomonadaceae; genus Allosphingosinicella. The sequence goes on along the minus strand of CAZTPD010000060.1, from coordinate 4,475 downwards.
GGTAATAGAGATCGATCGTCTCGACCCCCAGGCGGCGCAGCGACCCTTCGCAGGCGCGCCGGACATTGGCGGGCGAGGAATCGACGCCGGTGCGCACGCCGTCCTCGATCCGGAAACCGAACTTGGTGGCGATGACGAGGCCGTCGCGCCGGCCCCTGATCGCCCGGCCGACCAGCTCCTCGTTGCGATAGGGGCCGTAAATCTCGGCGGTGTCGAAGAAGGTGACGCCGAGATCGATCGCCCGATGCAGCGTGGCGATCGCCTCGTCCTCGCTGGTCTCGCCGTACATCGCCGCTCCGACGCCCGCCATCGGCATGCAGCCGATGCCCAGCGCGGAGACGTCGAGGCCGCCCTCATATGTGCCGAGCGTCCGATATTTCATGCGCCTTCCTCCAGCAGCCGGTCCTCCCGGCTGGTCGCCTCCTCGCCCTCGAAGCCGGAGCGCTTGGCGGCGGTCGCCGTGGCGGCGACGTCCATGCTGACATTGCCGAGCGTGCGGACCAGATCGGGCAGCACCTCGACCGCGATCAGCAGCGCCAGCGGCTCGATCGGCAGGCCCATGGCGAGGCAGATCGGCGCGATCGAGGTGATGAAGCTGGCCTGGCCGGGCACGCCGGCCGCGGCCATCGTCGTCATCGCCGCCGCCGCGACGCCGATCGCGAGCTGGCCCGGCGTCAGCTCGATGCCGAACCAGTAGGCGATGTAGATCGCCACCGCGAGGTTCATCGCCGGCCCGGTCGCGCGGAAGATCGCCACCGCCATCGGCAGCGCCACGCCCGAGGCGGCGACCGGCACCTCCAGCTTGTGCGCGGCGCGCAGCATGGCGGGCAGGCAGGCGAGCGAGGATTGCGTGCTGATCGCGATCGCCTGGCTGGGCGCGATCGCCCGGGTGAACCTGAGCGGCGAGATGCGCGCTCCGATCAGCGCCAGCGGCCAGGCGGCGAGCCAGATGACGATGCCGATCGCCGAGACGATGAGGACGTAATGGAGCAACGCTCCGAACGCGGCGCCGCCGGCGCGCACGCCGACCACATAGGCGAGCGCGAAGACGCCGGCCGGGGCGACCCACAGCACCCAGCCGATGACGACCAGCATCGTGTCCGCGATCGCCTTGAACAGGCCGGTCAGCCGCTCGCGCGGCTCGTCCGGCAGGGTGGTCATCGCGAAGGCGAAGATGAGCGTGAAGAAGATCAGCGGCAGGATCGCGTCCTGCGCCGCCGCCGCGATCGGGTTGGTCGGCACCAGCGAGCGCAGGAAATCGGCGAAGCCGGGCGCCTCGCCCGCCGGCCCGGCCGTCGCCAGCGCGTCGCGCAGCGCGGTCGCGGCCGCATCGGGCAGCGGGAACAGCTCGAGCAGCAGGGGCGTCAGCAAGGCGGCGGTCAGCGAGGAGAGCCAGAGCAGGACGACGAACAGGATCATCGCGCGCGTCGCCAGCTTGCTCGCCCGCGCCGCCCGGGCCGAGGCGGCGATGCCGGTGATGAGCAGCGAGACGACCAGCGGCACGATCGTCATCTGGAGCGCGCTCAGCCACAGGCCGCCCAGCGGCTCGGCGATGGCGACCGCGCGATCGACCCACCAGTGCCCCGACGCGACGCTGGCGATGCCCATGGCGATGCCGAGCACGAGCGCGAGAAGGATACGGGTGGCCTGCGACACTCCGATCTCTTAGCGGGCTGTCCTGAAAGGCGGAAGATTCACTTTTTGGTTGATTCTCGCCTTTTTGGCGCGAGTGAGGGAAGAATGACGCGAAAGTATTTCGGCACGGACGGGATCCGGGGCCGCACCAACGAAATGCCGATGACCGCCGAGATGGCGCTCCGGGTCGGCCAGGCCGCAGGGACGCATTTCCTGCGCGGCGATCATCGCCACCGGGTGGTGATCGGCAAGGACACGCGCCTCAGCGGCTACATGATGGAAACGGCGCTGGTCGCCGGCTTCACGAGCGTCGGCATGGACGTGGTGATGGTGGGCCCCATGCCGACTCCCGCGGTGGCGATGCTGACGCAGTCGATGCGCGCCGATCTCGGCGTGATGATCTCGGCCAGCCACAACAAGTTCGCCGACAACGGCATCAAGCTGTTCGGCCCGGACGGCTACAAGCTCTCCGACGCGGACGAGGCGGCGATCGAGGCGCTGATCGAGGCGACGCCCCGGCTGGCCCCGGCCGAGGAGATCGGCCGGGCCAAAAGGATCGAGGACGCGCGCGGGCGCTACATCCACGCCGCCAAGCTGACCTTCCCCTCCGAATTGCGGCTCGACGGGCTCAAGGTGGTGGTCGATTGCGCGCACGGCGCCGCCTATCAGGTCGCGCCCTCGGCCCTGTGGGAGCTGGGCGCGGAGGTGACGGCGCTCGGCGTCGCGCCCAACGGCGTCAACATCAACCATGAGTGCGGATCGACCGATCTCAGCCTGCTGCGCCGCACCGTCGTCGATGCCGGCGCCGATATCGGGCTGGCGCTGGACGGCGACGCCGACCGGCTGATCGTGATCGACGAGAAGGGCGCGACGGTGGACGGCGACCAGCTCATGGCGCTGATCGGCGCCTCCTGGCACCGGCGCGGGGCGCTGAAGGGCGGCGGCGTGGTCGCGACCGTGATGTCCAATCTCGGGCTGGAGCGGTTCCTGCAAGGACAGCGGCTGACGCTGGAGCGGACCAAGGTGGGCGATCGCTACGTGCTGGAGGCGATGCGCAGCCGGGGCTTCAATGTCGGCGGCGAGCAATCCGGCCACATCATCCTTTCCGATTACGGCACGACCGGCGACGGGCTGGTCGCGGGCCTCCAGGTGCTGGCCGAGCTGGTCCAGGCCGGGCGCCCGGCGAGCGAGGTCTTGAACCTGTTCGAGCCGCTGCCGCAGCTCCTCAAGAATGTCCGCTTCAACGGCGGCGCGCCGCTGGAGGCGGCCGGGGTGAAGGCCGCGATCGCCGAGGGCGAGGCGCGGCTCGACGGGCGCGGCCGGCTCGTCATCCGCAAGTCCGGCACCGAGCCGCTGATCCGCGTCATGGCCGAGGGCGAGGACGAGACGCTGGTCGCCGAAGTGGTCGATACGATCTGCGCGGCGGTGAGCGCGGCGTGAGGCTTCGCTTCCACCTTTCCGGAAACCACCGGAATCGCTCGTCCCGAGCGAAGTCGAGGGGCGCTGGCACGGACTCATCACAGACGCCCCTCGACTTCGCTCGGGACGAGCGGATTCTTGGAAGATGACGACCACCCCCCGCATCCTCATCATCGCCGGCTCCGACTCGGGCGGCGGGGCGGGCATTCAGGCCGACATCAAGACCGTCACCATGCTCGGCGGCCACGCGATGACCGCGATCACCGCGCTCACCGCGCAGAACACGTTGGGCGTGCAGGCGGTGATGCCGGTGCCGGCGGACATGGTGCTGGCGCAGATCGATTCGGTCGCGGGCGATATCGGCGTCGATGCGGTGAAGATCGGGATGATCGGCTCGCCCGAAACCGCCGAGGCGGTCGCCGGCCGCCTCGAATCGCTCGCCGTGCCGATCGTCTTCGATCCGGTGATGGTCGCGACCAGCGGCTCGGTGCTGGCCGACGAAGCGACGATCGCCGCGTTCGAGCGGCTGATGCGGCAGGCCTCGGTCGTCACGCCGAACCTGCCCGAGCTGGAGGCGCTGGGCGGCGAGCAGGCGATCCTCGCGCATGGCTGCCACCTCGTCGTGAAGGGCGGCCATGCGGCGGGGCCGCGGATCGTGGACCGGCTGCTCTCGCCCAACGGCCCGATCCACTCGCTCGAAGGAAAACGCTTCGACACCAGCGACACGCACGGCACCGGCTGCACCTTCGCGAGCGCGCTGGCCGTCGGCCTCGGCGCCGGCCTGCCGATCCGCGACGCCTTCAATCAGGCGGTCCGGTTCGTGCGGATCGCCATCCTGTCCGCGCCGGGACTGGGGCAGGGCCACGGGCCGATCGGCCACCATCTCGGCGTCGTGCCGTTCGACGAGATCGAAGGCTGACCGGGCTTATCCACAGGAAAAGGCAGGGGGATTCCAGCTTTCGCTGGAATGACGGCGGAGGAAAACCATAGAGTTCGGTCCGGTATTGATGGAATCGTCACCCCGGCGCAGGCCGGGGTCCAGCCCTGATAAGGATTCGTTCGTTGGGTCTGGATACCGGCCTTCGCCGGTATGACGGATTGGTTCAGCCTGAACAGGACAAACTCTAGGCCCGCGCTTATGCCCCGTCCCTGCTTCAAGCTCGAAAAGCCGCATCCCCTGCCGCTCGCGGGTGTGGACGAGGCGGGGTGCGCGCCGCTGGCGGGGCCGGTGGTGGCGGCCGCCGTGATCCTGGACCGGGAGCGATTTCCCCGGGGCATCGACGATTCCAAGGCGCTGAAGGCGTCGGCGCGCGAGGCGATCTGCGCGAAGCTGCGCGAGGTCGCCGTGGTCGGTGTCGGCATGGCGAGCGTCGAGGAGATCGACGAGATCAACATCTTCTGGGCGCGGATGCTGGCGATGC
>CAZTPD010000059.1:0-12158 GCA_964614625.1 uncultured Sphingosinicella sp. | reverse complement strand
TTCCAACAAAAAGGGAATCCCCGCGCGATTCAACCAAATGTCATCCCGCTCTAGGCGGGAACGTAAGTCAGCCTGATCACATCCGCGCCGATCCGGTCGTGGGACACGAGGCGGAGCGGCGGCCGGGGGCCGGCGAAATAGGGCGTGCCCCGGCCGAGCACCACGGGGTGCAGGTAGATCCGATACTCGTCGATCAGGCCGAGCCCGGTGAGGCTTCGCGCCAGGTCCGGGCCGGCGACTTCGATCTCCCCGTCGCGTTCGGCCTTCAGCGCGCGGATCGCGCCCTCCAGGTCGTCACCGACAAGCGTGGCGTTGGGGCCGACCGACCCGAGCGTGCGCGAGACGACCCATTTCGGCTGCTTGCGCCACGCGGCCGCGAAAGCGGCGCCCTCCGGCTCCCAATCGGGATGATCGGCGTCCCAATAACGCATGATCTCATACATCGTGCGGCCATAGACGCTGCCCGTCTGCCTCTCGGCCTCCTCGATGAAGTGGCGGAAGAGCACCGGATCGGGCGCGAACGCGTCGTGATCGACATAGCCGTCCAGCGACTGGTTCATTCCGAAGACGAGCTTCGCCATAACGCCGACTCTCCCTTACCCGTCCTTACGTGCCCGCATCGGCCGCCGCCATCCAGCGCGGGATGAGGGCGAGGATCGCGGCCCTGTCGGCCCGCCATTGCGCCATGTCCTCGATCGTCACCAGCGCGCGGCCGGGGCCGGGCCAGGTCATCAGCCCGCCCGGATCGTCGAAGGCGAACCCGGCTTCGTCCTTCACCTTCGCGCCGCGATGGAAGACGAGGAGCAGCGCGCCGTTCGGCCGGATGTTGAAGGTGACCCGGTCCTCGCCGCGATGGCAGAAGCTCGGCGCGTTCCACTTCACCTGCTCGGTGACGAGCGGATCGGAGCCGACGATCGCCGCGCGCGTCTCCTCGATCACCGCCTTCAGCGGATGATCCAGCGCCGCGACCAGCGCATCGACGCCGGCCGAGCCCGGCGCGTGTTTCTGTTTCGTCGCCATTCGCCCCCCTTTTTCCTGTCGTTCAGGCCGCCGCCGGTTCGCCGGCAAGCGCGGCCTCGATCGCGGCGACGTCGATCTTGCGCATCGTCATCATCGCCTCCATCGCCCGCTTGGCGGCGGCGCGATCGGGATTGTCCATCGCCTCCAGCAGCACGCGCGGCGTGATCTGCCAGGAAAAGCCCCAGCGGTCCCGGCACCAGCCGCACTGGCTCTCCGCGCCGCCATTGCCGGTGATGGCGTTCCAGTAGCGGTCGGTCTCCTCCTGCGTCTCGGTCACGACCATGAAGCTGACCGCTTCATTGGCCTTGAAGTCCGGCCCGCCGTTGAGGCCGACGAAGGCCCGGCCGAGAACGGTGAAATCGACGGTGATCTCGTTGCCCGCTTCGCCGCCCGGATAATCGCTCGCCGCTTCATGCGGGGCGCCCACATGGCTGTCGGGGAAGGTGGCGGCGTAGAATTCGGCCGCCTCGCGGGCCTTGCCGTGGTCGAACCACAGGCAGGTGATCAGCTTGTCGGTGGTCATCGTCTTTCTCCTCCATCCTCCCCGCCCGGAACCGGGCGGGGACGGCGCGCCGGGCCTATGCCTCGACGATGGGCTTGAATCCGCCCCAGAACATGCGCTTGCCGTCGAACGGCATCTCGCCCTCGGGCTGCATGTCGGGATCGGCCATCAGCCTTTCCCAGCCCTTGTCGCGGGTCTCCTTGTCCGGCCATTCGACGTAGGAATAGACGATCCCCTCGCCGTCTTCGGCCTTCACGGCGCGCTGGTAATCGGTGACCTTCCCTGCGGGCACGTCGTCGCCCCACGCCTCGACGACGCGGACCGCGCCGAACTCGCGGAACTTGGCCGCCGCCTTCTCGGCGAGCGCCTTGTAGGCGTCCTTCCTGTCGTTCGGGACGGGAAGCAGATAGCCGTCGGTATAGCCGGTCCGGCCCTCGCCCCGCTCGTCGACGAACGCCTCGAAGCCGCCGACGATCATCCGCTTGCCGTCGAACGGCATGGTCTCGCCCATCGACTCCATGCGCGGATCGCTCATCATCTTCTCGTTGGCGGCGTCACGGGTCGCCTTGTCGGGATATTCGAACCAGGAGAAGACGACGGTCTCATCCTCCTTCGCCTGCACCGCGCCGTAAAAGTCGGTGACCTTGCCGCGCGGCACGTCGTCGCCCCAATTCTCCATCATGCGCGCGACGCCGAACTCCCTGAACAGGGGGGCCGCATCGGCGGCGTGCTTGCGATAGGCCTCCTTGTTGGCCTCCGGCACGGCGGCCACGAATCCTTCGATATAGGTCATCGTCTCTCTCCTTGTTGTTCGGTTCAGGCCGCGTTCGCCGGCTCATGCCGGGCGAAGGCCGCGAGCTGGGCGTCGAGCGCGCGGGCGAAAGCGGGACGCGCCTCGCACCGCGCCTGATAGGCGGCGAGATTGGGATGCTCGGCGACCAGATCGGTGCCGCGCAGGATGCGCAGCGCAGTCGTCATCATCAGGTCGCCGGCGGTGAAGCGGTCCTCGAAATGGTCCTTCGCGCCGAGCCGGCCGGACAATCGGGCCAGCCGCGCGCGGATCGCCTCCACGACCTCGGGCCGGCGCAGGCGCGCCCATTCGGCTCCGCCCGCGATGTTGATCTCGACGAGGTTCCAGATCGGCTTCTCGATGCTGTCGATCGCGGCGACCACCCAGGACAGGACGCGGGCGCGGCCCGGCGGATCGGCGGGCATCAGCGCCTCGGAGCGCCCGGCGATGTGGAGCACGATCGCGGCACTCTCGAACAGGCGGACGTCGCCTTCGCGATAAGCCGGCACCTGGCCGAAGGGCTGGGCGCGCAGATCCTCCGCCGTGCGCTCCCCCAGGAAGTCGAGCAGGCGCTCGCGATAGGCGAGCCCCGCCTCCTCCAGCGCCCAGCGGACGCGCAGGTCGCGCACCAGCCCGTGCGCCCCTTCCGGAACCCATTTGAGGGCGGTGATCTCGATATCGGCATTGGGATCGACGGGCATGGCTCGGTCCTTCACATGGTCCGGAAACGGGCGGCGCCGGCTCCTGGGGGCGGAGCCGGCGCCGCGGCGGAAGCCTCAGGCGTCCGCCGTCTCGGGCTGCATCGCCGCCTTGGCCGCTTCCATGTCCATCCACATCGGCTCCCAGATATGGCCGTCGAGATCCTCGAAGCTGCGCGAATACATGAAGCCGAAATCCTGCCGCGCGCGCGGCTCCCGGCCGCCGGCGGCGAGCGCGTTCTCGGTGATGTCGTCCACGCCCGCCCGGCTGTCCTCCGAAATGGCGATCAGCACCTCGCTCGCCGCATGGGCGTCGGCGATCTGCTTCGGCGTGAACTGGGCGAATTTCCCGTGGGTGAGCAGCATCACGTGGATGGTGTCGCTGAGCACCATGCAGGCGGCGGTCTCGTCGGTGAACATCGGGTTGTTCACCGCGCCGATCGCCTCGTAGAAGGCCTTGGCGGCGTCGAGATCGGCGACGGGAAGGTTCACGAAGATGAGCTTGGACATGACGGTCTCCCTTGTTTCTTTTTTCGAGTTCGAACTCAGTTGCCGGCCGGGCCGGATGGAGAAGAGGCGGCGGCCATCGTCACGTCCCCGCCGGATAATGGCCCGCCGGGTAAAGGCGCGCCCGGCACATCCGAACCCGCCTTCAACGAACGACACGGGATTTTCGACGACATGCGTCCGCTCCTTCCGGCTCTCCATCCGCCCGGTTCACGGCGAATCGGATTTGACGCTGATGCACCTGTGAGTTACTAAAAGCAACTATGTCGTTAGAAAAACTAACCGACTCGAAGAACGGCTCGTCGCGGCGGCGCTATGACGATGCGTGCGGCACCGCCCATGCGCTGGACCTGGTCGGGGAGCGCTGGGCGTTGCTGGTGATGCGCGAGCTGATGCTGGGGCCGAAGCGCTTCTCCGATCTGCGCGCCGATCTGCCCGGGATCAGCGCCAACGTGCTGACCCAGCGGCTGGAGGGGCTGGAGGCGGCGGGCATCCTGATCCGCCGCCAGCTCCCGCCGCCGGCATCGGCGCAGGTCTACGAGCTCACCGAATGGGGCCATCAGTCCCGCCCGATCATGGGGGCGCTGGGCCGCTGGGCGACGCGCTCGCCGGGGCACGATCCCGGCCGACATTTCAGCGCGGTGTCGCTGATGCTGTCCTTCCAGGCGATGGGCCAGCCGGCACTGCTGAAGGACATGGACGCGCGGATCGGCTTCGACCTGGGGCGCGAAACCTATGTGGCGACGATCGCGAACGGCGCGATCGTCCCCGCCCGGGGCGATGTCGGCGAAGTCGACCTGCTGTTCAGGGGCGCGCCGCGCGTCGTCGCGGCGGCGATCTATGGCGGCGTACCGCTCGCCGCGCTCGAGGCCGAGGGCGCGCTCGCCGTTTCCGGCGATCGCGCCCTGGCCGAGCGGTTCGTCAGGGCCTTCCCGCTGCCGCCGAAGACGCCCGCCCCCGGCCGGACCTGACCGGAGCGCGTTCGTCGAACCGGCATTTGCCAGACGCGCGGCCCGCGATAGGATGACCGGCGGACCAGGGGAGGATGATGTTCAACGCCGCCTTCTTGCCCGGATCGCGCCTGCTGGCGGCCGCGCTCGTCGCGGCCGCCCTGGCGGGATGCGCGACCGCACCCGCGGTGCATACCGCCGCGCGCGCGACCCCGGCGGCGCCCGATCCCGGCTGGCAGGCGCTGCTGGCCGGAGCGGCGGCGCAGGTGCGGCGCTGCTATCGCGGGCCGCGCGTCGGCCATGCCGGGCGGCAGATCGTCACCCGGCTGCGCATCCTGGTGACCCCGGAAGGGATGATCGACGGCCGCCCCGTCGTGATCGCGCAGGAAGGCCTCACGCCGCTGAACCGGCTCTATGCCGACCGGATGGCGCAGGCGGCGATCCAGTCGGTGCTGCGCTGCGCGCCGCTCAGCGTGCCGCCGGGCTTCGCGCGCGAGGGATCGATCGAGTTCGACCTCACCTTCAGCCCGCTGGCGAGCGCCTGACGCCGCGCCCAAGAGCGCGTGATTTTCTCTCCTTCACAGCGCGCCTGCCTTTTGATTAGTTTCGCGGCCGTGGGGGTTTGGGAGGTCTTCAATGTCGTTTCCGTTGCTTGCGGCGCTGCTGCTTGTCGCGCCGGCCGTTCCTGTCGAGAACAATGATAGCGAAAGCCAGATCGAAGCCCGGGAGGATGAGCAGGACGAGGTGATCTGCCGGCGCCAGCTCGTCGAATCCACGCGCTTCGGCGAACGGTTGCGCAGCATCCGGGTCTGCAAGACCCGCGAGGAGTGGCGCAACGGGCGGGGCGCGCGCCGCTAGCGCCCTCGCCCGAGCCGGTTCAGAAGCGCATCGTCCCTTCGATGACGGTGACGCAGCGGCCGCCAAGCCGGACCCTGTCGCCGACCCGGCGGCAGTCCAGCCGCCCGCCGCGCCGGCTCGCCTGGAAGGCGGTGAACCGGTCGCGGCCCAGCCGCTCCGCCCAGAAGGGCGTCAACGCCGCATGGGCGGAGCCGGTGACGGGATCCTCGTCCACGCCCCAGGCGGGCACGAAGACGCGGCTCACCACGTCGGCGTCGACGTCGCCCGGCGCGGTGACGATCGCCATCAGCGCCAGATCGGCCAGCGCCTTCATGTCCGGCGCGCAGGCGCGCACCGCATCGGCGCTGCCGAGCAGCACGATCATGGTCGCCTTCGCGCCGGCGCAAGAAAGGAAGCACTCCCCCTCCGGCATGCCCAGCGCCGCCAGCACGGCGGGATCGTGCGCCGGCGCGACCAGGGTCCGGGGAAGATCGACCACGAGCGCGTCGCCCTCGCGGGCCACGGCCAGCACGCCCGCCTCGCGGGTGCGGAAGCGGACCGCATCGCGCGCGCCGATCAGGACATGGCCGCTCGCGAGGGTGGCGTGGCCGCACAGGGCGACCTCGGTCGTCGGCGTGAACCAGCGCAGCTCGTAATCCGCATCGCCCGACGCGTCGGGGACCGTGAAGGCGGTCTCGCTGAGATTGTTCTCCATGGCGATCGCCTGGAGCAGATCGTCCGGCAGCCAGGTGTCGAGCGGCATCACGGCGGCGGGATTGCCGGTGAAGGGGCCGTCGGCGAAGGCGTCGACCTGAACGAACCGCAATTCCGTCATGATTTCAATGTCCTGCTTTCGTCGGTTTCGGCGAGCGGGTTGCCGGGCTCGTCCACCTGGCCCTCCGGATCGACATGGACGATCGCGTCCACGCCGGGAAACTCCGCGGCGAGATCGGCCTCGATCTCCTCGATGAGGTCATGCGCCCGCGCGACGCTCATCGCCGGATCGACCCAGATGTGGAACTGGGCATGATCCGTGGCGCCGCTGCTGCGGGTCCGCACGTCATGGACGCCGCGTATCTCCGGGCGCCGCGCCGCGATCTCGATCAGCCGGCGCCGGCGGTTCTCGGGCCACGCCTTGTCCATGAGCTGGTCGATCGCATGGGTCGCGGCGCGCCACGCGCTGCGCAGCAGCCAGGCGGCGATGGCGAGGCCGAACAGCGGATCGGCGCCGGCCAGCCCGAGATACTGATCGAGCACCAGCGCCGCGATCACCGCGAGGTTGAGCAGCAGGTCGCTCTGGTAGTGGAGGCGGTCGGTGCGGATCGCGAGCGAGCCGGTGCGGGCGATCACATGGCGCTGATAGGCGATCAGCCCCAGCGTCGCGGCGATGGCGACGAGCGAGACGGCGATGCCATATTCGGCATTGGCGGTGCGATCGCCCTCGACCAGCCGCTGCGCCGCGCGCCAGGCGATCGCTGTCGCCGAGACGCTGATGATCGCGACCTGGAACAGCGCCGCCAGCGCCTCCGCCTTGCCATGGCCGTAGCGATGCTCGCGGTCCGGTGGGCGGGCGGCGACGCGCACCGCGAACAGGACGATGAGCGAGGCGACGAGATCGAGCGCGGTATCGGCGAGCGAGCCCAGCATCGCCACCGATCCGGTCCGCCACGCCGCCCAGGCCTTCAGCGCCAGCAGGAAGACCGCGACCGCGACGCTGGCGAGCGCCGCACGAGCGGTGAGCGCGGCGCGCTCGGGGCCGCGGGCGAGGCTCATGGATAGAGCAGGCTTTCCGTCCAGCCCGCGCCGGACCCCGATCCGGGATCGCGCACGAAGAGGCGACGCTCGTGCAGGCGATGCGGGCGATCGGTCCAGAACTCGATCCGATCGGGGATCACGCGATAGCCCCACCAATAGGCCGGGCGCGTCACCTCCCTGTCTTCGAACTCGGCGACCATCCGGACATAACGCGCCTCGAACGCCGCGCGGCTTTCGAGCGGGCGGGACTGGTCCGAGGCCCAGGCGCCGAGCCGGGCATCGCGCGAGCGGGTGGCGAAATAGGCGTCCGCGTCGGCCTCGCCGGTCGGCTCGATCCGCCCCTCGACGCGGACCTGGCGGCGCAGCGACTTCCAGTGGAACAGCAAGGCGACGCGCGGATTGGCCGCGATCTCGCCGCCCTTGCGGCTCGCGCTGTTCGAATAGAAAGCGAAGCCGCGCGCGTCATGGCCCTTCAGCAGCACCATCCGGACCGAAGGGCGGCCGTCCGCGTCGGCAGTGGCCAGCGCCATCGCCTCCGGATCGTTGATCTCGGACGCCTTCGCCTCGGCGAACCAGGCTTCGAACAGAGCGTGGGGATCGGCGGGTTCCATGCGGGCGCTCTACGCCCCATATCGCCGGCGCCGCAAGCGGGTGTGGACTTTTCGGAAGGAGTGGAGAAGAAACCGGCATGGCCGACCTTTATTCGACCCTGGGTGTGGCGCGCGGCGCCGGCGAGGCCGACATCAAGAAGGCGTATCGCAAGCTCGCCAAGGAGCTGCACCCGGACCGCAACACCGACAATCCGAACGCGACGGAGCGCTTTTCCAAGGTCACGCAGGCCTATGACATCCTGACGGACAAGGACAAGCGCGCCCAGTATGACCGGGGCGAGATCGACGAGGACGGCAATCCGCGCATGCCCTTCGGCTTCGGCGCGGGCGGGCGGCACACGGGCGGCGGCGGCGGCGGGCCGGAATTTCACGGGCCGAACGGCGAGCCTTTCGAGTTCAGCGGCGGCGGTGAGGCGGCCGACCTGTCCGATCTGTTCGAGGGGCTGTTCGGCGGCCTTGGCGGGCGGCGGAGCGGCGGTGGCGGCGGGGCCGGGCCGTTCAGCGGCTTCGGCCGGCGCAGCGCGCCGCCGCAGAAGGGCGCGGATGTCGGCTACCGGCTCGAAGTGCCGTTCGAGGACGCCGCCGCCTTGAAGGGCCAGCGCGTCACCCTGTCCGGCGGCAAGACGCTCGACATCAAGCTGCCCAAGGGCGTCGAGGACGGCGCGAAAATCCGGCTCGCCGGCCAGGGCCAGGCCGGCCCCGGCGGCAATGGCGACGCGATCGTCACCATATCGATCAAGCCGCACCGCTTCTTCAGGCGCGAGGGCGACCAGATCCGGCTCGACCTGCCGGTCTCGATCGACGAGGCGGTACTGGGCGCGAAGATACGCGTGCCCACCGTGGACGGGCCGGTCATGCTGAACATCCCCAAGGGCTCAAGCTCCGGCAAGGTGCTGCGGCTCAAGGGCAAGGGCTTCACCGGCAAGAACGGCCAGCGCGGCGACCAGCTCGTCACCCTGATGATCGACGCGCCCGACGACGCGGCGCTGGCGGCCTTCCTGGAAGGCTGGGAAGGCAAGGGAAAAAGCAACCCCAGGGCGGGGTTGGGCGTCTAGAGTCTCGTGCACGATATCTCACCAGAATCTCCCGAAGCCAGGCGCAAGCGGCTGGCGATCGCCAGGGCGCATCTCGGCACGATCCGCGACAAGGTGCGATCGGGCTGGCGGCCGTTCGAGGTCGTCAAGCGCGTCGTCGTCGGCGTCTATTCGGACGGCTTCATCCATGCCGGCAACCTCGCTTATCTGGCCCTGCTGTCGATCTTCCCCTTCGTCATCGTCGCCGCCGCCGTCGCGCGGCTGTTCGGCCAGTCGGAAGAGGGTCTGAACGCGGTCAACGCGCTGCTCGTCACCATGCCGGACAATGTCGCCGCGGTGCTCGAGCGGCCGATCCACGACGTGCTGGAGGCGCGGACCGGCAACCTGCTGTGGTTCGGCGCGCTGATCGGCCTGTGGACCACGGGCAGCTTCATCGAGACGATCCGCGACATCATCCGGCGCGCCTACGGCGTCAGCTACAGCCGGCCCTTCTGGGAATATCGGCTGGGCTCGCTCGGCATGATCTTCGTCGCGGTGATCGTCGCGATGATCGCGCTCAGCCTCTCGGTCGCCGCGTCGAGCATCCAGGGCTTCCTGATCGACCTCATCCCCGGCGCGGACTGGCTGGTCGGCCTGCTCACCCTGTTCCAGGTGGTGCCGGCGCTGGCGCTGTTCGGCTCGATCTACGCCCTGTTCTACGTGCTGACGCCGAAACGCTATCGCGACGGCTGCCCGAAATGGCCGGGCGCCGCCTTCGTCGCCGCCTGGTGGGTCGCCACCGCCTATGTCCTGCCGCTCGCGCTGTCCCGGGTCGGCAGTTACGATCTCACCTACGGCAGCCTCGCCGGCGTGATGATCGCGATGATCTTCTTCTTCATCGTGGGCCTGGGGCTGGTCATCGGCGCGGAGCTCAACGCCGCCCTTGCCGAGCCGGGCGAAGCCGCGCAAGAAGCGGACGACGACACCGCCGAAGCTGAGAACGGGGAGGCGCAGACGGGAAAATGACCGGCTTGATGAAGGGAAAGCGCGGGCTGATCATGGGCCTCGCCAACGATCGCTCGCTGGCCTGGGGGATCGCGAAGCAGCTCGCCGAGCAGGGCGCGGAGCTGGCCTTCTCCTATCAGGGCGAGGCGCTGCTCAAGCGCGTCGCGCCGCTGGCCGGGGAACTCGGCTCCGACTTCCTGATCGACTGCGACGTGTCCGACATGGCCGCGCTCGACGCCGCCTTCGCCGAGATCGCGGCACGCTGGCCGACCATCGACTTCGTCGTCCACGCGATCGGCTTTTCCGACAAGAACGAGCTGCGCGGCCTCTATGTCGACACCAGCCTCGACAATTTCCTGATGACGATGAACATCTCCGCCTACAGCTTCGTCGCGGTCGCGAACCGGGCGCGGGCGATGATGCCCGACGGCGGCAGCCTGCTCACCCTCTCTTATTACGGCGCCGAGAAGGTGATCCCGCATTACAACGTGATGGGCGTCGCCAAGGCGGCGCTGGAGACCAGCGTCAAATATCTGGCGATGGACCTGGGGCCGGAGAATATCCGGGTGAACGCGATCTCCGCTGGGCCGATCAAGACGCTGGCGGCGAGCGGCATCGGCGATTTCCGCTACATCATGAAGTGGAACGAATATAACAGCCCGCTCCGGCGCAACGTCACCATCGAGGATGTCGGCGGCGGCGCGCTCTATCTCCTGTCCGATCTGGCTTCGGGCGTCACCGGCGAAATCCACCATGTCGATGCCGGCTACAACGTGATCGGCATGAAGGCGGAGGACGCGCCCGACATCGCCGTATCGTGAGCGAGGTCGTCTTCCGGCGCGTCTTCGTGCGCGGCCGCGTCCAGGGCGTCGCCTATCGCGACTGGGCGGTGCGGACGGCGCGGGCGCTCGGCCTCGACGGCTGGGTGCGCAACCGCTTCGACGGCCGGGTGGAGATGATCCTCGCCGGCCCGTCCGAAACGGTCGAGGCGATGATCGCGAACTGCCGCCAAGGGCCAGGCCTGGCGCGGGTCGATCGCGTCGATGTCGAAGAGACGAACGAGGCCGTCATCGCCGGCTTCATTCAGATGCCGACCGTCTAGCCGGCCTTACGGCCGATCAGCGTGCCCTTGGTGCCGCTGAGGTCGAGGCGGAAATCGAATTCCGGATGCGCCCGGCGCCAGCGGCGGGCGACGAAGCGTTCGCCGGGGCGGGCGCCGTCGTCCAGCATCACCGTGCCGCCCGGCGCGACATGATCGAACAGCGAGGCGGCCGCGCCGCGCGTGAAGGGGTGGATCGACCAGGGCGGGCCGTCGATCAGCATGAGATCGATGTCGCGCGGTAACGGCCCGTGATCGTACCACAGGCCCGGCCAGCCCTGCGGCGAGGGGCGCAGCGGGACCGCGCGCATGTCCGCCGCCAGCCCGTGCTCGGCGAGCCAGTCGCGGGTGGCGGCGACGAAATCGGCGTGCTGATCGAAGCTGATCAGCGTGCCGCCGCCCGCTTTCTGGAGCGCGCGGGCGAGGATCAGGGTCGAGGCGCCGGCGCCGAACTCCACGACCAGCTTCGGCCGATGCGCGAGGATATGATCGACGAGCAGGGTGAGCAGGCCGGTGTCCGCCTTCCAGCTGCCGAGATAGGGCAAGGCGTCATGGGGCAGATCGAGCCGGTCCAGCAGCTTGTGCTTGTCGGCGAGCCGGCCGCCGTGGAGGCTGCGCAGCAGCCAGGGCCACTGGATCGCGCCGAAGGCGAGCATCGCCGCCCAGTCCGACAGCGAGCGGCCGTCCCAGCCGATCACCATCGTATCGCCGATGCGCGGCAGCAGGCCGGTGGCTTCGCGAGTCGTCATACAGGGTGAGTCCCGACAGTGAATCCTCAGCCGGCAAAGGGATCGCGCACGAGGATCGTGTCGTCCCGTTCCGGACTCGTGGACACCAAAGCGACCGGACAGGCGATCAGTTCCTCGATCCGGCGGATATACTTGATCGCCTGGGCCGGGAGCTGCGCCCAGCTGCGCGCGCCGGCGGTCGATTCGGCCCAGCCCGGCATCGCCTCGTAGATCGGCTCGACGGCGGCCTGATCGGCGGCGTGGGCGGGGAAATGATCGAGCCGCTCCCCGTGCAGCCGATAGCCGGTGCAGATCCGGATCTCGTCGAGACCGTCGAGCACGTCCAGCTTGGTGAGCGCGATGCCGGTGACGCCCGACACCGCCATCGACTGGCGCACCAGCACCGCGTCGAACCAGCCGCAGCGGCGCTGGCGCCCCGTCACCGTGCCGAATTCGTGGCCGCGCTCGCCCAGACGCCGGCCGATCTCGTCCTCCAGCTCGGTCGGAAAGGGGCCGGAGCCGACCCGGGTCGTATAGGCCTTGACGATGCCGAGCACGAAGCCCGCCGCCGACGGGCCGAGCCCGGTGCCCGCCGCCGCCGTGCCGGCGATCGTGTTGGACGAGGTGACGAACGGATAGGTGC
>CAZTPD010000058.1:0-12434 GCA_964614625.1 uncultured Sphingosinicella sp. | reverse complement strand
GCCCAGCCCAGCGAATCGGTGATCGCGGCATTGTCCGGCGCGCGGGCATGGGCCTCGCGGATCAGCCGCTCCGCCTCGATCATGTTCTCGCGCCGGGCGAGCTGGGCATAGCCGAGATAGTTGAGCACCAGCGGCTGATCGGGCGCGAGGCTGTAGGCGCGCTCCAGCGCGGCGCGCGCCTCCGGCCATTCGTCCGCCGCGTCGTGCGCGCCGCCGCGCATCAGCCACAAGGCCCATTCCGGATAGGTCTGCGGGCCGTCGCCGGCGAGGCTGGTGGCGCGGCCGAAGGCGGCGGCCGCCTCGGCGGGGCGGTCCATGCTCATCAGCACCTCGCCCAGCCGGAGCTGATCGGCCGACGAGCCGCCCGCCGTCGCGGCGGCCTCGGCCACGCGCAGCGCCTCCTCCTTCTCGTCGCCGTCGACCAGCATGCGGATGCGCCGGTCGAGCGCCAGCTCGGCATAGGGATCGCCCGCGCCGACATTGGCGAGCATCGCCACCGCATCGGCATGGCGGTCCCGCCGGCCGGCATATTCCGCCGCGACGATCCAGCCCTCGCCGCTGTCCGGCGCGAGCCAGGTCGAGATGTGCGCGAAGGTGGCGGCGACCGGCGCGAGATCGGGCGCGTTGAGATCGATGGCGAGGCGCAGCAGCAGCTCCGCCAGCCCCTCGCGCGGCGTCGCGATCGCGCCGGGAACGGGGCGGCGCGCCTCGACCAGCGCGCGCGCGGCGGCGACGGGGCCGCCGGCGCCGTCGAGCAGGGCCAGCGCGGCGTCGCGGTCGCGCCGGGCGAGCGTCGCGGCGGCGGCGATGCGCAGCCGGGCGGCGCGCGATCCGGCGCCGGCGGCGATACCGGCAATCTCCGCCGCGTCCGGATTGCGGCTGGCGGCGAGCTGGATCAGCGCGCGATGCTCGGCGGCATAGGCCTGGGCCATGTCGCCCTGTGCCGCCGCGAGCGCCGCCAGCGGATCGCCCCGCCCGGAGCCGAGCGCGATCCAGGCGCGCAGCACCGGCACGGTGAAGGCGAACAGCCGATCGCGCTCGATCGCGTCCGCCTGAGCCGTGGCGGCGCGCCAGTCGCGATTGCGGAAGGCGTCGGCGATCAGCAGGAAGCGCGCGTCGGGCAGCAGCGCGTCGGCCCGCTCCAGCACCCGGACCGCGCGCGTCGCCAGCGGCCAGTCGCCGGCATTGACGGCATGGGCGAGCGCGGGCGCGGCGACCAGCACATTGTCCGGCGACGCGGCGAGCGCGGCGGCGAAATCGGCGCTGGCCTGTTCGGTCGCGCCGGCCGAGGCGGCGGTGCGGGCCTGCGCATAGACGGTGAGCGGCGAGCGGGCGTCGCCGCGCGCCTGCGCGGCGGTGACGGCCGTCGCGGCGAGGAGGACGGCCAGCGCCGTCCGGGCGGCACGCTTACATATTGGGGTAATTGGGGCCTCCTCCGCCTTCCGGCACGACCCAGTTGATGTTCTGGGTGGGGTCCTTGATGTCGCAGGTCTTGCAGTGGACGCAATTCTGCGCGTTGATCTGGAGGCGGGGCTTGCCGCCCTCCTCGACGAACTCATAGACGCCCGCCGGGCAGTAGCGCGATTCCGGTCCGGCATAATCCTCCAGATTCACCTCGACCGGTATCGCCGCGTCCTTGAGCGTCAGGTGAACGGGCTGATCCTCCTCGTGATTGGTGTTGGACAGGAACACCGAGGAGAGCCGGTCGAAGCTGATCACGCCGTCCGGCTTGGGATAGGCGATCGGCGGCACCATGTCCTTGCGCCACAGGCTTTCATTGTCCGGATGGTGCTTCATCGTGAAAGGCAGGCCGATCCCGAGTTGGCGCATCCACATGTCGATCCCGGCCAGCATCGTGCCCGCCGTCCCGCCCCATTTGGCGACGAGGGGCTCGACATTGCGGACCTTCTTCAGCTCCTTCGCGACCCAGCTTTCGCGCAGGGCGGGCTCGTAGTCGGCGAGCAGGTCGCCCGCGCGGTCGGCCGAAATCGCGGCGAAGGCGGCCTCGGCGGCGAGCATGCCGGACTTCATCGCGGTGTGGCTGCCCTTGATCCGGGGCACGTTCACGAAGCCCGCCGCGCAGCCGATCAGCGCGCCGCCGGGGAAGGCCAGCTTCGGCACCGCCTGCCAGCCGCCCTCGTTGATCGCCCGCGCGCCGTAGGAAACGCGCTTGCCGCCCTCCAGGAAATGGCGGATCGCCGGATGCTGCTTCCAGCGCTGGAACTCCTCGAACGGCGAGAGCCAGGGATTCCGGTAATTGAGCGCCACGACGAAGCCCAAGGCCACCTGCCCGTTGGCCTGGTGATAGAGGAAGCCGCCGCCCCAGGCGTCGGAGAGCGGCCAGCCCTGGGTGTGGATCACCCGGCCGGGCTCGTGCCTGTCCGGATCGATGTCCCACAATTCCTTGAGGCCGATGCCGTAGACCTGCGGCTGACTCTCGTCGTCGAGCGTGAAGATTCGCTTCAGCTCCTTGGTGAGATGCCCGCGCGCGCCCTCCGCGAAGAAGGTGTAGCGGCCGTGCAGCTCCATGCCCGGCTGGTAATCGCCCTTGTGCGTGCCGTCGCGCGCGACGCCCATGTCGCCGGTGGCGACGCCCTTCACCGATCCGTCGTCGTTGAACAGCACTTCCGCCGCCGCGAAGCCGGGGAAGATCTCGACGCCCAGCGCCTCGGCCTGCCCCGCCAGCCAGCGGCAGAGATTGCCGAGCGAGACGGTATAGGTGCCGTGATTGTTCATGAAGCTTGGCATCAGGATGTGCGGGAAGGAATATTTCTTCTTGCCCGTCAGCACCCAATGCTCGTTCTTCGTGACCGGCACGGTGAGCGGGCTGTCCAGCTCCTTCCAGTTCGGCAGCAATTCGTCGAGCGCGATCGGATCGACCACCGCGCCGGACAGGATGTGCGCCCCGACCTCGGAGCCCTTTTCGAGGATGCAGACGGACAGCTCGCGCCCCGCTTCGTTCGCGAGTTGCTTGAGGCGGATCGCGGCGGCGAGACCGGCCGGGCCGGCGCCGACGATCACCACGTCATAGGGCATCGACTCCCGTTCGCTCATTCTTCCCGGACTCCCCTCATCGCGTGCAGCCAACGGCTGGCAGATAAACAGGCCGTCCGCGATTGACCAGCCCGCCGGGGCCTGACTCTATACCTGCGGGTTTCACGGTGGGGTGGTGCTTCTATGACTTCGGGCGCGGCCGCGAGCGCGCTGAGCTGGTGGGCGGAGGCGGGCGTCGATACGCTCGTCGATGAGGAGCCGCGCGACTGGCTGCGGCCGGCAAAGCCCGCGCCCGCCGCCGCCGCGGCGGAGCCCGAAGCGGACATCGCCGCCGCGATGCCCGACACGATCGACGCCTTCCGCGCCTGGCTGACCGATCCCGCCGCCTTGCCGCTGGGCGCCCTGCTGGCGCCGCGCGTCGCGCCGTCCGGCGATCCCGCGTCCGGACTGATGGTGCTGATCGACATGCCGGGCCAGGCCGACCTGACCGAAAACGCGCTGCTCTCCGGCCCGGCGGGAGAGCTGTTCGACAAGATGATGGCGGCGATCGGGCGGAGCCGCGACACGCTCTACCTCGCCGCGCTCTCGCCGCTGCGCACGCCGACCGGCGCGCTCGACGCGGCGGACGCGGCGAAGCTGGCCGACATCGCCCGCCACCATGTCGGCCTGGTCCGCCCGCGCGCGCTGCTGCTGTTCGGCGACGCCTGCGCGAAGGCGCTGCTCGGCGGCGCGGTGACGGCGACGCGCGGGCGCTGGCACGATCTCGATACCCCCGCCGGCCCGGTGCGCGCGATCGCGACGATCCGGCCCGAGAAGCTGGCGCTCGTCCCCAATCTCAAGAAGCTCGCCTGGGAAGACCTGCAAATGCTGAAGGAAGGACTGTCGGAATGAAGAGGCTCGCAACGGCGCTCGTCGCCGGACTCGTCCTCGCCGCCGCCCCGGCCTGGGCCACGCAGCAAGGCGACCAGCGCCCGGCGCGCGCCTTCAACATCCCCGCCCAGCTCGGCGGCTCGGACCGGGAGAATTACCGGGCCGTGTTCGCCGATCTGCGCGCGTCGAACTGGGCCGGCGCCGCCGCCCGGCTGGACGCGATGCGCGCCGGGCCGCTGCACGATTTCGCCCGCGCGATGCTCTACACCGCGCCCGGCTCGCCGCGCATCGAGCTGGGGCCGCTCGCCGAGCTGCTCGGGCGCGCGCCGGATCTGCCGCAGGCGGCCGATCTCGCCCGCCTCGCCACGTCGCGCGGCGCCACCGTGCTGCCGGAAATCCCGGCGCAGCAGCGGCTCGCCGGCCTGCCGGGCCAGCCGCGCCGCGCCCGCCCGCGCCCGATCCGGGGCGACGCGCTCGCCGACCGGCTGGAGCCGGTGATCCAGCCGCTGCTGGTCGCCGACCGGCCGTTCGAGGCCGAGGCGATCCTGAACGAGCGCGGCGGCGATCTCAGCGAGGAGGCGCGCACCGCCTTCCGCCAGCGCATCGCCTGGGTCTTCTACCTGAACGGCCATGACCGCGACGCCCGCCGCATCGCCGACGAGGCGCGGCGCGGGCCGACCGAATATGCGGTCCATGCCGATTGGGTGGCCGGCCTCGCCGCCTGGCGGATGCGCGATTGCAACGCGGCGGCCGATCATTTCGGCACCGTCGCGGGCCGCTCCGGCGACGTCGAACTGGCCGCCGCCGGCCATTACTGGGCGGCGCGCGCCGACACCGCCTGCGGCCGCCCGGAACGCGTCCAGGGCCGGCTCCAGACCGCCGCGCGCCTGGGCGAGACCTTCTACGGCCTGCTCGCGCAGAGCGCGCTGGGCGTCCGCGCCGTGCCCGCCGCGCTCGATCCGCTGAGCGCCGAGGAATGGCGCGCGCTGTCCGTCCGCCGCAACGTGCGCGCCGCCGTCGCGCTGGCCGAGCTGGGCGAGCCGACGCTGGCCGACACGCTGATCCGTCATCAGGCACGGATCGGCCCGCCGCGCGAGCATGAGGCGCTGCTCCACCTCGCCGCGCGGCTCAATCTCACCAGCGCCCAGATGTGGCTCGCCCATAACGGCCCGCGCGGCACGCGCACCGCGGTCCACAACCGCTATCCCTCGCCGAGCTGGCAGCCGCCCCGGGGCTGGCGGGTCGATCGCGCCCTCGCCTTCGCCCATGCGCTCCAGGAATCCAATTTCCGGCCCGAGGCGGTGAGCCCGGCCGGCGCGCGCGGGCTGATGCAGGTGATGCCCGGCACCGGCCGCCACATGGCGCGGCGCACCGGCGAGACGGTGACGCCCGCGCAGCTCAACATCCCGTCGATCAACATGGAATATGGCCAGACCTATCTGGAATATCTGCGCGACCTGCCCGCGACCGGGGGGCTGCTCCCCAAGATCATCGCCTCCTACAATGCCGGTCCGGCGCCGATCGCGGAATGGAACACCCGCTACGACCAGAGCGATCCGCTGCTGTTCATGGAGACGATCCCCTATTGGGAAACGCGCGGCTACGTCCCGATCGTGCTGCGGAACTACTGGATCTACGAGGAGCAGACCGCCGACCGCTCGTCGAGCCGCCGCGCCCTCGTCCAGGGCATGTGGCCGCGCTTCCCCGGCATGCGCGGCGAGGCGGCGGTGCGCATCCCCCCGCGCCAGCCCGTGCAGACCGCGATGACGGGACAGGGCGGCCCCGAGGCGGAGCCGGAAACCGGGCGGCAATAAGCGGGCCTTTCTCTTCCTCCTCCCCCTCCAAAACCGTTCGGGCTGAGCTTGTCGAAGCCCTGCCCTTTCTTGCGAGCGTTGGAAGCAAGAAAGGACAGCCCTTCGACAGGCTCAGGGCGAACGGTGTTTCGTAAGCATTTATGTTCTTGATCTGTTCCCCTAACCGGCGCATCATCCCCTTATGCCCCGGCCCGACGCCCGTCCCGGCCGGGGTGCGCCCGAGAACCGCACCCCGGACCGCTTCAACCTGCCGACCCGCGAGGCGGACGGGGACTGGCTGGACGCGCGCGAGGAACTGGACGGCGCGCCGCCGCTGCGCACCACGGTGACGATCGAGCACCCGAAAACGATCATCACCCGCAACCAGTCCCCCGACATCGGCTTCGACCGCTCGATCAACCCCTATCGCGGCTGCGAGCATGGCTGCATCTACTGCTTCGCCCGGCCGACCCACGCCTATCACGATCTCTCCCCCGGCCTCGATTTCGAAAGCCGCCTCTTCGCCAAGCCCGACGCCGCGAAGCTGCTGCGCGCCGAGCTGGCGAAACGCGGCTACCGGGTCCGCCCGATCGCGATGGGGACCAACACCGATCCCTACCAGCCGATCGAAGGCCGCTACCGCATCACGCGGTCGATCCTGGAGATACTCGCCGAGACGCGCCATCCGGTGACGATCACCACCAAGTCCGACCGGGTGCTGGCCGATCTCGACATATTGGCGCCGATGGGGCGCGAGCGGCTGGCCGGCGTGGCGCTCTCCGTCACCTCGCTCACCCCCGCCATCTCGCGCACGCTGGAGCCGCGCGCCCCGGCGGCGCGCAAGCGGCTGGCGGCGGTGAAGCGGCTCGCCGAGGCCGGCGTCCCGGCCTATGTCTCGATCGCCCCGGTCGTCCCGGCGATCACCGATCACGAACTGGAGCATATCGTCGAGGCGGCGGCCGAGGCCGGGGCGATCGGTGTCTTCTATCTGCCGGTGCGCCTGCCCTACGAGGTCGCGCCTCTCTTCCGCGCCTGGCTCGACGAGCATTATCCCGAGCGCGCCGCCAAGGTGATGGCGATCATCCGCGAACTGCGCGGCGGCCGCGACAACGATCCGAACTTCTTCACCCGGATGCGCGGCCAGGGACCGTGGGCCGAGCTGCTCAAGGCCCGCTTCGAACGGGCGATCCGCAAGCATGGGTTGAATCTGGAGCGGTGGCCACTCCGCACCGACCTGTTCGTCCCGCCGGAGGGCGCGCAGATGCGGCTGCTTTAGAAATGCTCTCGTGACTGCGTTCAACCGACAGCGGTCATTTGCGAGCTTTAATCCGAAAGAAACCGGACATTGAAGGAGTCACGAATATCTGACAAACTAACCTGATGAGACGGCTCGCCTTTATCTCTTGGTTCATAGCAATCGTCTTGCTCGGAATGGGGCTCTGGACCCTTATCACCGGGAGCAGTATATTTGGCTTCCAGTTCCGGGTTTCCACCCTTGTCGTTTTTGCCATGATTTTCAATTTCCTTGCGATGTTCCTCATGCACAAGGTTCGTCAACGTCAGGGCATCTGAGCATCCGCTTCCACCCATGGCGGTCTTTCCTCCCCTCCCTTGCAGAGAGGGGGGGTGGTCCTCTCAATCCACCCGCGTCACCGTCACGCTCTGCCCCCTCATCTCCGCCGTGCCGAAGATCGTCATGAAGGCGATGTCGGTCGCGTCGCGGCCGACGCCGATGCGGACCACGCCTTCGATCGGGGCGAGGCCGGTGGGATCGACCAGGTGCCAGCCGTCGTCCAGCCAGACCTCGACCAGCGCATGGAAATCGGGCGGATCGAGCCGCCAGGCATAGGCGCCGACCAGCCGCGCCGGGATACCCGCCGCCCGCGCGAAGCTAGCCAGCAGGTGGGCATAATCCCGGCACACGCCGCAGCGCGCGACGAAGGCGTCCGACGCGGTGGTGCGCCCGTCGCTGGAGCCCGGCGCATAGTCCAGCTCGGCGCGGATCCACTCCGCCATCGCGGCGACCCTGGCGCCGCCCTCGATGCCGCCGAAGCGGCGCTCGACGAAGCCCTCGAACCGGTCGCTCTCGCAATAGCGGCTCGGCCAGATATAGCGCACCACCTCCGCCGGCAATTCGCTCAGCGGGACGGTCGCGCGGCCCACGAGGGGAACGTCCGGCCGCTCGACATCGACGGTCGCGCGATAGGCGGCGCGGAACGGCCCCGCCCCGCGCGTCCAGGTGCGCCGGCCGACCCCGTCCTCGCCCGCCACGGTGCGCAGCGGCGCGCCGCCGGAAACGGTCAGCAGATCCTCGATCAGCACCTGATCGGGCAATTGCGCGACCTCGAGCGCGAGCAGCACCTCGGCCGCATCCGGGAAATGATAGTCCAGCTCGACGTCGACGGTGAGGCGCATGGCCCCGCCTAGACCCGTCGGGGCATTCGCGAAAGGGTCCGGTAGCCCGGACAGGCGCGAAAGGGGGCGCGGCGGAACCGCCGCGCCCCCTCCCCTTCGTCAGAAGCGCACGCCGATCCCGGCGATCGCCTGATGGCGGCTCGCCCCGGCCCGGAAGGTGAAGTCCTCGTCCTCCGCGTCGGTGTAGGTGAACCGGCCATAGTCGGTGTAGGTATATTCGGCCTTCGCGTAGAGGTTGCGGCTGAGCGCGACCTCGAAGCCGCCGCCCAGATGCCAGCCGCCGCGATTGCGCCGCAACGCGAACGCCGCGTTCTCGTCGTCCTCGACGTCCGCGTCATAGTCGAAGCGGACCCGGCCGTTGGAATAGCCGCCCTTGGCGTAGACCAGCACGGAATCGCCGATCACGAAGCCGCCGCGCACGCCGGCGGTGAGGTTGCGGCCCGGCTCGACGCAGGCGAGATCGTCGCCCAGCACCTCGCCGCACTGGCCCGCGCTGGAGAAATCGGCGCCGCCATAGACGCCGACGACGAAGCCGCCGGGGCTCTGATAATCGTAGCCCAGCTCCAGGCCGTAGGCGATGCCGTCGTCGCTCTCGCTGGCCGAGAGGGTCTCGTCCTCGTCGTCCGGATCGGGGGCGGTCGCGTTGACGCGGACATTGTCCCAGCCGGCGCGGATCTCGCCGCGCACGCCGGTGAAATTGTCGTCCTGCGCGAGCGCCGGGGACGCGGCAGCACCCGCCGCGAGGAGGGCGGCGAACAAGCTGATTCTCATAAATACTCCTGAGGATTGCCACTGGCCCATCCGCGCCGCGGCCCGGACCTCTGGCGATCCGGGCCGCGACTCCCCGTTTCGGGAAACGGCAAGGCCGTCCCGCAACGGGGCTCTCGGATGAGAGGCGCCGGCTTTCTTGGGGGGATGCCGACGCCCATTGACCAGACGCCGCCGGGACGGGAAACCCGCATGCGCCCTTCGACCGGCCGATCACTCTCCCCGCATCATGTCCGGCCCGCGGGTTTCGCGCCCGCTTCGGCGGACTCGGCACAAAAGGCGCGCAGCACCCGTTCGGTCAGCGCCTCGCAATCCGCGCCGGCGAAGGCGAAGCTGCCGCTCAGCGCGTCCTTCATGTGCGGCGCGAGGTCGCTCCGCAACCGCCGCCGCGCCCGCAAATGCCGGGTCTTCACCGTCCCCGTCGGCAGGCCGAGCGTCTCCGCGACCTCCTCGACGCTCAGCGCCTCGATCTCGCGCAACACGAAGACCAGCCGGAACGGCTCGGGCAGGCGCGCGATCGCGGCTTCCATCAAGCTGCGAAGCTGCGCGCGCGCATGGGCCGTTTCCGGCGAGGCCGCGTTCATGGAACCTTGCATCAGCTTTTCCCGGTAATCCTGAAGAAAGGCGACCGAATCCCGCTCGAGATGCGCCCGCCGCCGTTTCGCCGCCCGCGCGCGTCCGAGCGCCTCGTTGATCACGATCCGGGTCAGCCATGTCGTCAGCGACGATCTGCCCTCGAACGTGCCGATCGCGGCGAAGGCCCGCAGATAGGCCGTCTGCACCGCGTCTTCCGCGTCGGCCCGATGGGCAAGGATCGACCAGGCGGCGCGAAACAGGCGCTGGTTGTTGCGCTGCGTGATCAGGCGCACCGCGCCGGAATCGCGCGCGGCGACGAGCCTGGCAAGCTCGACATCGTCGAGCATCTCATAATCGCGCCGTGATTGGGCGGTCATCCATCGTCCTCCCGGAATGGATTGGATGCTCGCGGACGAACGAGGTTCCCGCTTAGCATGTATCGATCGTCTGGAGCAGTTCGCGGCGAAGGCCCGCATCGGTGCGAAAGGCGCCGATCCAGCATTTCGTGACCATCGAAACGCCGTGCTGGTTGACGCCCCGCGTCGACATGCAGCCATGCGCGGCGGTGATGATCACGGCCACGCCCTTCGGCGCCAGCCCGGCCTCGATCGCATGGCCGATCTGATTGGTCAGCCGCTCCTGGAGTTGCAGCCGACGGGCATAGGCATCGACCAGTCGCGACAGCTTCGAAACCCCGACCACGCGCCGGTTCGGCCGATAGGCGACATGCGCATGGCCGATGATCGGAGCCAGATGATGCTCGCAGGTGGAAACCAGCGGTATGTCGCGCAACAGGATCGTCTCGTCATAGCCGTCGGCCTCGTCGAAGGTCGTCTCGAGCAGCCGGGCGGGATCGGTGCGATAGCCGGCGAACCATTCGTCATGGGCGCGCGCCACCCGGCGCGGCGTGTCGCGGAGCCCTTCGCGGTCGGGATCCTCCCCCGTCGCCGCGATGAGCACCCGCACCGCCCGTTCGATCTCCGATCGGGTCGGCGGTTCGTCCCCCGCTGGCGCGCGCGGCGGATCGCCCCGGTCGCCTTCTCCGCTGCACTGGAAATCCACGCGCGTCCTCCCGCCGTTGCACTCGACGGATTGGATGGCGCGGCCGGCGCGAGGTTCCCGCCGGCAATCGGGAACCGGGCGCGGCGCGCGGCATCCAAGACATGTGGCCCGGCTTCCGGAGCACATTCTGTCAGGAGGATATGACGATGAGGACATTCGGCCTGTTGGCGGGCATCGCGCTCGCGGCCCTGGCGATCGCGGCGCCTGCCCACGACACCGGCATCACCGATCCGCAGATCGCCCATGTCGCCTATACGGCGGGCCAGATCGACGTCGACGCGGCACGCCAGGCGCTCGAACGGTCCCGCAACCCGCAGGTGCGCGCCTTTGCCGAGACGATGCTGCGCGACCATGAGGCGGTGAACCGGCAAGCGCTGGCGCTCGTCCAGCGGCTGCGCGTCACGCCCGAAGCAAACCCGACCAGCGCGACGCTCGTCGAGGGCGCGACGCAGGCCGGGCAGCGCCTGTCGGCGCTCGAAGGCGCCGCGTTCGATCGGGCCTATGTCGAGAATGAGGTGGCTTATCACCAGGCCGTCAACACGGCGCTCCGCACGACGCTCATCCCGGCCGCGCACAATGCCGAGCTGAAGAGCCTGCTCGAAGCCGGCCTCGCCCTGTTCACCGCGCATCAGCATCATGCCGAGCAGCTTGCGCGGGAATTGCCGTGAACCGCCGCGACATATTGCGGGGCACCGTCGTCGCGGCGATGCTCCCTTTTCTCGGCGGCGCGAACGCCCCGCGCGAACATGTCATCGCGATGGCGAACATGCGCTTCGGACCCGTCCCGTCGGGCATCAGGGCGGGCGACACGATCCTGTGGGTCAATCGCGACATCGTCCCCCATACGGCGACCGCGCGCGACGGAAGTTTCGACATGGTTCTGGCCGCGCGCCAAAGCCGGCGGATGACGGTGCGGCGCGCCGGCAGGATCGCTTTCTACTGCCGCTATCATCCGATGATGGAGGGAATGCTGACCGTCGCGGCGCGGTGATAGACGGAACGGGCGCGCGTTTCCCCCGCGTCCCCCCTCCACCCGCCCCCCGGGTGGAGGGGAATTACCCCAACGCCTTCTTCAGCAGCTCGTTCACCACCTGCGGATTGGCCTTGTCGCCGCGATATTCGGCGACCTTGTCCGCATCGGCTTCGGGCGCGGCAATCAGTCCTTCAGGAAATCCGGCCGCATCCGCCAGCCACAGACGAGCGCGATCAGGAAGGCGGCGAGGACCGTGCACAATTGGATGCCCGGCAGGATCAGCAGACCGACCGCCGCGGTCGAATTGCCGTAGAGATAGGCGTCGATGGTGAACCAGATGGTCCACGAGATCAGCGCCAATTCGAACAGCAGGAAGATGGCCGCCCCAAATCGCGTCGGCGAGGCGTTCACGAAAGCCGCCGCGCAGAGCACAGGCGCAATGATCCACAGAGCGATCACGATACCGCCGAGAAGGGCGCCACCATCACTGACGCCAGCCCTGAAAATGTAGAGAACGAAAGCGAGCACATAGCAAAGGGCCAGCAAGGTGCCGATGCGCGAAATCGTGCGACGCGTCATGCGCCGTTTATATCGTTCTCACGCTGCTTCCGGAAGGCCTCACCCCAGCGCCTTCTTCAGCAGCTCATTCACCACCTGCGGGTTCGCCTTGCCGGCCATCGCCTTCATCGTCTGGCCGACGAAGAAGCCGAACAATTTGTCCTTGCCGCCGCGATATTCGGCGACCTTGTCCGCGTTGGCCGCCATGACCTCGGCGATCACCGCCTCGATCGCGCCGGTGTCGCTGGTCTGCCGAAGCCCGCGTTCCTCGACGATCTTCTCGGGATTGTCGCCCGTCTCCAGCATGATCTCGAACACCTGCTTGGCGAGCGTGCCGGACAGCGTGCCGTCGGCGACGAGGCCGAGCAGGGACGCGGCCTGGGCCGGCGTCACCGGGCTGTCGCCGATCTCCTTGCCCAGCCGGT
>CAZTPD010000057.1:0-12859 GCA_964614625.1 uncultured Sphingosinicella sp. | reverse complement strand
CATGGCCCCCGACGCCCACGTGCCGGGCAGGAAGGTGCCGACGATGATGACGACGGCGGACATGGCGCTGAAGATGGACCCGGAATTCCGCGTGATCTCGGAGAAGTTCCGCAACGACCATGAGGCGTTCAAGGATGCCTTCGCCCGCGCCTGGTTCAAGCTGTGCCATCGCGACATGGGGCCGAAGGCGCGTTATCTCGGGCCGGAAGTCCCGGCCGAGGATCTGATCTGGCAGGATCCGGTGCCCGCCGGGACAACGCCGTCCGACGCCGACGTGGCGGCCGCGAAGCAGCGGATCGCGGCGAGCGGCCTCACCGTCAGCCAGCTCGTCAAGACGGCCTGGGCCTCGGCCTCGACCTACCGCAAATCGGACCATCGCGGCGGCGCCAACGGCGCGCGCCTCCGCCTCGCGCCGCAGAAGGATTGGGAGGTCAACGAGCCCGCGATGCTGGCCGACGTCCTCGCCAAGCTGGACGCGGCGCGCGGGCCGCTGTCGATGGCCGACGCCATCGTGCTCGGCGGCGTGGTCGGGCTGGAGAAAGCGATTCTGGATGCCGGGCTCAATGTCCCGGTGCCGTTCTCCGGCGGCCGCGGCGATGCCACCGATGAGCAGACCGACGCCGAGAGCTTCGCGGTGCTTGAGCCCGAGGCCGACGCCTTCCGCAACTATCTGCCCAGGAAGCTGCGGGTGAAGACCGAGGAGATGATGCTCGACCGGGCCGCATTGCTCGGCCTCTCGGCGCCCGAGATGACGGTGCTGATCGGCGGCCTGCGCGTGCTCGGCGCCAATCATGGCGAGCGCGGCCACGGCCACTTCACCAGGCGGTCCGGCCAGCTCACCAACGATTTCTTCGTCAACCTGCTCGACATGACCAATGCCTGGAAGGCGGTCGATGGCAGCGGCGACGAGGAATATGTCGCCACCGACCGCGCCAGCGGCGGCGAGACCTGGCGCGCGAGCCGCGCCGATCTCGTCTTCGGCTCCAATTCGGAGCTGCGCGCGATCGCCGAGGTCTATGCCGAGAACGGGCATGAGGAGAAGTTCGTGAAGGACTTCGTCGCCGCCTGGACCAAGGTGATGAACGCCGATCGTTTCGATCTCGCCTGAGAACGGAACGGCAAAACAGCCGGCGCGGCGGCGGCCCTGTCCGCCGCGCCGGCTCCGTGTTAGTATCGGCATCGGGAGAGGACAGGGCCATGCGCAAGGCCAATGTCGACGCGCTCGACGGCGCGAAGACCTATTGGGTGCCCGCGGTGTGCGCGCCGATGCGCGACTGGCCCGGCGCGCCCGGCTGCCGGCGCGGCGCGCGCTTCCTGATCGACGAGGAATCGCGGCGGCCGGCGCGGGACAATTATCCTTTGTTCGAAAGCCGGGGCGATTGCCTGAACTGGATCATGACGCACCGTTTCGAGCTGGCCCGCAACGCGCCGGGCGCGCAGGTGGCGCCGGCCAATCTCGCGCGCTGGCTGCTGGGCCTCGCCGATTGAGCCGCCCCGCCCGGCGGCAAGACCTGGCCGTCCGCCTGTCTCGCCGCGGGACGTGAGGATTTGCGCGCTTTGCGGCGTCCATCGCCTATGTGATTGATCGCCGGCTTATGCGACAATCCCGGACGGGGGAGCGGGCGGACCGGTGGCCACTTTATCGGACAGGGCTGAAGGCGGGCAGCCGCCGTTCGAGCGCATCGTCGCCGAGCATGGCGCGCTCATCACCCGCATCGCCATGACCTATGAGGCCGATCCGGCGCTGCGCGAGGATCTGACTCAGCAGATCCTGCTCGCCGTGTGGCAGGCGCTGCCCAGCTATCGCGCCGACGCCAGCCTGAGGACGTTCATCGCCCGGATCGCGCAGAACCGGGCGATCTCCTTCGTCGCCAAGCAGGTGCGCCAGCCGCCAACCGCCGAAATCCCCGAGAAGCTGGAGACCGAAGCCCCCAATCCGGAGGAAAGCGCGATTGACGCCAGCGATCGCCGCGCGCTGCTGGAAGCGACGCGGCGGCTGCCGGTGCCGCAGCGCGAAGTCATCGTTCTCGTTCTCGAAGGATTCAGCTACGCGGAGATCGCGGACATGTTGAGCATCGCCCCCAATGCGCTCGCGCTGCGCCTCTCCCGCGCCAAGACGGCGCTGAAGGCCATGCTGGAACAGGCCCGATGACCGATTTCGATCTCGATCGCCTCGGCGACATGTGGCGCCAGGAGCCCGACCCGGCCGAAATGGCGGCGCTGCGCCGCACCGCCGAGGCGGTCGCGCGCGGCGCCCGGCGCGCGCAGATCATGGACGCCGCGCTCGCGATCATTGTCTCGGCGGTGGTGCTGATCCTGGCGCTGTCCAATCCGCAGACCGAAGCACTCCTGGCCGGCGGCGCCGCGATCGCCCTGATATTGTTCGGCAGCATCCGCCAGCGCCATCTGCGCAAGCTCGAGCTGAAGAGCCTGGCCGGCAGCACGGAAGAGATGCTCGATCAAACGATCGCCCGATTGAAGGCGACGATCAAGCGCACGCGCCTGGGGCTGATCGGGGCGGTTCCCGGGATGCTCATCGGCCTCGGCTTCGGGGCCGCGCTGGAGCGCGGTCCCGGCAGCGGCCTGCTGGCGCATTTTGCCGCCGAGCCCTGGCTGCCGATCGGCGTGGCGCTGGCCTCGATCGCGATCCTGGCGACCGGATTCCTGCATTATTCCCGCATGATACGGCGGGATCGCAGCGAGCTAGAGCGGCTTGTCGAGTTGCGCGAGGCATTTAGAGAGGAACGGGAAAGCAACGATTTCTGATCGTCGCCACAACTTCGCCTCTACTTCCGGCCACACCGAATCTTAGCAAAGTTTCAACGATTGGCTGCGAAAACTTTCCTGTCAAAACCAAGAACAGGGAAGCGTGACACCATGGAAAAGATTCGTTTCGAGGTCGAGGATCTGCCCGAGCTTGCCACCGAGGTCGCCGTTTCCGGCTCGACCAAGCAGCAGGAAGTGGGCGGAATGATCTGCCTGAGCGTTGCCGCCGGCATCGCCATCTGGGTCGCGCTCTAAGACGGGCGGCTATCCACGAACATTCATCGCTTCACCGGACCGGTCCAGGGAAACCACTTGCAGTTTCCCTG
This sequence comes from uncultured Sphingosinicella sp., assembly GCA_964614625.1. Lineage (GTDB taxonomy): Bacteria > Pseudomonadota > Alphaproteobacteria > Sphingomonadales > Sphingomonadaceae > Allosphingosinicella. The sequence continues at coordinate 9,767 of CAZTPD010000057.1, read as the reverse complement.
GACCGGGTCGCGTCGTTTCGGACCTGTGAAAGGGTATGATCTTCGCAAGCGACCGCTTCTTTCCGCAGGGCCGACGCCGGGTACGACACTTCCTCAGGAGGCTCAACGACCCCGCCGTCTGGTGCATCGTGGCGATCGCGGCCTGTAGCGCCTGCTTAGGCCTTCCGAAAGGACTTGGCGGCTAAGGAGCATTGCGAGGTCCAGCGCCCTCGTCCGGGCATCGCTATTTTGAAGAGGCGGATATGATCGTAGGCAGGGAACTCGACGCCTGGGTTCGCGATCGCACCCGCCAGCGCGCCACGCAGGCGAAGATCAACGCGCTCGGCATGCAGTGGAGCGACGGCCCCGTCCAGCGGCATTTCGCCGCGCTGGTCGCCGGTGCCCAGCCCCGGAACGCCGCCGCGCTCGCCGAAGCCTTCCGGGTCGCCTTCGCCAATGATTTCTGGGTCGATGTCCTGGTCGGCGAGCTCGCCGCCGCGACGCGGGACGATCCCTATTTCATGCCGCCCTTCCGGGCGTTCAAGAACGACATGCACAGCGGCCTGCTCGTCTATGAGGACGCGCATGTCATGGTCGCCGCGGGAGTCACGCGGGCCGTCGAGCTCGCCGCCCACAAGAGCGGCGGACGGGGCGGCTCTATCAATTTCAGCGGCCAGGTCACCGTGCTCAAGTTCGTGCGGGCGGGCGGCGCGACCCTGTCCTTCTGGGAAGCGCCGCCGATCGCCGGCGATTTCACCGCCGCCGGGGCCGGCACCTGCCGCCATGTCGGCAGCCGGCGCGTCGCCGACGGCGAGGTGCTGGTGATCGACGGCCGGTCGCAGAGCTATATCGTCGATCACGCCTCGGCCAATTTCCTGCTGCTCCAGGCGGTGATCAAGGCCGATCAGGCGCCGCTCGGCGTCGAATATGACGCCGCCACCGGCACCTATCTGGGATGCAGCGCCACCGACGACGCCGATTCGCGCATCCAGATGATGGCGACATTGCTGCGCAAGCTCGGCGGCGGCGATGCGGCCTTCGCGGCGATCGCCGGCTTCCTCGATCATCCGCGCTTCTTCGTGCGCTGGCACGCGATGCGCGAATTGCTCGGCATCGACGCGCGCGCCGCGCTGCCGCGCCTGGCCGCCATGGCCGCGCGCGATCCCCATGCCGACGTGCGCGCCGCCGCGTCGGCGACGCTGGAGCGGCTGAACGGCGCGGCCGCCGCGCGCGAGGCCGCCTGATGCCGCGCGTCGTCTCCTGCCCCGACGCCGCGCCGGTCGCGCTGGGCGATCTGATCGCCGCGCTCAACGAGCCGCGCTTCGATCCGAGGGACGAGGACAGCTTCGCCGCGATGGGGCCGCTGCTGAAGGGGCTGGCCGCCAACCGCGATTTCCTCGCCGACATCGCCGTCGCCGAGCTGAAGGACCGCTGCGCCCGCCAGGAGCGGGAGAACGATTACAGCGCGCAGGTCATCATGCTCCACCGGGCGAGCGAGAAATATTTCATCCGCGCCAATTTCTGGCCCAGCCCCCGCGACAGCCTGTTCAGGTCCAGCGGCGCCTCGCCCTTCTTCTACGGCGTGCCGCACGACCACAATTTCTCGTTCCTGACGGTCGGCTATCTCGGGCCGGGCTACTGGAGCGAATATTACGAATATGATTATGATCAGGTGGTCGGCGTGCCGGGCGAGAAGGTGGACTTGCGGTTCGTCGAGAAGAGCAAGCTCGATCCGGGCAAGGTGATGCTCTACCGGGCGCACCGGGACGTCCACAACCAGCTCCCCGCCGACGAGATGTCGGTGTCGATCAACATCATGGAAGCGCTGCCGCACCAGCCCTTCCTCAGCCAGTACCGCTTCGACGTGGCGCGGTGCGAGATCGCCGGTATCCTGACCCGCACGTCGAGCGAGGCGCTGCTCGCGCTCGCCGCCAATCATGACGAGGGCGACGCCCGCGACCTGGTGGAAAGCTTCGCCGCGCATCATCCGTGCGACCGCATCCAGTTCGCCGCGCTGCGCGAGTTGGCCGCCGCCGAAGAGCGCCTGGACGACGGCCTCGCCGTGCTGGCGCGCGGCACGGCTTCGGACAACCGCTTCGTCGCCGCGATGAGCGCGCGGGAGATCGCCCGGATCGAGGCGAGCCGGAGCTGGATCGAAGGCTAGCCGCGACGCGGCCCCGCATTGCGGGTCGCCCACAGCAGGAAGCGGACCATCGCCGCCATCAGGAGGCCGTTCTCGCGCGCGAACATCCCGCGATCCTGCGCCCTTCCCGTCTGCGCCGGATTGCCGCAACATTTGAAAATCGTCATGTTCGCGCCCGCGCGCTTCCGCCGCGCGCGGAAGGCTGACAAAGCGAGGCGATGCAGATCCTGCTGATCGAGGATGACGGGCGGGTCGCCGATTATGTCGGCGCGGGGCTGCGCGAGGCGGGCCACATCGTCACGCATGTCGCCGACGGCAAGGCCGGGCTGATCGCCGCAACGTCCGAATCCTACGATCTCCTGATCCTCGACCGGATGCTGCCGCGGGTGGACGGGCTGGCCATCCTCCAGACGATCCGCGCGACCGGCGACGCCACGCCGGTGCTGCTGCTGTCCGCGCTGGGCGACACCGACGAGCGGGTGAAGGGCCTGCGCGCGGGCGGGGACGATTATCTCGCCAAGCCCTTCGCGCTGTCCGAGCTGGTCGCGCGCGCCGAGGCGCTCGGGCGGCGCGCGCCGGGCCTCGCCGAGCCGACCACGATCCGGATCGCCGATCTGGAGATCGACCTGCTCGGCCGGATCGTGCGGCGCGGCGGCCAGCGCATCGATCTGACCTCGCGCGAGTTCCGCATCCTCGAATATCTCGCGCGCGGCGCCGGCCGGGTGGTGACGCGCTCGATGCTGCTCGAGCATGTCTGGGACTATCATTTCGATCCGCAGACCAATGTCGTCGACCAGCATGTCAGCCGCCTGCGCCAGAAGATCGAGCGCGGCGCGGCTACCCCGCTGATCGAGACGGTGCGCGGCGCCGGCTACCGGATGCGGGCCGGGCAATGAAGCTACTCGGCAGCTTCTCCTTCCGGCTGGCCCTGCTCTACGTCGTGTTGTTCACCGCATCGATCTCGGTGCTGCTCGCCCTCTTCTACTGGGTCAGCATCCACGGGCGGCTGGACGCGGTGCGCGCGGACATCCGCGCCGAGGCCACGCAATTCATCGAGATGAGCCGGGGGATGGAGCCGGCGCGGATGGCCGAGGCGCTGGAGCGGCGCGTCGAGGCGCCGGCGAAGCGGCGGGCCTATCATGCGCTGATCGACGCGGACGGCCGGACCATCACGACGAATCTTCCGAACCTGCCGGCGGCAAGAGCGGGGCAAAGCTGGCGCCTGATCGACGCGGACGTCTATCTCGACGGCTATGAGGAGGATCACGAGGCGCTGCTGCTCGACATTGCGCTGCCCGATGGCGCCCGCCTGCTGCTCGGCCGGGACGTCGAGGATCTGGACGAGATGGAAGAAGGGATCAGGGAGGTCAGCGTCTGGGCGCTGCCGACGCTGCTCATCCTCGGCATCGTCGGCGGCGCGCTGATGAGCCGCGCCATCGGCCGGCGGATCGAGGCGGTGGGGGGCGCCGCCCGGCGGGTGATGGAGGGCGACCTTTCGCAGCGCGTTCCCGTGCGCGGCACCGGCGACGATTTCGATCGGCTGAGCGAGACGCTGAACCTGATGCTCGCGCGGATCGAGACTTCGGTCGAATCGGTGCGGCGGGTGTCGGACAGCGTCGCGCACGAGCTGCGCACGCCGCTCACCCGGCTCCAGGCCGAGCTCAACGCGCTCCAGGCGGCGGCGCCCGGCCGGCGCGCGGCGCTGATCGAAAGCGCGGCGGAGGAGGCCAACCGGCTCGCGCGGATGTTCGACGCGGTGCTGCGCATCTCGCGGATCGAGGCCCAGCGCCACCAGCCGGAAATGCGCCGGGTGGACCTGTCCGCCCTGCTCGAGGACGCCGCCGACTATCACGCCCCCCAGGCCGAGGAGCGCGGGCTGGCGATGGACATCCGGATCGGCCCCGGCCTCGAGGTCGTCGGCGATCGCGACCTCATCTTCCAGGCGGTCAGCAACTTGCTCGACAATGCGATCAAGTTCACCCCGTCCGGCGGGCGCATCGCCTTGTCCGCGTCGCGTGAGGAGGACGGCGTGCGGCTGCGCGTCGCCGACACCGGGCCGGGGATTCCGGCGGAGCAACGCGAACGGGTGATCGAACGCTTCTTCCGCGCGCCCGAGGCGGAGGCGGTGCCGGGCTTCGGCCTCGGCCTGTCGCTGGTCGCCGCCGTCGCCAAGCTGCACGGCGCGCCGCTGCGCCTCGGCGACGCCGGGCCGGGCCTCGCGGTCGAATGGACGCTGCCGGCGCGCGGCGAGTAGCCGCCGCGCGCCGCCTTGGCGTCAGAGCGTGGCGTGGACCGTCGCCACCGCCGTCATCACCGCGCCGATGCGCGCGGCGGCCTGGATCGTCTCGGCCTTCACGCCGTGCTGGCTCAGCACGCGCTCGTGGCTGTCGATGCACATGCCGCAGCCGTTCTGGGCGCTCACCGCCAGGCTGAACAGCTCGAAATCCGCCTTGTCGATACCGGGCGAGCCGATGACGTTCATGCGCAGCTTGGCCGGCAGCGTCTCGTAGACCGGGTTCGAGGCGAGATGGACGAAACGGTAATAGACGTTGTTCATCGCCATCACCGCCGCCGCCGCGCGGGCGGCATTGGCATAGGCGTCGTCGAGCTTGCCGGCGACCTCGGCCTCGGCCGCCGCGACGATCGGCTTGTAGCCGGTGCCGTGGGCGCAGGCGAGGAGAAGGCCGTATTTGCGCGCGTCGCCGAGCGTCTGGTCGGCGAGCAGCGAGCCGATGTTGAGCCGGAGATCCTTCGCATATTCGGGAAGTGCGTCGGCGAATTCCTTGAGGGACATGTGCGTTTCCTTTTCCACGCGCGCGGCATCCTAGCCGCCCGCGGCGGTTGCAAAAAGGGCGCGGCAACCTGCGTCGCCGCGCCCCTTCGAGGTCCGTGACCCGGTTCGGGGCTTGGGGGGGTTAAGCCGCCGGGCGCAGAACCTCTTCGCCGGCCGTCCAGTTGCACGGGCACAGCTCGTCGGTCTGGAGCGCATCGAGGATGCGCAGCGTCTCGGCCGGGTTGCGGCCGACATTGAGGCCGTTCACCGTGACATGCTGGATCACATTGTCCGGATCGACGATGAAGGTCGCGCGGAACGCGACATGCTCGCCGGCATCGAGGATGCCGAGCGCGGAGGCGAGCTGCGCGCCGTTGTCCGCGATCCACGGGAAGTCGGCGCCCGCGAGCTGCTCGTCCGAGCGGCGCCACGCGAAGTGGACGTGGGCGGTGTCGGTCGAGGCGCCGATCAGCACCGCGTCGCGGTCGGCGAAGTCGCGCTGGAGCTCGCCATAGCCGACGATCTCGGTCGGGCAGACGAAGGTGAAGTCCTTCGGCCAGTAGAAGAGGATCTTCCACTTCCCGTTGGTCTCGGCCAGGTCGATCGTCTCGCCCGCCGGAAGGGCGGCGGTGCCCTGCTGGACCGGGAGGGTCAGTTCGGGAAGCTTGTCACCAACGGTAAGCATGCGACTTTCTCCTGTTGTGCGCTGCGTCAAAAATCTTGTGCGCCGCATATAACATAGATATATATCGTTCCAATTGATTAGATCGCATCTATTGATCGAGTGAGACGATTAGTGTATGCCCCTTTCCGGAACCACCGGAAAGTGCCCTGAATGAACGTGCATCTGCCGACGCTGAAACAGCTTCAATATCTCGTGGCGCTGAAGACGCACGGCCATTTCGGCCGCGCCGCGGACGCCTGCTTCGTCACGCAATCGACGCTGTCGGCGGGGATCAAGGAGCTGGAGACGCTGATCGGCGTCACGCTCGTCGAGCGCACCCGGCGCGTCGTGCGCTTCACCCCGCTCGGCATCCGAGTCGCGGACAAGGCGCAGCGCATCCTGCGCGAGGCCGAGGATCTCACCGACATGGTCCGGGCGGCGGGCGAGCCGCTCGCCGGGGAGCTGCGCATGGGCGTGATCCCGACGATCGCGCCCTTCCTCCTCCCCACCCTGCTGCCGCGCCTGCGCGAGCAATGGCCGGATCTCAGGCTCTATCTGCGCGAGGAGCCCAGCCAGGCGGCCTGCGACGCGCTGCATCGCGGCAAGCTCGATTGCGTGCTGCTCGCCCTCCCCTATGCCTGCGGCGACGTCGATTCGGCGCCCCTGTTCGACGACCGGCTGATGGTCGCCTTCCCGCCCGGCGGGGCGGAGGGGCTGCCCGACTGCGTGCCCGCCTCGGCGATCGACGAGAACAGCCTGCTGCTCCTCGAGGACGGCCACTGCCTCAAGGATCATGCGCTGTCCGCCTGCAACCGGCCGGAGCTGCGCGCCGAGGCCTCGATCCTCGGCACCTCGCTGCACACGCTCGTCCAGATGGTCGACAACGGCCTGGGCATGACGCTGATCCCCCAGATGGCGGTGAAGGCGGGCATCCTCGACGGGACCGGCGTGGTCGCCCGGCGCCTCGACGCCGAGCATCCCACCCGTCGCATCGCCCTGGTCTGGCGCAAGGGCTCGCCGCGGGAGAAGGAGTTCCGCCTGCTCGCCGACGCGCTGAAGACGGCGGCGTGACGCCGCCGCCGTCTCAGTCCATGTGCCTGAGGCCGACGCGCAGATAGTCCCAGCCGGTCACCAGGGTCAGCGCCGCCGCCGCCCACAGGCTGGCAAGGCCGAGCTGATGCACCCACGGCCAGTGCGGCAGCGCGCCGGCGAGGATGAGCGCGCCCAGGGCGACGAGCTGGAAGGTCGTCTTCCACTTGGCGAGCCGGCTGACCGGCACCGAGACGGAGAGGCTGGCGAGGAACTCGCGCAGGCCGGAGACGGTGATCTCGCGCAGCAGGATGACGAGCGCGGGGATGAGGTGCCAGTCGGCGATGATCGGGCCGCCGAAGCCCGGATCGGCCGGCGGCCGCGCGATCAGCATGACGATCACCGCCGCCACCATGATCTTGTCGGCGATCGGATCGAGGAACTGGCCGAGCCGCGACACGGTCCCTTGCGCGCGGGCGAGATAGCCGTCGAAATAATCGGTGATGCCGACCAGGCAGTAGAGCACGAAGGTGACGGCATAATCGTACCAGCCCGGCTTCCACAGCAGGAAGACCAGGATCGGCACCGCCAGGATGCGCGAAAGCGTGAGCAGATTGGGCAGCGTCAACATCGAAACACCGGCTTCTAGCCCCAATGCGCGCGAAATGGGAGGCTTGTGCGCGCTCCGCTGGTCGGCCAAACAGAGCCTTTCCATCGATCGACGGAGACCCGGATGCGCCGCCTTGCCGCCCTCGCCCTTCTTGCTTCCACCTTCGCGACGGCGGCCGTCGCGGCGCGGCCGATCGCCTTTTCGACGGAGGCGCCGGCCGGCGGCGCGCTCGTCCTGCCGCTGGGCGCCGCCGAGGAGCTGGCGACGCGCGGCGCGATGCTCGATCCTACCGCGCGCGAGGCGGTGGCGCGGGCGCTGACCGCCGCCAATTTCCGCTATCGCGCGTCGAGCACGCTGAGCCTGCGCGGCATCGGCCCCTGGTCGCAGATCCTCATCGTCGGCACGGCCGGCGACGCGCCCGAGGACGTGCGGCTCCAGAATGTCGGCGGCACCGCCGCGCGCGAGACGGCGCGCGAGGACGGGCCGGTGGCGATCGCCGCCGGCGGCTATGCCGACAATGCCCATGCGCTGGTCCAGATCGGCGTCGGCGCGCGGCTCGGCGGCTACAGCTTCGATCGCTATCGCTCCGAAAATCCCGAGCGCCCCCGCCGCGCCGGGCAGGACGCCCCGCTTACCGTCGTGACACCGCTCGCCGGGGACGCGCAGGCGCAGTGGCGCGGCCGGGGCGAGGCATTGTCCGAAGGCGTCTATTTCGCCCGCGACCTCATCACCGAGCCCGCCAACACGCTCTCTCCCGAGGCGTTCGTCACCCGCACGCGCGAAGCCTTCCGCGGCGTGTCGGGCGTCACCATCGAGGCGCTCGACGTGCCGCAGATGGAGCGGCTGGGCATGAACGCGATCCTCTCGGTCGGCATGGGCTCGGAGCGTCCGCCCCGGATGCTGATCATCGAATATCGCGGGCGCGGCGCCGAGGGCCAGCCGATCGTGCTGGCCGGCAAGGGCATCACCTTCGATTCGGGCGGCATCTCGATCAAGCCGGCCAACAATATGTGGCGGATGAAGGGCGACATGGCGGGTGCCGCCGCGGTGGTCGGCACGGTGCTCAGCCTCGCGCGCAGCGGCGCGCCGGTCCATGTCGTCGCGGTGGCGGCGCTGGCCGACAACATGCCGGGCGGCGGCGCGGCCCGGCCGGGCGACGTGGTCGCGGCCTATGGCGGCCGCACGATCGAGCGGCTCAACACCGACGCGGAAGGGCGCATCGTCCTCGCCGACGCCGTCTCCTATGCCGACCGGCGCTTCCGGCCGGCCGCGATCGTCGACGTGGCGACGCTGACCGGCGCGATCGTGACCGCGCTCGGCTCCGATTATGCCGGTCTCTTCTCGCGGCACGACGGGCTCGCCGACCAGCTCCTCACCGCCGGCGAGGCGTCGGGCGAGCCGCTCTGGCGGATGCCGCTCAACGAACGTTATGCCAGCGCGATGGAATCGCCGATCGCCGACATCCGCGACATCGCGGACAGCGCGCCCGGCGCCGGCGCCGGCGCGCATTTCATCGGCTCCTTCATCGCGCCGACGACGCCCTGGGCGCATCTCGACATCGCCGGCACCTCGTGGCGCAGCGATTCCCAGCCCACCGTCCCCTCCGGCGCGGCGGGCATCACGGTGCGGCTGCTCGATCGCTTCGTGCGCGATTTCCGCCCGGTCCCGACGGCGGGCTGAGGCGCTCCGGATCGTCAGGGGCGATAGCCCGCCATGGCCGACACCTCCCTGCCTTTGCTGCGCAAGCGGCGTTTCCTGCCCTTGTTCACCACCCAGTTGCTGGGCGCGTTCAACGACAATCTGTTCAAGAACGCGATGGTGCTGTTCGTCGTCTATCAGGTCTATGACGACGAGGCGTCGGAGACCTGGTTCAGCGCGATCGCGACCGGGCTGTTCATCCTCCCCTTCTTCCTGCTCTCGGCGCTCGCCGGGCAGCTCGCCGACGCGCGCGACAAGGCGCGGATCATCCGCATCGTCAAATTCTGCGAGATCCTCATCATGCTGGTCGGCGCCGCCGGCCTGCTGATGGCCTGGCGGGGCATGGCGGTCCATGCCTTCGCCATCCCCCTGATGCTCGCCGCCCTGCTAGCCATGGGCATCCATTCGACCTTCTTCGGCCCGATCAAATATGCGATCCTGCCGCAGCACCTGAAGCCCGGCGAAGTGCTGGGCGGCACCGGGCTGGTCGAGGCCGGCACCTATATCGCCATCCTCGGCGGCACGATCCTCGCCGGCGTGATCCCGGTCGAGGCCTCCGCCGTCGCCGTCGTGCTGATCGCGCTCGTCGGCTACGCCTCGGGCCGCCAGGTGCCGTCCGCCCCGGCGCTGGAGGAAGGCCACCGGATCGACCTCAACGTGCTGCGCTCGTCGATCGCGCTGGTCCGCGCGACGATGCACATCCCGCGCCTGTTCCTCGCCATCTGCTCGATCAGCTTCTTCTGGACGATCGGCGCGGTGCTGTTCATCCAGTTCCCGCCGCTGGTGAAGAACGTGCTGACCGCCGACAAGGCGGTGGCCAGCCTGTTCCTCGCCATCTTCTCGATCGGCGTGGCGATCGGCTCGGTGGCGG
>CAZTPD010000056.1:0-12925 GCA_964614625.1 uncultured Sphingosinicella sp. | reverse complement strand
CGAGCTGGAAATCCGCGTCCATCGCGGCGCTAGATAGGGGCTGAGGCCGCCCGCGCCCACCCCCGCCTTGCTTTACCGCCTCTTCACTCTCTTTCGATAGGGAGGCGGGCGATGGAGATGAGACATCCCCCCAAGGCGGAGCATGAGGAGGCGCCGCTCGACCATGCGGTGCTGCTCGCGGCGCTCGCCGCGGCGCGCGCGGCCGGCATCGCCGCCAAGACCGGGCAGGGCGCGGGCGCGGCGGCGATCGAGGAGGAGCCGATCACCGAGATCCTGCTCGCCGGCCCGGACTGGCGCCAGGCGCTGACGGCGCAGCGGGGCAGCTTCAACCGCGACGAGGCGGAGCGCAGGCCGTGATTCCCGCAGGGTCCGCCTTTACCTTTGATTCACCCTCTTCACCGAGACGTTTACCGTCGCATTTTAGCGTTCCTTCAATGCTTTGCCGGTACCGCAAGGAGGAGTGCGGCGTCGTCGATCGCCGAACCGTGTGTTTCGTTTCGAGGTACGAATGATCGAGAACCAGAAAATCCGCCCCGCCCAGGTGATCGGGCCGCTCGGCGAGCCGCTGACGCTCGATTCGCTGCCGCCGCCCTCGACCACGCGCTGGGTCGTGCGCCGCAAGGCCGAGGTGGTGTCCGCGGTGAACGGCGGGCTGCTCTCCGTCGACGAGGCGTGCGAACGCTACGGCCTCAGCCTGGAGGAGTTCGCCGGCTGGCAGCGCGCCGTCGATCGCTCCGGCATGCCGGGTCTGAGGGTCACGCGCATCCAGCACTACAAGACGCTCTACGAGCGCCAGCAGAAATATTGATCGAATCTCTTTCCGGCGGTGCGCCGGAAGCGCATATTCCTCCCTGCCTCGCCGATGCCCGGCGCAGGAACAAGACCGCCGCTGGCGCGTCTTTATGATCGGACCGCCGCTGTAACATTGGGGGCGTCGCGGTCAGGAGGAGAATAGAAGATGGGCATTATCATCTGGTTGATCGTGGGCGGCATCGTCGGCTGGCTCGCCAGCATCATCATGCGCACCGACGCGCAGCAGGGCATCCTGCTCAACATCGTCGTCGGCGTCGTCGGCGCGTTCATCGGCGGCATGATCTTCAACCGCGGCAACATCAACGAGGCGCCGCTCAGCCTCACGGCCTTCCTCGTTTCGCTGGTCGGCGCCGTGATCCTGCTGGCGATCGTCAATCTGGTGCGTCGCGGCAGCGTGCGCTGACGGATCGTCGGATGTGAACGGACGAGGGCCGCCCCCGGGGGCGGCCCTTTTCGTTCCTACTGCAATTCGAAGCTGACCGTCAGGCTGACGCTCAGCACCTGCTCGCCGGGCTCGATGCTGGTCGCTTCGCCGCGCGCGTCGGCCGCCTGCATGCGCAGCACCGGCACGGGCGGGGCCGGCACGGCGTTCGCCTCGCTGACCGAGAGCACGCGCACGACCCGCATGCCGAGCGCGCGGGCATAGAGATCGGCGCGGGCGCGGGCATCGGCGATCGCGGCCGTGCGCGCCTCGTCGAGCGCCGCCTCGGGCGCGTCGATGCCCAGCATCGGCCCGTTGATCTGGTTCGCGCCCTGGGCGACCAGCGCGTCGAGGATGCGCCCGCTCGCCGCGATGTCGCGGAAGCGCACATTGACCTGGTTGGAGGCGCGATAGCCGACGAGCTGCGGCGGCTGGTTCTCCTGATAGCGATATTCGGGGTGCAGGCTGACATTGCTGGTCTGGATGTCGCGCGCGGCGATGCCGGCCTGCTCGAGCGCGCGGCGCACCGCCGCCATCCGCTCGGCGTTCTGGCGGATCGCGTCGGTCGCGCTCTGCGCCTGGGTGACGACGCCGGCATTGATGTTGACGATGTCCGGCGCGCGGCGCGTCTCGCCGGTCGCGACGACGTCGAGCCGGGTGCCGGCGATCGCTTGCGCGGCGTCCTGCGCGAGAACGGGGGCGGCCATCGGCACGGCCGCGACGGCCAGCAGCGAGGCGGCGATGAGGGGACGGATCATGAAGCACTCCTGATGCACGAAGCCGCCCGATGCGGCTGTCGTGCCCCCTTAACGCGACAGCCGCTTCATCGTTGCTGAACCGGTCCGAAAGCTCCGGTTCAGCGCCGGGCGAACTGCCGGTAGACGATCAGGATCAGGATCGCGCCGACGATCGCCGCCAGGAAGCCCGCGCCTTCGCCGGGATTGTACCAGCCGATCGCCTGGCCGAGAAAGCCGGCGACCAGCGCGCCGCCGATGCCGAGCGCGATGGTGACGAGGCAGCCGCCGGGATCGCGGCCCGGCGTCACCGCCTTGGCGATGGCGCCGGCGATCAGCCCGATGACGATCCAGGCGACCCAGCCATAGTCGGCAAGATACTGGGACATCTTCTCCTTCTCCCTTCAGACGGGCGACAAGCCCCTTCATTCATCATTGGTAAAGGCCGCCAAGTGGTTGTAAAGGCGCCGCGCGCTTCGGCGGGGGCGGGGCTGCGTTTTCCGGCTTGTTCCGGGTGATATATTCATATAATACAGCGCGGCATTCAGCTATGAGGCCGCATGGCCCGAGTGGGGACGATGAAAGCGATGAATTTCGAGTCGAGCAAGTGGCGCCGCGAGGCGCTCGACGACGTCGTGGTCGATGAGGAGACGCTGGCGCGTCGCCGTCGCAACCGGCGGATCATCATCGCCGTCGTGGTCCTCCTGCTGCTCGCCGTCGTCGGTCTGTTCGCATTCGGGGGCGGCGGCGAGAAGGCGGCCGCGCCGGCGGGCGACGCCGGCCAGCAGCTGCCGGCCGTCACCGTGATGGTCCCGGGCCGCGAGGACATCACCGCGATCATCTCCGCCACCGGCTCCCTCTCCGCGCGCCGCGACATGCAGGTCGGCGTCCCCGGCGAGGGCGGCCAGGTCGTGCGCGTCCTCGCCGAGCCGGGCCAGTGGGTCCGCGCCGGCCAGGCGCTCGCCGTGATCGACCGTCAGGTTCAGGCGCAGGAGGCGGCGCAGCTCGCCGCCCAGATCGAGGTCAACCGCGCCGATCTGCGTCTCGCCGACAACGAGCTGGAGCGCGCCCAGGCGCTGCTGCCGCGCGGGTTCATCAGCCAGGCCGATCTCGATCGCCGCCGGGCGACCCGCGACGCCGCCGCGGCGCGCGTGCGTGTCGCCGAGGCGCAGCTGGGCGCCGCGCGCGCCCGCATCGGCCGTCTCGACGTCCGCGCGCCCACCGCCGGTCTCGTCCTCGACCGCAATATCGAGGCGGGCCAGGTGGTGAGCGCCGGCTCGGGCTGGGTGTTCCGCATGGCCCAGAACGGCGAGATGGAGCTGCGTGCGCGGCTGCCGCAGAACGAACTCGCCCGGCTCGCCCCCGGCGCGCCGGCGACCGTGACGCCGGTCGGCTCCGACCAGAGCTATGAGGGCCGGGTGTGGCAGGTCTCGCCGGTCGTCGATCCGCAGACCCGCCAGGGCGAGGCGCGCATCCTGATCCCCTATAATCGCGACCTGAGACCCGGCGGCTTCGCCAGCGCGGAGATCCGCGCCGGCTCCGTCACCGCGCCGCTGCTGCCGGAATCGGCGGTGCAGAGCGATACGCGCGGCAATTTCGTCTACATCATCGGCGAGAACGACACGATCGTCCGGCGCGACGTCGAGATCGGCGAGGTCAGCGATCGCGGCATGGCGATCGTCTCCGGCCTGGAAGGCGATGAGCGGGTCGTCGAATCGGCCGGCGCCTTCCTCAATCCGGGCCAGCGGGTCCGGCCGGAGCTGAGGCGGCCCGAGGCGCGGCGCTGAGCCGGCGGCCGGGCATTGAACTGAATCAGGAACACGGGACACGTCGATGAATTTCCGCAACATCTCGGCCTGGTCGATCCGCAACCCGGTGCCGCCGCTGGTCCTGTTCATGTTCCTGACCTTGGCCGGGATCATCAGCTTCATGCAGATGGAGGTGCAGAACGATCCGGACATCGAGTTCCCGATCGTCATCGTCTCCATCTCGCAGCCCGGCGCGGCGCCGTCGGAGCTGGAGACGCAGGTCACCCAGCGGGTCGAGGCGGCGGTGCGCTCGCTCACCGGCATCGACGAGATCAATTCCTGGATCAGCGAAGGCAATTCGACGACCGTCATCCAGCTCGATCTGGGGACGCCGATCGATCGCGCGGTCAACGATGTGCGCGACGCCGTCACCCAGATCAGGGGCGACCTGCCCGAGGGCATCCTCGAGCCGCAGATCCGGCGGGAGGACACGTCGGGCAACAACATCGCCAGCTACGCCGTCGTCTCGACCGACATGACGCTGGAGCAGTTGAGCTGGTTCGTCGACAACACGGTGTCGCGCGAATTGCTCTCCGTGCCCGGCATGGCCGCGGTCGAGCGCACCGGCGGCGTCAGCCGCGAGATTCGCGTGATCCTCGATTCGGCCCGGCTCCAGGCGCTCGGCATCACCGCCAGCCAGGTCAACCAGCAGCTCCGGCAGATGAACCTCAACGCGGCCGGCGGCCGCGCCGAGATCGCCGGTTCCGAGCAGTCGATGCGCATCATCGGCAACGCCGCCAACGCCCACGCGCTCGGCCAGACCCAGATCGCGATCGGCGGCGGCCGCACCGTGAAGCTGGCCGACATCGCCAATGTGCGCGATCTTTATGCCGAGCAGCGTTTCTACGCCACGCAGAACGGCCAGCAGGTGCTCGCCTTCGGCTTCCAGCGCGCCAAGGGCGCGTCGGATGTCACCGTCTTCCACGGCGCGATGGAGAGGTTGCGGGCGATCGAGGAGAGCCATCCCGGCATACGCTTCGTCGAGCTCACCAACTGGGTCCAATATACCGAAAGCCAGTATGAATCGGCGATCAAGGCACTGATCGAAGGCGCGGCGCTGGCGGTCCTCGTCGTCTTCCTGTTCCTGCGCGACTGGCGCGCCACCCTGATCTCCGCCATCGCCATCCCGCTGTCGGCGATCCCGACCTTCTGGTTCATGGACCTGCTCGGCTTCACGCTGAACGGCATGACCCTGCTCGCGCTCAGCCTCGTCGCCGGCGTGCTGGTCGACGACGCGATCGTCGAGATCGAGAATATCGTGCGGCACATGCGGATGGGCAAATCCGCCTGGCAGGCGTCGATCGACGCCGCCGACGAGATCGGCCTCGCCGTGGTCGGCACCACCTTCTCGATCGTGGCGGTGTTCCTGCCGGTCGGCCTGATGCCGGGCATCGCCGGCCAGTTCTTCAAGAATTTCGGCTTCACCGTGGTCGCGGCGGTGCTCACCAGCCTCGCGGTGGCGCGCATGATCACGCCGATGTTCGCCGCCTATTTCCTGAAGGCGAAGGGTACGGCCAGCCATGGCGAGGGCTGGCTGATGGACCGTTACATGTCGCTGCTGGCCTGGACGCTGAAGCATCGCTGGACGACGGTGCTCGGCGGCTTCCTGTCGCTGGTCGCGACCGTCTTCCTGTTCGCCATGCTGCCGCAGACCTTCCAGCCGAACCAGGATCTCGATCGCAGCGTCGTCAATATCGAGATGGCGCCGGGAACCACCCTGGCCCAGACCGGCGCGGTCGTGCGTCAGGTCGAGGCGGTGCTGCGCGAGCGGTCCGAGGTCACCGGCATCTTCTCCCGCGTCCGCGTCGGCAGCGCGACCGTCGAGGCCTCGCTCGGCAAGGATCGCGAGCTCTCCAATATCGAGTTCGAGCGCGCGGTGGCGCCGTCGCTCAACAATATCGCCGACGCGCGCGCCTTCTTCCGGTCCCAGCAGGGCGGCGGCGGACGCGACCTGATGCTGACGCTCGGCGGCGACGATCCCGTCCTGCTCAACGAGACGGCGCAGCGGATCATCGAGGAGATGGCCGGCGTGCCGGAGCTGGTGGCGCCGCGCATCAGCGGCGATCTCCAGCGCCCGGAGATCACCATCCGCCCGCGCATGGACCTCGCCGCCGATCTCGGCGTGACGACGGCGGCGCTCAGCAGCGCGATCCGCATCGCCACGCTCGGCGACATCGACCAGAACAGCGCGCGCTTCTCGCTGAACGACCGGCAGATCCCGATCCGCGTGGCGCTGAACGAGAATGCGCGGCAGCGTCTGTCGACGATCGAGAATCTGCCGGTGCCGACCTCGACCGGCGGCTCGGTGCCGCTGAAGCTGGTGGCCGATATCGGCTTCGGCGCCGGGCCGACCCGGATCGACCGCACCAATCAGGTGCGCCGGGTCAATATCGGCGCGGATCTCGCCCCCGGCGTGGTCAGCGGGCAGGCCTGGACCAAGATCCGCCAGCTGCCGACGATGCGCAGCCTGCCGGACGGCGTGAGCGAGCTGGTGCTCGGCATGAACCGCTGGCAGCAGGAGCTGATCCGCGATTTCGCGATCGCGGTCTCGTCGGGCATCTTCCTGGTCTTCGCGGTGCTGCTGCTGCTCTACCACCGCATCCTGCCGCCCTTCGTCAACATGGGCTCGCTGCTGCTCGCGCCGCTGGGCGGGCTGCTCGCGCTGATGATGTTCGGCATGCCGATCTCGCTGCCGGTCTATATCGGCCTGCTCATGCTGATCGGCATCGTCGCCAAGAACTCGATCCTGCTGATCGATTTCGCGCTGGAGGAGATGGGCAAGGGCGTGCCGAAATACGAGGCGATCCTCGATGCCGGCCACAAGCGCGCCCAGCCGATCGTGATGACCACGATGGCGATGAGCGCCGGCATGGTCCCGACTGCCATCTCGCTCAGCGGCGACGCCGCCTGGCGCGCGCCGATGGGCGTGGTCGTGATCGGCGGCCTCATTCTGTCGACGTTGTTGACGCTGGTCCTCCTCCCCGGCACCTTCAGCCTCGCGCTGGGCGTCGAGGAGCGGCTGGGGCCGAGGTTCAGCCGCTGGTTCACGACGGGCGGCAAGGATGCCGCGGCGCCGGCCCCGCATCCCGCGGAATAGCCGGGGCGGGTTGAACCAACCCGCCCGCCGGCTATTCATAACGGCATGAGCATGCTCAAGCCGCCGCCGTTCGGCCGTTTCAACCCGGTTCAGGGCGGCGCGCGCGGCATGCGGGCGCTGGCCACCGCGATGCTGGCGGGCATGGCGGCGGTGTTCATCGCCGCGACCGGGCTGGTCGAGACCCACCCCGCCTGGGGTTTCGTGCGCGCCTTCGCCGAGGCCGGGCTGGTCGGCGGCATCGCCGACTGGTTCGCGGTGACGGCCCTGTTCCGTCATCCGCTCGGCCTGCCCATCCCGCACACCGCGATCGTGCCCCGGAACAAGGACCGGATCGGCGACGCACTCGCCAATTTCCTCAAGGACAATTTCCTCACCCCCTCGGTGGTCGCCCGGCGGATGCGCGGCGTGGACGTGGCCGGCGCGATGGGCCGCTTCCTGGCCCGGCCGCCGGGCGAGGGGCGCCTGCGCGAGGGGGGCTCACGCCTGCTCGCCGACATCCTCGAGGCGCTCGACGAGGAGAAATTGGGCGGCATGGTGAAGGGCGCCGTGGTCGGCCGGCTGCGCGCGATCGAGGTCGCGCCCCTGCTCGGCCAGACGCTCGAGGCGGCGATGACCGAGGAGCGGCATGTGCCGATGGTGGACGCCATCGTCACCTGGGCGGGCCGCACGCTCGATGCCAACGAGGATCTGATCCGCGACATGGTGCATCAGCGCGCGGGCTGGATACTGAAGCTCGCCGCGCTCGACACGCGCCTCGCCGACGCGATCGTGGACGGCCTCAGGAAGCTCACCATCGACATGGCGATCGATCCCGATCATCCGCTGCGCGCCAAGGCCGAGGAAGGCCTCGCCCGGCTCGCCGCCGGCCTCCAGAACGATCCCGAGACCCGCGCCAAGGTCGAGGCGTGGAAGAACGAGATGATCGAGAACAAGGCGGTGGGCGACTGGCTCGCCGGCGTGTGGGAGAACAGCCGCGCCGGCCTGCTCAGGAGCGCGCGCGATCCCGACGCCGCGCTCGCCGGCAAGTTCGGCGAAGCGCTGCGCCAGCTTGGGCAGACGTTGCAGAGCGAGCCGGGGCTGCGCCGCGCGATCAACCAGTTCGCCCGGCGCGCCGCGGTCGGCGTCTCCGCCTCCTATGGCGGCGGCATCGTCAAGCTGGTGTCGGAGACGGTCCGCTCCTGGGACGCGCGCACCATCTCCGACCGGCTGGAAAACGCCGTCGGCCGCGACCTTCAATATATCCGCATCAACGGCACCCTGGTCGGCGGCCTCGTCGGCCTGACCATCCACACGATCGAAACGCTCATCTGAGGGCGGGGGCGAACGTGACGGCTTGAACCGCGCCGCCGGCTGGTCTTTCCTGCGCGGCGAAAACAGGGAGAATGCCATGAAGCTCGCCAGCCTGCTCGCCGCCGTCGCGGCCGTTGCCCTCGCCGCGCCCGCCGCGATCGCCCAGCCGCCCGCCGCGCAGACGCAGGAGGAGGCGGTGACGGTGATCCATGCCGGCACTTTGCTCGCCGTGCCTGGCCGCGCGCCGCGCCGCGAGGCGAGCATCGTCGTGCGCGGGACGCGGATCGCAGAGGTCCGCGACGGCTATGTCGAGATTCCCGGCGCGCGGGTGGTGAACCTGCGCGAGTCCTATGTCCTGCCGGGCCTCATCGACATGCACGTCCACCTGGTCGGCCTCGACGACCGCTTCCAGGCGCGGTTGCAGGCGTCGGGGCGCGATTATGAGGACGAGGCCTATACCGCCCTCCTCAACGCGCGCAGCACCCTGCTCGCCGGCTTCACCACGGTGCGCGATCTCGGCGCGGAGGCGCGCACGATCACCTCGCTGCGCGACGCGATCAACGCCGGGCAGTTCGCCGGGCCGAGCATCCATGCGGCGGGGCGCGGCGTCTCCGTCACCGGCGGCCATGGCGGCGTCAACGGCCTCAACCGCGATCTCACCGCCATCGCCCGCGAGCGCGCCACCAACACCTGCAACGGCGCCGAGGATTGTCGCCGCGCGGTGCGCGAGCAGATTTCGGCCGGCGCCGACGTCATCAAGTTCGCCGCCACCGGCGGCGTGCTGAGCAATGTCGCGGGCGGGCTCAACCGGCAGATGATGGCGGACGAGATGCGCGCGATCGTCGAGACGGCGCACACCTTCGGCCGGCGCGTCGCCGCCCACGCGCACGGCGTCGACGGCGTCAACGCGGCGCTGGAGGCCGGCGTCGATTCGATCGAGCACGGCACCTTCACCAACGACCAGAGCTTCGCGCTCTATCGCCGCACCGGCGCCTATTATGTGCCGACCCTGATGGCGCCCGCCGCCGCGCTCGCCGACGGCGAGCGCGGCGCGCTCACCCCCGCCCAGTTCGACAAGGCGCGCGCGGCGGCGGGGAGCGCGGTGGAGAGCCTGCGCCGCGCGGTGCGCGAGAACGTCAATATCGCCTTCGGCACCGACAGCGGCGTCAGCCGGCACGGCGACAATGCGCAGGAATTCGCGCTGATGGTCCAGGCCGGCATGACGCCGATGGCGGCGATCCGCGCCGCCACGATCGGCGCCGCCACCCTGCTCGGCGAGGAAGGCAGGATCGGCACGATCGAGCCGGGGCGCGACGCCGACATCATCGCCGTCGCCGGCGATCCGACCGAGAATGTCCGGTTGCTGGAGGCCGTCGGCTTCGTCATGCGCCACGGCCGCGTCCACAAGCTCGGCGGCGAGCGGCAATTGACCGACGTCGATTGAGCCTGCGGCTTTGACTTTGGCCGCCTGGTGGCGCAGCATGCCGGGATGACGACGCGCTTCTCTCTGCGGGGTTTCCGCGCCCATGGGGGCCAATCGGCCGCGCGCGCCTGATTTCCGGCGCCGCCCGACCGGCCGCGCCCTGCTCTACCGCTTCCTCTTCATTCGAAAGACCCGACATGAATACCGATTCCAAAGCCCCTGCGCGTCCGCGCATCCGCCTGATCGAAAGCGAGGCCGACATCATCGCCGGGCTCGCCGTCCAGGCCGAGCAGCGCATGCCCGAGGTCGCCGCCCTGCTGATGGAGGAAGTGGAGCGGGCGGAGCTGTTCGGGCCGGACACGCTGCCGGACGATGTCGTCGCTCTGGGCTCCGAAGTGGAGTTCCTCGACGAAGGGACCGGCCAGAGCCGCCGCGTCACCATCGTCCTGCCCGCCCATGCGGATATCGAGGCCGGCCGCATTTCGATCCTGACCCCGGCGGGCGCGGGGCTGATCGGCCTATCCGTCGGCCAATCGATCGACTGGCCCGACGCGGCCGGGCGCGAACGGCGGCTGAAGATATTGTCGGTGCGCCGGCCGGACTGAGCCGCTCTCAGTCCCCGCCGGCCCGCTCGATCTCCGCGCCGACCGCCTGGAGTTTCTCCTCCAGCCGCTCGTAACCGCGATCGAGATGGTAGATGCGGTTGACCTGCGTCTCGCCCTTCGCGGCGAGGCCGGCGAGGACGAGGCTCATCGACGCGCGCAGGTCGGTCGCCATCACCGGCGCGCCGACCAGGCCCTCCACCCCGCGCACCACCGCGGAGCGGCCGCGCACCTCGATGTCGGCGCCCATCCGGCTCAGCTCGGGCACGTGCATGTAGCGATTCTCGAAGATCGTCTCGGTCAGCAGGCTGGTGCCGTCGGCGAGCGCGAGCATCGCCATGAACTGCGCCTGCATGTCGGTCGGGAAGGCGGGGAAGGGCGCGGTCGAGAGCGACAGCGGCTTCGTGCCGCCGTTCGCGGAGACGCGGATGCCGTCGCGCAGCGTCTCGATCTCGGCGCCGGCGTCCTTGAGGCCGGCCAGGATGGCGTGCATCGACTCCTCGCGCGCGCCGACCAGCTCGAGCGATCCGCCGGTGATCATCGCCGCGCAGGCATAGGAGCCGGCCTCGATCCGGTCCGGCATCACCGCATAGGTCGCGCCGTGCAGCCGGTCCTTGCCGTGGACGGTGAGCGTGTCGCTCCGCAATCCCTCGATCTCGGCGCCCATCGCGATCAGGCATTCGGCGAGATCGGTGATCTCCGGCTCGCGCGCGGCATTCTCGATCACACTCGTGCCCTTCGCGAGCACCGCCGCCATCAGCGCGTTCTCGGTGGCGCCGACCGAGACGGTCGGGAAGCTGATCGTGCCGCCGACGAGGCCGCCCTTCGGCGCCGTCGCCTTCACATAGCCCGCCGCCAGCTCGATCTCCGCGCCCAGCGCCTGGAGCGCCTTCAGGTGCAGGTCGATCGGCCGGTTGCCGATCGCGCAGCCGCCGGGCAGCGACACCGTCGCCTCGCCGGCGCGGGCGAGCAGCGGGCCGAGCACCAGGATCGAGGCGCGCATCTTGCGCACGATGTCGTAGGGCGCGACCGTCGAGGCGATCTTCGACGCGCGCAGCGTCATCACCCGGCCGAACTCGCCGCCCCGCGCGCCCTCGACCGTGGTGGTGACGCCGAGCTGGTTCAGGAGGTGGCCGAAGCCGTCGACATCGGCGAGGCGCGGCAGGTTCCTCAGCGTCAGCGGCTCGTCGGTCAGCAGCGCGCAGGGCATCAGCGTCAGCGCCGCGTTCTTGGCCCCGGAGATCGCGATGCGGCCGGAAAGAGGGCGTCCGCCCCGGATGATGATCCTGTCCATTTCGTCCCTGCGTTTACGCCATATCCGGCCATGCGCAAGCCGCGCCGGCGCCGCGCCAAAAATGCGCGGCGCGCGCAATTCTCTTGATTTCGATCAGAGCGAGGTGAAAAAATCCCCCGTAAAGTCACGCCTTAGTAAGGGTTGCGTATCTGTTGGGGGAAGATGGCTTTGGGGGGGAGTTGCCTCGCAGGACGGCTTGGGCGGCATCTGCGCCTGTCCGCTGCGGAGCAGGCCGCGCTCGATCAGCTCGAGGACAATGACCGGCCCTTTCGTCGCGGGTCCGTGATCATCCGCGAGCATGAGGCTGTGCGCGAGCTTTATATCGTGCGCTCCGGCTGGCTGCATTCGAGCGCGGTGCTCGGCAACGGCAGCCGCCAGATCATGCGCTTCCATTTCCAGGGCGATCTGCTGGGCCTGCCGATGCTGGCCTTTCCCGCCTCGCCCGAGACGGTGACGGCGGCGACCGACGTGACGCTCTGCCCCTTCAACCGGGAGCGGCTCGCCGGGCTGATCGAGGCGCACCCCCGGCTCGCGGCCCTGTTGCTCGCTCTGGCGGTGGCGGGCCGGGTCACGCTGGCCGACCGGCTCGCCTCGATCGGGCGCACGCCGGCGCGCGCCCGCGTCGCCTCGCTGATCTGCGAGATCTACATGTACATGCGCGGCCTCGGCGCGCCGGAAGGCGGCCCGATCGCGCTGCCGCTGACGCAGGAGGATATCGGCGACGCGACCGGGCTCACCGCGGTGCACGTCAACCGGATGATGCGCGGTCTCGCCGAGGACCGGATCATCGCGCGCGAGAGCGGCCGCATCCGCGTGCTGGACGAGACGCGGCTGTGCGCCGAGGCGCATTTCCAGAATCGCGTCGGCATCGAGACGAGCTGGCTGCCGCGGGCGCGCTGAAAGCGCCGGAAGAAGCGGTCAGGCCTTCTCCAGCGTGCACTGGAGCGGATGCTGGTTGGCCCGCGCGAAGTCGATCACCTGGGCGACCTTGGTCTCGGCGACCTCATAGGGGAAGATGCCGCACACGCCGACGCCGCGCTGGTGGACGTGGAGCATGACCCGGGTGGCGTCCTCGATCGACATCTTGAAGAAATTCTGGAGGACGTGGACGACGAACTCCATCGGCGTGTAGTCGTCGTTCAGCATCAGCACCTTGTAGGGCGAGGGCGATTTCGTCCGGGTGCGCGTCCTGGTGGCGACGCCAAGGCCGCTCCCCCGATCGCCATCGTCGGTCCGGTCGCCGTCCGATGCGAGGATCCGTTGCTCGTTCATATCCGTCATCACGATGCGATAAATATGGCAAGGCGGCCCGGCCCCGCAAGAGGCGAGGCCCCGTCTGAGGCCGCGCATCCGGCGGAGCAAAGCAGAAAGGGCGGACGCTCCTTGCCGGAGCGCCCGCCCTTCTTACACGGCCGACGGTGCGACCTCACGCAAACTGCCTGG
>CAZTPD010000055.1:0-13587 GCA_964614625.1 uncultured Sphingosinicella sp. | reverse complement strand
TCGAAGGCCGACCGCAGCGGGTACCAAGAGAAGCCCCCGTCCAGCTTCAGCGCCTCGCCGTGCGTCAACCAGCTGCCTCTCAGCAAGGGATCGGCTAGGTCACCTGAGGCTTGCAGCTCGCCTTGCAGCGTCGCATCGAGGCCATTGACGCTCAGCCCATGCAGGCCCCAACGGGCCTCGACCTGGCCGAGGCCACCGCCACCAGCCTCCGAAGGGGTGAGCAGCAGCATGCCATCGAGGCGGCCGGCCAACGTCGGTCCCAGGCGCAGGTCGCCGAGGTCGAGGTCGGTGCGCAGCCAGCCGCGCGGGCCCTCGGCCGGCTGCCAACTCCCACTGCCCTCGATGGATCCGCCAGGGGTGGTGAAGCTCAGACGCTCCACCCACAGCTGCAGTCCGTCAGATCCTAGGCTCAGGTCGGCACGCAGGTCGAGGCTGGGTTGGTCGATCCAAGGAAGCAGCTCGAGCAGTTCGACGGACTGGAGGTCGAGGTGCCCTTGCCCGGCTCCGTCCCGCCAGCTGCCGCTGAGCGTCAGGCCTTGCCCGAGGAGGTCCAGCCTCGCCCTGCCACCCGCCCAGCTCGCGCGGCCGTGGGCGGCACGGGGACCCGTGAGCACAAGGGCGAGGTCGAGTGTCGGATCGATCAACCGACCAGCCACCGGTCCAGAGGCAGCCAGGCGCCAACCACGCTCAGCCGCCGGGGCTGCGTCGCCAAGGTCGAGCGGCAGGTCAAGGGCCACCTCGCCAGACCATGGGAGCAGCGGATCCGCAGGCAGTTGCAACCGGGCTCCGCCCAGCACCTCGTCAAAGCGCCGGATCGTGACGTCGGCCAGCAGCTCGCCTGCTCCGGTCAACTCGGCCGAGGCGGAGAGCCCGATGGGCAACGGCTCGCTGCTCAACTCGGCGCGGCCGGACCAACCCGCGGCCGGGCCCCAGGCAAGGCCATCTGTCTGCAGACCGAGGTAGGGCAGTTGCCCCGCCGAGCTACGGCCGACGAGATGGACGCTGCCATCTTGCAGCCGGAAGCGCAGGCCGCCCCAGGTCGCTTCCAACACCGGATCGGCGCTCAGCCGCAGGGGATGGATGGTGCCACCCATGGTGCTCAGCTCGCCGCTCAGCGCCAGCGGCGCCACCGGCCCTTCCAGTCGCATCCGCGTTTCGCTGGAGGCGTGCGCTGCGCTGATGACCAGCTCGGGCGCGATCCCGTCCGCGAAGCGCAAGAGGCCGTCGGCCTCGACGCCGAAGAGCCCGCCTCGCAGCTCCACGACCATGCCGTCGTCGTGGCTCGACCAGCGGGCCTCGACCCTCTCCTCGGTGCTGGGGCCCCGGAGGTTGGCGTGCCCCTCTGCCCCCACCAGGGCCTGCAGGTCCCAGCCGCCATCGTCGGTGGCCAACTGCAGCCACCAGGAGCCATCACCTAGCGGCCGCAGGCCACCCGAAGCCGGCACACCGGCGACTTCGGCGGCCAGGTCGACCCCTTGGGTGGGCAGGAGCATGAAGTCGTCGGTTGCGGCCTCCGCCGCCAGCGAGGCGCCGGACACCTCGGCCGACACGGCCACGCGCATGGCCCTGCCTGCCGCCTCCAGCTCCAGCGACCACGGTGCACCGTCAGCCATCAAAGGCAGGGCGAGGTCGAGCCTGCCGTCCGCGCGGAGGCCGTCGCCGTCCAGCCTGACCAGCAGGTCGCCATCGGCCTGCGACCATGGACCGACGCCCAAGCTGCTGCGTCGCTCAGGACGCAGGTCGGCTGCCTGCAGGCCGAGCTCGATGCCGGCACCGTCCAGCATCGCCGCGCCGCTCAGCCATGGCTGGCTGGGGTCGCCGACCGTCCAGCTTCCTTGGGCCTGGGTCCCGGCGCCGTCGAGTCGCAAGGACAGCGCTTCGTCACCTTCGCCGTAACGGCCATGCAGGATCCATCCAGACCAACGGCCGCCGAGGCTGGCTTGCAGGTCTTCACCTTGGAGTTCGAAGGCAAGCTCCTCAGCCAGTGGGCCGGAGGAGAGGACAAGGGGGCCGAGCTGCGTGTCGAGCGGCAACCGCATGCCGGTCACGGTGTCACCCAGCAGGGCACCGGTGCCGCTCATCCGCCATGGCTCTCCAGGCAGGGGGTCGAGGACGGCGCCGAAGGCCGGCCAGGCCACCGGACCGAGCTCTGCGGCTGGCACGTCGATCTCGCCAGCGAAGCTGAGCTCCCCGTCCTGGAAACGCAGCCTGCCGTCTGCCGTAGCTGCGGGTCGCGGGTAGCTGGCGAACACGTCCATCTCGAGCCGCCAAGGTGCGGTGTCCAGTCGCCCCTGACCACGCAGCTCGCCGTCGGCCACCGTTGCATCGACCGATAGGTCGAGGCCAGCCCCACTGCCACGGAGGTGCAGGCGGGCGTTCAGTGACGGGTCGCGGCTGCGTGCGATCAGGTCGCCGCTCCATTGCCCCGACCGCCAGCCAAGGTCGCCGTCCAGCCGTAGGGGCCAAGGCAGCGGTGAGGCGACCACCATGTCATCGGGCTGGAAGTCGTCGACCCGCAGGGCGATGCCGTCGTCGTCCGCGCTCATGCTCAAGCCCTGCCCCTGGGCCTGCACCGTCCAATCGCTGCCCTGAAGCGCGAGATCGACCTGCAGGAGCTGTCCGCCACCCACAGCCGACCAGGCCAGCCGACCAAGAGAGGCACCCTCGGCGCGCCATTGCCCGCTGCCTCGCAGGTCGCCAGCAAGGGCGGCCGCACCCCGCTCGCCAAGGATGGGGGAGATGGCCTCTGCCCAACGATGGGCCGGCCCGACCAGGTCGAGCTCGAGGAGCTGAAGATCGCCTAGCAGACTGGCCTCGGCACCCTGCCCCAAGTCCAGCCGCAGATCGATCGAGGGGCTTGGCTCGGCCAGGTCCCATGTGGCAGAGCCACCCACGACTGCGGCCGTTTCGCCCCAGACAAGCACCTGCTCGATCGTCGCCACGGCTAGGTTGGCGACCGGGTCGTAACGGAAGGAGGAGTCCCCGACCTGCAGGTCGGCCTGCAGGTCGGGGGTCACCGTCAGGGTCCAGGCAGGACCGGTCAGCGATGCACCGAGCCAGGCCTGGTCGGGCAGCCGGCCCTGACCTCTGGCACCGTCCTGGTCGATGGAGATGGGTCCGAAGACCCCCCAGTCGGCGGTGGCCTGCCAAGGCAGGGTGGCGGTCGGTGTCCATGCCCCGCGGAAGGCCAGAGGCGCGAGGGGCAGCTGCATGCTGCCCGCGAGGTCCACGCGGCTGCCGTCGCCGACGGCCTCGACCACGGTGGGCAGCGGCCCCTGCGCGCTGAGCTCAGCCGTGCCTCGGGGGGCTGGCTCGCCTGGGAGCCAGGCGGCGTCCACCCTGGCCATGGCCACAGGCAAGGCGGGCCAGAAGGTGGCGAAGGCTGCCGTGTCGATCATGCCTCGCAGGACGGCGCCCTGGGCGGCCGTCCAGTCGATGCTCAGCGTCTGCTCCGCACTTGCGAGCAAGGCTTCAGCCGTGTCGCCCGACCAGCGCCCGCGCAGGCTCAGTGCCTCGTCATCCAACTGGGCAAGCCAGGTCGCCTGCCCGTCCTGCCATGT
Source organism: uncultured Sphingosinicella sp. (assembly GCA_964614625.1). GTDB lineage: Bacteria > Pseudomonadota > Alphaproteobacteria > Sphingomonadales > Sphingomonadaceae > Allosphingosinicella. The sequence continues at coordinate 10,027 of CAZTPD010000055.1, read as the reverse complement.
GCCGCTCAGTCGCAGCGGTCGGCCGAGCAGGCGCAGGCCGACCTCGTCGACCTGCGCCTCGAGGTCATCACGCCACGTCAGCCGCCAGCCTTGCTCGTTCTCGGCCAGCCAGGCGCCTGGCTGGCCGCCCAAGCGCCAGATCAGGGGGCCATCGGTGGCCAGCAGGGGCGTGCCTTCGACCAAGGTCTCCGCCCACCAGCCCGCCTCGGTCGCCATCGAACCGCCCAGACCCTCCTCTGGGCTCCAGCTCAGTTCCCCGGGGCCGAGGGTGCCCCTGATGCCTTGTCCCTCCACGGCAATCGGCTCTAGGACGACGATGGCCCGACCGTCCATGAAGGACAGCAGCGCTGGACCGAGGCGACCGTCCAGCCAAAGCCCTCGGTCGTCCCAGCCCGCCGTGGCCTGGCCACGAAGATCGAGGTCGCTCGACCAGGCAGCGACCACGGAGGGGCGTACCGCGGTTTCGCCCTGCACGGAGAGGCTGGCAAGGGGAGCGCCAAGGCGACCGGCCATCTCGGCCTCCACCTGGGGGACGCCGTCCCACAGACCAGGGCCTGGGGTCCAGCGCAAGGCACCGCTCATGGGGGCGTCGGCACGCAGCGCAGGGCTAGCGACCGCACCCTCGACCGGCCCACCGAGCAGCTCACCGCTCAGGTAGGCCTGCAGGCCTTCGGCGTCAAGCACCATGTCGACATCGATGCGGTGTGCCGGGCCGGCGCTATGGGCACGTGCCCTTCCGGTCATCGGCTGCCCTGTGGCGATCTGGAGCTCCACCTGCTCCAAGGGGAAGCCGTAGGGCTGCAGCTCAGCCGCCTGGAAGGCCCAGTGGGTGACCCCCGCCTCGGGCCGGGCGCTCAGCGCGAAGGGTCCTTGGCCCCAGCGACCCACGGCCTCGACGGTCAAGCCACCGGCCTGCGGTCGGTAGCTCAGGGTCAAGGAGGGGCTGACCAAGGCCTCGCCAAGGTAGCTGCCATCCTCGATGCGCAGGTCGCCGCTCATGCCCACCGTCGTCCAACCTTCGAAGTGCATGCTGCCCGTCACCCTGCCATCGGTGGCAGCAGGGAGGTCGCCGACCTCCAGGTAGGTCAGCAAGGCTGCGCTGGCCTCGCTCAGCGGCACATCGACGTCGCCGTCCGCCCACCAGCGGTCCTCTGACCAGTCCACGGCGCCCTGAGCCGTCAGCCGCCCATCGAGGCCCTGGCCGACCATCACCGCCTCCACCCGGCTGCCCAACCAGACGAGCGGGCCATGCACATGGTCCACCCGGGTGCCGAAGGCCTCCAAGGCGCCATCCTGCAGTTCGAAGCGGCCATCGGCGCCCGCCGGCCCCCAGCGCATCGCGCCGCTCAGCTCCCCGCCACGCACCCCGTCCCACCAATGATGGGCGACCATGGCGTCGCCACGCAGCAGCTCGATGTGCAGCTCGGGGTCACCGATGACCCCCCGCACCACGCCGTCCAGGCTGCCTTCGGCGGTGCGCAGGGTCAGCTCGGCTCGGATGCCGCCGTCATCGTCGACGGTGGCGTCGAGGCGCTCGATGGCGAAGGAGGGCAAGGTGAAAGGCACGTCGAGCAGTTCGATGGCGGCGCCATCCAAGCGCAGGGCGTCCAACCTCGGTCGCACGGCCATGGCGGGAACCGTGCTGGCGTCAGACGCGCCCCAGCGGCTGAGATCCAACTCGGAGAAGCGCAACTGCCCACTCAGGCCGGTCGCCTCCACCCGCAGTGGCAGCTCACCGACCAACAGGGAAGGCAGGAACCAGCGCAGGCGTACATGGTCGGCGCGCAGCTCGCCGCCTACGGTGCTCACCTCGGGATCACGCAGCTGCAGGCCACGCCATGCGTTGCCTTCGATGGCGCTGAAGCTGAGTTCGAAGCCGGCATCCTGCGCGGTGGTGCGCAGCAGATCACCGATCCACTGCCTGAAGACAGGGGTTCCCGGCGCCCATGCAGCTGCAAGGACGAGGGCGGCGAGCAAGGCGAGGGTCACGCGGGCACGAGGTGGCATCGCAGGTTGGGCGCGGTGGCCACGCGCTTCGCAGCGGATCCGCTCCTGGATGCAGCCTATCATCGAAGCATGAGCGTCCCTGATACCATCAGGCCCATGCCGACGGAGTTCCTTGCACGTGCAACGGTGCTGGTCAAAGGCCGTGTCCAAGGTGTCGGCTACCGAGCCTACGTGCGTCGCCATGCCCTCGACCATGGCCTTGCAGGCTCTGCAGAGAACCTGCAGGACGGGCGAGTGGAGGTCGTGCTGGAAGGGCGTCGCCCCGACATCGAGCACCTGTTCATCGCCTTGGGCAGGGGACCCAGCCACGCCGAGGTCGGCGGCCTCGAGATCGCATGGTCCGAGCCTGCCGGTCTGCGGGGGTTCCATGTGCTCTGAGGCAGGAGCTGACCCGTGGGCAGAAGGCCTCCTCGCCGAGGCCGCTCCCCTCTCGCCCTCCGCCTTGGAGCGCGTGGCCGGCGTGCTTGGCGAGATCAGCCGCGCCAGAGCGGCCGACTACGCGAGCGTGGCGGGCCGGCCCACGGTCGGCGCCTTGGCCCGGCCGGCTGCGAAGGGCACCTTCTCCGCTGCGCTGAGTGGCCGTGCACGATCCTGCGCCGCACCGGCCTTCATCGCCGAGGTCAAACGCGCCTCCCCATCACAAGGCGCCATCACCACCACCGAGCCCTTGGCCTTGGCACGCGCATACGCCGCAGCTGGGGCCGAGGCCCTCTCCGTGCTCACCGAGCCGAGGCGCTTCGGCGGCGAGCTTGCCCACCTTCGGCAAGTGGCCACCGATGTGCCTCTGCCCGCCCTGCGCAAGGACTTCGTGGTGCACCCGAGACAGCTGCAGGAGGCCGCCGAAGCCGGGGCCAAGGCCGCCCTGCTGATCGTGGCCGTGCTGGGGCAGGCCACCGGCGCCTACCTGCGGTACGCCTCTGCCCTCGGCTTGGACGCCCTGGTGGAGGTGCACGACGTGGCCGAGTTGGAGGTGGCCTTGGAGGCCGGCGCCGACCTCATCGGCGTCAACAACCGCGACCTGCGCAGCCTGCATATCGACTTGCGCACCGCGCCGCAACTGATCGAGAAGGGCCGCCTGATGGCCAAGCTGCCGGTGGTGTGGGTGGCCGAGTCCGGTTACCGGGAGGCGGCGCAGGTGGAGGCCTTGACGGGTCAGGCCGACGCCGTGCTCGTCGGTACCAGCCTGGCCAGCAGCAGCGACCCCGCCGCGGCCATGCGGGCCCTGCGCCAGCCTCGAGGCGGCGGCTCCTGAACCTGCTGTGTCGCTGACCTGGAAGCCACCTCCTACGGTGCTAGGCTCGCCTTCATGACGTCTGAACCCGAGCCGATGCTCGACCTGACCTTGGACAACGGCTTGCGCGTGGTGATCGAGAGCATGCCTTGGCTGCCCACCCTCAGCCTCAACCTTCTGCTGCCCATGGGCTCGGTGAACGACCCGGAGCAGGCGCAGGGCTCAGCAGCCGTGCTGCACGAGTGGTTGCAGCGTGGTGCGGGCGATCGCGACGGCCGTGCGCAAGCCGACGCCCTCGATGCCTACGGCGTGCGCAGGGGTGGCGGCTGTGGCCGTGACGCGGCCAACCTCAGCGCCGCCATGCTGGCCCAGGACGCCGCCGCCGTGCTGCCGCTGATCGCCGACATGGTGCTGGCCCCGGCCCTCGCCTTCGCCGAGTTCGAGGGAGCAAGGCAGCTGGCCTTGCAGGAGCTCTCCAGCCTGGACGACGCGCCAGCGCAGCGCTTGGCGGAGGCAGTGGTCGACGCCCGTTACCTGAGTCCGCATGGACGCAGCGCATACGGTGTCGCCGCCCACCTCGAGGCACTCGACCCAGCGGCGTTGCGCGACAGCGCCCGCGGCAGGTTGGCGCCGCAGGGCGCCGTGCTCGCCTTGGCAGGCGGCGGTGACCGGCAGGCGTTGGCCGAGGCCGTCAGGCGCTCCTTCGCCGCCTGGGAAGGCGAGGCCATCAGCACCCCACCGCCCTCGGTCAAGCCCAGCCAGCGGCTGCATGTGGAGAGTGAGGGTGCCCAGACCCAGGTCGGCATCATCGACGACGCCGTGCCCATCGGACAGCCTGGCTGGGTGGAGCAGGCGCTGGCCATGTCGGTGCTGGCAGGCTCCATGGGATCGCGCCTTTTCACCGAGGTCAGGGAGCGGCGCGGTCTTGTGTACGGCATCTCTTCCAGCGTGAGGTGGGTGGACGGCGACGCCTACCGGCTCACCTACGCCAGCACCACGCCAGAGCGGGCGGCAGAGACCATCGAGGTCACCTTGGCCGAGCTGGTGCGGCTGCAGCAAGGCGTTGAGCAGGAGGAGCTCGACAGGGGCAGGGCCTTGCTACGCTCCAGCCTGATCATGCAAGGCGAGTCCACCGGCGCACGCGTGGCCCGCCTCGCCAGCGACGTCAGGGCACTCGGGCGTCCGCGCAGCCTGATCGAGGCCGAGACCACCTTGATGGCCCCCGACCTTGGCATGGTCAACGACTTCCTGGCGGCGCGGCCCTTGCCCGAGGCCACCGTGGTCACCTCCGGCCCCGCGCCGAGGCTGGCGGCACCGGCATGATCCCCGACGGCTTCGACTACCTCCGGCTGCCCAACGGCCTCCAGTTGCTCGGGGAGCGCAGCCCAGCCCGGTCGGTCGCCCTTGGCGTGATGGTGGACGCCGGCGCAAGGGACGAGACGCCGGAGCAATCCGGCATCTCGCACTTCCTCGAGCACCTTGCCTTCAAGGGTGATGGCCGCTGGGACGCGCTCAGCCTGAACCGGGCCTTCGACGCCATGGGCGCCCACTACAACGCCTACACCAGCCATGAGCGCACCTTCTACTACGGTGCGGTGTTGGCCGAGCGGCGAGCCGAGTTCACGGACCTGTTGCTCAGTCTGCTGCGCCCCGCCTTCGACGCGGCCGAGCTGGAGACCGAGCGCAAGGTGGTGCTCGAGGAGATCGCCATGTACCAGGACCGGCCGGCGGCACGCGCCTTCGAGCGGGCCTCCGAGCGTTTCTTCAACGGCCATCCCATGGGCGGGCAGGTCCTCGGCACGCAGCAGACGGTGTCGTCCATCAGCGTCGATCAGGTGCGCGCCTACCACGGCGACCGCTACGGCACCGACCGCAGCCTCATGGTGATCACCGGCGCCTACGACTGGGACCAGGTGGTGGAGCAGGTGGCCGCCGTCACCGCCGACTGGCAGCCCGGGCATGGTCGTCGGTCGCACCCCACCTTCGCCCCACGCCGGGGCCAGGAGGCCGAGGACGTCGCCGGCATCCATCGCGCCCATCTGTGCTGGTACGCGCCTGCGCCGTCCACCCAGGACCCCGAGCGCCTGGCCGCCGCCTTGCTGGCCAAGGTGCTTGGCGACGCCGACAACGGACGGCTGTTCTGGGCCCTGGTCGAGCCAGGGCTGGTGGACGAGGCCTCCTTCTTCTACGACCCGGCCGACGGACTCGGCACCTTCCAGGCCTACGTGTCGACGGGCGCCGAACGCTGGCAGGAGGTCGCCGACGTGGTGGAGGATGTGCTCGAGCGCTTCCAGGAGGAAGGTCCGACGGAGGAGGAGTGGGCTAGGGCACAGAGGGGGATGGCGACGGCGGTGACCTTGAGGTCGGAGACGCCGATGGGGCGTCTGGGTGGCTTGGCTGACGCCTGGCTCGACCGAGGCGAGGTGCAGACCGTCCAGGGTGCCGTGCAGCGTTGGCTGTCGATCCGGCGGGAGGAAGGCATGTCCCTGCTGGCCACCCGGCCCCTGGATGCCCGGTACCGCTTCGCCCTGCGACCGCGTGGCTGAGCGTCGGACCGGGTTTGGGTTGGCGTTGGATGAAAGAGGGCTCACCTCCAGCCGTCATCTTCGGCCGGTAGGCTAGCCCCATGCGGCGCGCCCTGTCCTCCCTGCTCCTGCTCTGCCTGCTCCTGGCGCACCCGGCATGGGGTCAGGCGCCGGAGGCATTCGCCGAGCTCTCGGTGATCGCCTACGGCACCCAGCGCCTCGACCTTGTCAGCGGCCTCACCGTCCTGGAGGACGGTGGCGAGGTCATCGACCAGGCGAGCGGCACGCGCCTCGTGGCGGCATGGATCGCCTACGCCGAAGGGCAGACCCTCGAGGCACGCGATGCGCAGTTGGATGGCGCGGTCGGGCAGGTCAGGGCCGCCGAGCTGTTCATCGACCTGCAGTTCGGCCGCGTCGAGGCCGGTGGTGGTGTGGCGCTGCGCAGGCCGGGCCTGGTCGTTGAGGCGGGTGGCATGGGTGTCGACCCCTCCGCCGGCCTGGCATGGCTGATCGGTGAGGTGGTGGCCACCGAGCCATCTGCCAGCGCCGCAGAAGCCTGGATCGACCTGGACGACGGACGGATCCTGCTGTTGGGCGAGTACCGCTACCACGACGGCCTCTTCGAGTTGCAAGGCGGTGCCGGCACGTCCCTGCAGCTCGATCCCATCGAGCTGCAGGGGCAGGCCACCTACGATGTGCGCACCGAGGTGGACGATGCCTTCCTCGCGCGGGTGCAAGGCCTGCGCGAACTCATGGTCGACCCCGCGGCAGAGGCGGCGCCATCTGGGGCACACCCAGGCGCCCCGGATGGCGCGCCTGGGGGCGGGTGAGCCCCCACCGTCTGCTGCTGCTTTTCCCCCTGATCCTGCTCCTCCTGGGGGGCTCCGCCCGCGCTGCTGACGATGGCTGTCGTCTGGTCGAGGGCGGTGGCGAGATCACCGTCCAAGGGCTTGGCCGGGTGGTCTTCCGAGAGTTGGTCACCGATCGCCTCGCCGACACCGCCAGCTTCAGCGGCGAGGTCTGCCTGAGTGTGCCGAGCGCGGGTTTGAGGGTGTACAGCGAGGGCCTCCGGGTCAGAGGCTTGATGGGCACCCTGCAGCTGGAGGCCGACCGCGTCAGGGTGGAGGCAGGCGATTGGCTGCTCGAGGCCGCGGCCCTTTCCTCCGGCCTCGGCGAGGCCCGCCTCGGCGGCGTGAGCCTGCAAGGACCTGACGCCATCGGCTGGGCAGAGACGGTGACCATCGACCTCATGACAGGGGCGATCGAAGGCCACGCCTTGCGCCTCGCCACCAGCCAGCTCCGCCTCGACGCCGCGCACGCTTTGCTCGACGACGAGGTGCTGCAGGCCTCCGATCTCGTGCTGACCAGTTGCGACTGCCCACCCGAGTCGGCGCAGGTCCGGCTGGAGGCTCGCCGCGCCAGCCTCGACCTGAGCCAGACCGTGGCGATCGTCGAAGGCGGTGTGGCGGTGGTGGCTGGCGTGCGCTGGGCGCTGCGCGACCCAACGGAGATCAGCGAGCAGAGCCTGGCGGCCATCCAGCTCCCTGTCACCATCGGCAGCGATCCCGCCGGCCAGCGTGGCCTGATCATCGGCAGCCTGCTGCGGGAGGTGGCCGACGGTGTGCGCTACGCCTGGGAGGTCAGCACCGGCGACGACACCCACCCGCCTGACCTACGGCTGCGACTCACCGCTGCCGAGGACGGCCACAGCCTGCAGTGGACGGGCGCGAGCGACCGCTTCTCCCTCGTGTGGAACAGCACAGCCGCCCTGGGAAGCGGCTGGCGTTTCACCGCAGGCCAGCGCTTCGAGGGCGGGGCCATCGACGACCCGGTGCGGCGCAGCACCATGCGCCTTGCTTGGCAGCAGACCCTCACCCCACCCTTGCCTGGCGTTCCGGTCGCCACCATGGGCCTTGGCCTCACCGGGGCCTACACGGCCCAGGAGCAGGCTGTGGGGGACATCGTCGGGCCAAGCCTGAGCCTGGACAGCAACCTGAGCCTGAGCGGTTGGCGTTGGGGCAACTGGCGGCCAAGCCTTGGATTCGCCTTCAACCACAGCACCTACCCCGGGCTGGACGCCCAGCAGACCTGGTGGTCGGTCACCCCATCCGTTCAAGGTACCTGGGGCCCTGCGCGCGTGCAGCTCTCCTACCTCGGTCGCTGGGTGAGGGGCCGCTCGCCCTTCACCGGCTCGGTGGACAGGGTGGCATCAGACCAGCGCATCGACCTGAGCAGCAGTGTCGACCTGGCCCTGTCCGCCTCCTGGCGGGCGAGCATGGCCTTGACCGTGCGCTACAGCCTCGGCGACGACCCGCTTCGCCCCGGCTCCCGCATCGGCTGGTCGATGCTCGATCCCAGCCTCAGCGTCTACGGGCCACTGGCTGACGGTGAGCTGCGCCTCGAGGTCAGGGCGCGACTTGGGGGTTGGCTGGATCCCCGCCCGCAGCGCGACAGCAGCCTGAGGACCTCGCTGCGCTGGACGCAGGATGGCCTCGGCTGGGAAGGCGGCGTTCGCGCGACTTGGGGCCTTGTGGACGGCCGTAGCCTGCGCGAGCTCACGGTGCTAGGCGCCGTCCCCATCACCTGGGACCAGGGCCGCTGGCTGTTGCGCCCCTACCTGGCCGTCGACACCTACGCCTTCATCGGCGGTCACGGCCCGTGGCTGCGCGGCTACGGTCTCGACATCGGCTGGACCACCTGCTGCGGTCGCATCGAGGCCGGCTACCGCTACGACGAGGCCGATGGATCCGTGGCGAGGTTCTCGGTGACGCTGCAGACCCACCCGCTTGGACCGGATCGGCTCCGCGGCCTCCAACCTGTGGATACGATGCTTGACCAGGTGAGCCGTCCTTGACCCGCTTCGACCGGTACCTGCTGCGCGAGCTGCTGCCGCCCTTGGCCTTCGGCCTGCTGCTCTACGCCGGCCTCGCCGTGGTCAGCGCCGTGCTCCCGAGGCTGCAATGGATGGTCGGCGTGCCCATCTGGGACGTGGCCGGCTGGATCGCGCTGCTGCTGCCGCAGGCCCTCGTGCAGACGGCGCCCGTTGCGCTCGTGCTTGCGGTGCTGCTCGCCTTCGGTCGGCTCAGCCACGACAACGAGCTCACGGCCGCAAGGGCCGGTGGCGTGCCCATGCTGCGCGCCGCCGGCCTCTGCCTGCTGCTCGGCACCGTCGCCGCCGCGAGCACCTTGGCGATGAACGAATGGCTGGTCCCTCGCAGCAACGCGGCGGTGGCCGACACCTACTGGCGCCTCACAGCCGGCCGCAGCGGCCTCTTCCGCCTGGCAGCCCAGCGCCTGCCGGTGCAGGGCTTCAGCTTCAGCTTCGCCTCGGTCAGCCGTGACGGCACCATGGAGGACGTGCGCGTGGAGCGCTGGGAGGGCGAGGTCCTCACCATCGTGAGGGCGCAACGCGCCCGTTTCGATGGGCTTGACCTGGTGCTCCAAGGACACCGCACCCAGCGTCTCGACCTCTCCGCCCTCGATGCCGATGACCTGGAGCCGGTGGCCCGCCTGCGTGCCTTGGTGCGGCTGGACGCCCGCGGCAGCAGCCAGGATGCCCCCTTGGTGCTCTCCACCGGCATGGACGAGGGCGAGCTGGTGGCCCGCTTCAGCGCCGGCGGCTTCGAGGACGCGCGTTCGCTCTCGCGTCTGTGGGGCGATGCCCGCGACCCCGGCGCCAGCGTGAGCGAGCGACGCGAGGCAGCCACCTTGTGGCACCGCAAGCTGGCTGAGCCGGTCTCCAACCTGGCCCTGCTGGTGATGGCGGTGCCGCTGTCGATCACCTTCGCGCGTTCGCGCGCCATCGCCTTCGGTCTTGCGCTGGCCGTCACCCTGGCCTGGTACGTGCTCTACGTGTTCGGCCAGCTGCTGTCGGTGGCCGGTCTGCTGCCCGTCTGGGCCGGTCCATGGGCCGCCAACGCCCTCGCCGGTGCGCTGGGTCTGTGGTGGGTGCTGCGTCTGGGTCGCCGGTGAGCGGCAGCCTGGGAACGGGGCTAGGTCCAGACAGCGTGGTAGCATCTTCGGTTCAGATGGAAGAGCTTCGCGCCGGCCTCGTCCAGTTCACCGACTACCTTCCAGAGGTGGACAGGCGACGTGTGGCAGAGGCCTTCGACCTGGCTGCGCACGCGCATCGTGACGACGTCCGGCGCTCCGGTGAGCCATACATCACCCACCCCGTCGCGGTGGCTGGCCTGCTGGCCGAGATGCGTATGGACGGCGACGCCATCGTCGCCGGGCTGCTGCATGACACGGTGGAGGACACCCA
>CAZTPD010000054.1:0-13751 GCA_964614625.1 uncultured Sphingosinicella sp. | reverse complement strand
TGCCGATCCCGCCCGGCCCCAATCTCGTCACCGCCGCCGGCCTCAAGCAGGCCGAGGACATGGTGACGGCCCTCGAAGCCGAGGTCGCCGCCGAGACCGACGAAACCGCGCTGGCCGACAAGCAGCGCACCCTGCGCTACTGGCGCACCCGCCTCGCCACTGCCGAACTGGCCCCGCCACCGCCGGAGGGCGAAGTCGCCTTCGGCACCCGCGTCACCTTCCGCCTGAACGGGCAGGAACGGACGCTCGACATCGTCGGCGACGACGAGGCCGACCCTGCGGCGGGCAAGATCGTCTTTTCGGCCCCGCTGGCGCGGGCGATGATCGGGGCGGGGCCGGGGGATTATGTGGATTTCGGCGGGAAGGCTGATGCGATTGAGATAATACGGGTGATCGCGACTCAGTCGTAAATCTAGTGCTCTGCACTGTAGCCTATGTGGATGTTGATCGCGCTTCGTGCTCTTGTAGAGATATGGCTACAGCGCGTGATAAACCTCCGTTACCTCCGAGAATCGTCCACTTGCTTGGTGGGCTTCGTGCAATTGATGATTGCTCCGGTAAAATCACTCTTCAGGTGGCGGATGATCAGCGTATCGCCCATTTCCCGAGCCCACCATATCCGCAACTCTACAACAACCTAATAGCCCTTGGCTTACGGCCGATTGGCGTCGAATTCGTCAGCCAGTGCTCGCACGACGAGTTAGAGGCGCCTGATTGGGAATGCGCCTCATTCAACGAAGCGTTCAAAATCAGAAAGGAGCGGAACCATTGGTCCGATATCAGGCATGCCGCCATCACGGATCGAGAACTCGGAATTGTTGACTTAGCATCTAGGGCGAAGACTTACCTCGACCTCCTGCCAATCCGCATTTTGCAGCTCAGCGAGTCTTACAATCGTTCATTACGCGCCAACAACACGTCTCCCGGTAAAGATACACTTTTCTATCAAAACTCGTTCTGTCGCTACATCGACGCGGCTATTCACGGGTTTGTCGCTGATGCGGCGTCATTTCGAGATTTGATCGCCGAAGCAACCTGGAAGCTCATCCTCAACCAGCCCCCTTCGGTAACGACCCTATCTTCATTCCTTAGAAAGGCCGCGTCACATAACCACCCGTTGACGCAGAAGATTATATTGGCCGGGAGGGACGGGCAGTGGCTCAAGACCCTGTCCGATCTGCGAAACCATATCACTCATGTCGCACCTGTCGGGCGTGCGGCAGAATTTCATTTCTGCACCCCGCGCAAGGTGAAGGTCGGCCCGACGATCGAAGCGACGGTATTACATTATCCGCTGCTCGATGCTGCAGGATCGGTCCGGGACGAGATCGAGCCAGTCGATTACACCGACGAGACTTTGCTTCGAGAAAGGCTCGAACTCTACAAGGAGTTTTGTGCGTCCAGCATAGACGCACTTGAATATGCGTGGTCGGCGCTAGGGCAGTTGGTGGATTTGCTCGCTGAACTTCGCACTGCATCCGGTCTCCGGAGCGAGAGACTTACGCTCACGGATGAAGATTTGGTAGGCAAGCCGACTTTCGAGTGACCGTAATGGGCGCATCCGTGAGGATAGCGATGGTGTGCTATCCCCCCAAAAACGGAAACGGCGATATCGTCTTCCTCGTCTCCTGCACGGTCAGCGTCCGCCCCGCCGGCGCCGCCGCGCGCTGGGGGCAGCGGGCGCGGGGGCAGAGGGTGCAGGCGGGGCCGATCGGGGTGACGTGGGGGGCGGCGAGGTCGAGGCCGGCGGCGTAGGCGATACGGGCCGCGTGCTTGAGATCGCAGCCGAGGCCTATGGCGAGCTGGCTGTCCTCGCGGGGGTCGAGGCGGACCGAGCGGTCCACGGTGCAGGCGATGGTGAAGTAACGCTGGCCGTCCGGCGTCTCCACGACCTGCGTCACCACCCGGCCGGGCGTCTGGAAGGCGCTGTGCAGGTTCCAGCGCGGACAGGTGCCGCCGAAGCGGCTGAAGGGGAAGCTCTCGCCCGCGAACCGCTTCGACACGTTCCCCGCCGCATCGACGCGCAGCATGAAGAAGGGGATGCCGCGCGCGCCGCCGCGCCCCAGGGTGGTCAGCCGGTGCGCCACCTGCTCGACGCTCGCCCCGAATTCCGCGCACAGGCGGTCGATGTCGTAACGATGCGTCTCCGCCGCCGCGAGGAAGGGCGCATAGGGCATCATGATCGCGCCCGCCGCATAATTGGCGAGGCTCATGTGGAGGAGCCGCCGGGTCGGCACATCGGGCGGCGCGGCGGCGGCGATCATCCGCTCGAGCAGCGGCCGGAACTCGACCAGAGCGAGCTGATAGGCGATGGCGAAGGTCCGGCTTTCCCCGCGCAGCAGCGCCGAGAGCATCAGGCGCTTGCGGTGCAGATCGTAATGCTGGCTCGCCCCGTCGAGCAGCTCGGGCGGCACCACCCGCGCCGCGATCCCGAACGCCTCCTTGAGCCGCCGCCGCAAGGGCTCGGCGATGGCGAGCGGATCGCCGAGCGCCCCGGCCAGCGTCTCGGCCGCCTCCTCCAGATAGGGGAAATGGTTGCGGCTCGACTGGATATGATCGCGCACCCAGCTTTCCGGGGTCAGGGTCGGCGCGGTCTCGCCCTCCGCGCCGGCCGGGCGCCGCCTGAGCTCGGCATAGGCCGCGTAGAGCCGCGACACCGCGTCGGCGGCGGCGGGCGCGCTGTTGGCGATCTCGACCAGCTCGTAGCGCGGGATGCCGAGATCGGCGAACATGGGATCGGCGAAAATCTCGCCCAATTGCTCCGGCCCGGTCCCGTCCGCGCCCTCCGCCGCGAAGGTCTTGAGATCGAGATCGTAGGTTTCGGAGAGGCGCAGCAGCACCTGCGCGGTCACCGGCCGCTGGTTGCGCTCCATATGGTTGAGATAGGAGGGCGAGACGCCGATCTCGGCCGCCATCGCGCTCTGGTTCAGCCCCAGCTCGCGCCGCAAGCGCCTGAGGCGCCCGCCCAGATACAGCTTCCGCTCAGCCATATTGTAAGATTGTCATGATTTTACAAAAGTCGCAAGTCGTCTTACGACTCTACGACCTCTTTCGACGGTGCCGAACGGCGCGGGACGTGGTTGTTGGCCGCACCTTTCCTCTCAACCCGGATTCGTGACATGACCGATTTCGCCGACCTGATCCCCGCCCCGACCGGCCGTTTCGACGGCATCACCCGGCCCTACAATCCGGCCGAAGTCGAGCGGCTGCGCGGCTCGGTGGCGATCGAGCACAGCCTCGCCCGGCGCGGCGCGAACCGCCTGTGGGAGCTGCTGAAGTCCGAGGACTATATCAACGCGCTGGGCGCGCTGAGCGGCAACCAGGCGATGCAGATGGTCCGCGCGGGTCTCAAGGCCATCTACCTCTCCGGCTGGCAGGTCGCGGCCGACGCCAACACCGCCGGCGCGATGTATCCGGACCAGTCGCTCTATCCGGCCAATGCCGGCCCGGAGCTGTGCCGCCGGATCAACCGCACCCTGCAACGCGCCGACCAGATCGAGCATATGGAAGGCGGCAGCCGGCGCGACTGGTTCGCGCCGATCGTCGCCGACGCCGAGGCCGGATTCGGCGGGCCATTGAACTGCTTCGAGATCATGAAGGCCTATATCGAGGCGGGCGCCGCGGGCGTCCATTTCGAGGACCAGCTCGCGAGCGAGAAGAAGTGCGGCCATCTGGGCGGCAAGGTGCTGATCCCCACGCAGGCCCATATCCGCAATCTCGACGCGGCGCGGCTGGCGGCGGACGTCTGCGGCGTGCCGACCCTGCTGGTCGCCCGCACCGACGCGGAGAGCGCGAAGCTCATCACCTCCGACGTCGACGAGCGCGACCACGAGTTCCTGACCGGCGAGCGCACGCCGGAGGGCTTCTTCCGCCTGAAGGACGGCACCGGCGTCGATCATTGCATCAAGCGCGGCCTCGCCTTCGCGGAGCATGCCGACCTCTTGTGGTGGGAGACCAGCCATCCGAATCTGGACGATGCGCGGCGCTTCGCCGAGGCGATCCAGAAGGCCCATCCGGGCAAGATGATGGCGTACAACTGCTCGCCCAGCTTCAACTGGGAGGCGAAGCTCGACAAGGACACGATCGCCCGTTTCCAGCGCGAGCTGGGCGCGATGGGCTACAAGTTCCAGTTCGTGACTTTGGCGGGCTTCCACCAGCTCAACCACGGCATGTTCGAGCTGGCGCGCGGCTACAGGGATCGGGGCATGGCGGCCTATTCCGAGCTCCAGCAGGCCGAGTTCGCGAGCGAGGCGGACGGCTACACCGCGACGCGCCACCAGCGCGAGGTCGGCACCGGCTATTTCGATCTGGTCGCGACGACGCTGGCGGGCGGCGAGGCCTCCACCACCGCGCTCGCCGAATCGACCGAGACGGCGCAGTTCCGGAAGGAGGCCGCGTGATGACCATGCGTTACTGGATCGTCGGCGGGGAATATGAAGGGCCGGATTTCCGTGCCCTCATCCCCGGCAGCGAGACGATGATCGGCCCGTTCGACGACGAGCGGCGGGCGCGCAGCGAATGGATGCGGCTGACCTACAAGCCCGGCACCGATCCGGCGACCACCCGCTATTCGATCGCCACGGAGACCGTTCACTGAGACCATATCCAGCCGTCATGCTGAACTTGTTTCAGGGTCCATCTTGTCGTCCCGCGAGAGGTGGAGGACTGGATGCTGAAACAAGTTCAGCATGACGGCAAGGAACCGGCCCTTGGGAGAGGAGCCAAGGAAAAGGGCGCGGGAGGCAGATGCTTCCCGCGCCCTTTTTTCGTTCGCAGCGGTGATCAGGCCGGCAGCGCCGCTTTCGCCTGCGCGACGATGCCCTTGAAGGCTTCGCCCTCGTGCATCGCGATGTCGGCGAGAACCTTGCGGTCCAGCTCGACGCCGGCCAGCTTCAGGCCGTGCATGAACTGGCTGTAGGTCAGCCCCTCGGCACGGACGCCGGCGTTGATGCGCTGGATCCACAGGCCGCGGAAGCTGCGCTTCTTCACCTTGCGGTCGCGATAGGCGTACTGACCGGCCTTCTCGACCGCCTGGCGGGCGATGCGGATCGTGTTCTTGCGGCGGCCGTAATAGCCCTTCGCCTGTTCCAGGATCTGCTTGTGCTTGGCGCGCGTGGTGACGCCGCGCTTGATGCGTGCCATGTCTCAGAACCTCCTTATTTCAGGCCGTAGGGCGCCCAGAGCTTCACCCGCGCCGTATCGGCGTCGGCGAGCACTTCGGTGCCGCGGTTCTGGCGGATATACTTGGCATTGTGGCTGATGAGCCGGTGGCGCTTGCCCGCCACGCCATGCTTCACCTTGCCGGTCGCGGTGAGCTTGAAGCGCTTCTTCACACCGCTCTTGGTCTTGAGCTTGGGCATTTTCGTCTCCTTGCGGCGCTTGCCGACGTTCGGGAACAGCCACGGCAGCCCTTGATGGCCGGGCCGTTCGATTCTTCCATAAGCTGGAAAGAGCGCGCCTATATGGGCGGACCCGCCAAAAGGCAAGTCAATCGAACAGGCTGGAGACCGAGCTTTCGTCCGCGATCCGCTTGATCGCCTCGGCGAGCAGGGGCGCGATGGTGAGGAGGCGGATCTTGTCGGTCGCCTCGGCCGCTTCATAGGCGGCGATCGAATCGGTGATGACCAGCTCGCGCAGCACCGATCCCTCGACCCGGGAGACGGCGGCGCCGGAAAGGACGCCGTGGGTGCAATAGGCCACCACATCTTCTGCCCCGCCTTCCTTGAGCGCGGCGGCGGCGTTGCACAGGGTGCCGGCCGAATCGACGATATCGTCGATCAGCACGCAGAAGCGCCCGGCCACGTCGCCGATGATGTTCATCACCTCCGATTCGCCCGGCTTCTCGCGGCGCTTGTCGACGATCGCCAGCGGCGCGTTGTCGAGCCTCTTGGCCAGCGCGCGGGCGCGCACCACGCCGCCCACGTCGGGCGAGACGACCGTGATCGGCTTGTCGGCAAAGCGCGCCTGGATGTCCGCCGACATGACCGGCGCGGCGTAGAGATTGTCGGTCGGGATATCGAAGAAGCCCTGGATCTGGCCGGCGTGGAGATCGACCGAGAGCACCCGGTTGGCGCCCGCCGTGGTCAGCAGGTTGGCGACCAGCTTGGCCGAGATCGGCGTGCGGGGGCCGGGCTTCCGGTCCTGCCGCGCATAGCCGAAATAGGGCATCACCGCCGTGATCCGCTTGGCCGACGCGCGCCGCAGCGCATCGATGCAGATCAGCAGCTCCATCAGATTGTCGTTTGCCGGATAGGAGGTGGACTGGACGACGAACACGTCCTCGCCGCGCACATTTTCGTGGATCTCGACGAAGATCTCCTCGTCCGCGAAGCGGCGGACGCTGGCCTGGGTGATCGGCATTTCGAGATAGTTCGAAATCGCCTGCACCAGCGGCGCATTCGAATTGCCCGACATCAATTTCATGCGGAAGCGTCCTTGCGTGGGGAGATTTCGCTCTCTTACGGCGCGGGTCCGCGATGGCAAGAGCATTGACCGTGGCGCGCCGCGCCCAATCGCCTATAGGCGTCGCATGCGCGTCGTCACCCGTTTCGCTCCGTCGCCCACCGGTCGCCTCCATGTCGGCAATATCCGCACCGCGATCCACAACTGGCTGTGGGCGAGGAAGCAGGGCGGGAGCTTCCTGCTGCGGCTCGACGACACCGACCGGGCGCGCAGCGAGGAGGCGCATGTCGATGCGATCCGGGCCGATCTCGCCTGGCTCGGCATGGCGCCGGACGCCGAATACCGCCAGTCGGAACGGTTCGGCCTGTACGAGGCGGCGCTGGCGCGGCTGATCGAGGCGGGGCGCGTCTATCCCGCCTATGAGACGGCGCAGGAGCTCGACCTCAAGCGCAAGGTGCTGCTCGGGCGCGGCCTGCCGCCGGTCTATGACCGCGCCGCGCTGGCGCTGAGCGATGCCGAGCGCGCCGCGCTGGAGGGCGAGGGGCGCCGACCGCACTGGCGCTTCAGGCTGGATCACGAAAGCCCGATCGTCTGGGACGATCTGGTGCGCGGTCCCCAGAAGCTCGATCCGGCGCTGCTCAGCGACCCCGTCATCCGGCGCGAGGACGGAAGCTGGCTCTACATGCTGCCCAGCGTCGTCGACGATATCGCGATGGACGTGACCCATGTCGTGCGCGGCGAGGACCATGTCACCAATACCGGGCTCCAGCTCCAGATGTTCGCCGCTCTGGACGCCGCGCCGCCGGCCTTCGCGCACGAGGCCCTGCTGGTCGGATCGGAGGGCAAATTGTCCAAGCGGCTCGGCTCGCTCGGCGTCGAGGCGATGCGCGAGAGCGGGATCGAGCCGGAGGCGCTGGTCGCCAAGCTGGCGCGGATCGGCACCAGCCAGAGCGTCGAGCCCTTCGCCGATCCCGCGCCGCTGATCGAGGGTTTCGACTTTTCGACCTTCGGCCGGGCGCCGGCGCGCTTCGACCTGGACGAGCTGGCGGCGCTGAACGCGCGGATCGTCCACCAGCTTCCCTTCGCCCGGGTCGCCGCGCGGCTGCCGGCAGGGATGGGCGAGGATGACTGGGTCGCGATCCGGCCCAATCTCAAGAGCGTCGCCGAAGCCGCCGACTGGTGGGACATCCTCCATGGCCATGTCGAGCGGCAGGCGGCGCCGGAGGACCGGGCCTTCCTGGCCGACGCCGCGCAGGCCGCCGCCGGGATCGACTGGCGCGAAGCGCCCTGGCCGCAACTCGTCGCCCGCCTGAAGGACACAACCGGCCGCGCCGGCAAGCCGCTCTTCCTGCCGCTGCGCCGCGCGCTCACCGGGCGCGACAGCGGGCCGGAAATGGCCGCGCTACTGCCGCTGATCGGCAGGGACGAAACGATCGCCCGCCTCCGCGCCGCCGCCGGCTGAGCTGCGACGAGAGCATCGCCCGCCACCCTCCGGATGACGAAGGCCACACCAAGACCGGTATGGTATATCGTCTCGATATGATGTAACATCTATCGATCGTCGGCACGGACGATGCCGACGACGGATGAGGAGAGGATCATGTCGCACGGCCAGTATCAACCCAGGCGCGCCAGCCCCGGCGGCTTCGCGCTCGTCGTCGCCCTCCATGCCGCCGCGCTCGGCGCGGTGCTGCTGGTCAAGGGGCCAGCCATCATCGGGCCGGATTACGGCCCGATCGAAATCTTCAACGTCCCGAACCCGCCGGAGCCCGACCCGCTTCCGCCCGAGCCGCAGCCCCGGCCGCCGATCGTCCGGCCGAGCAGCATCGAGACCGTCATCCCGGTCGTTGCGCCGCCCGTCGACCGGGATGTCGTTCTCGGTTCCCTAGACCCCGCCCCGCCCTTCGACGGGCTCGGCAATGGTCCGGTCGTCGCCCCGCCCGCCGATCCCCCCGCGCCCCCGACGCCGGTGCGCCGCGAGGCGGAGATCGACTCAAACTTCGCGGCCGCCTTCCGGCCGCCTTATCCGCCGTCCGAGCTGCGGGCGCAGCGGGACGGGGTGGTGCGCCTGCGCGTGACGATCGGCGCGGACGGGCGGGTGCGCGCCGTCCAGCGCATCTCGGCGACCAGCGACGCCTTCTGGGCCGCCGCCGAGCGCCAGGCGCGCACCCGCTGGCGCTTCCGGCCCGCGACGGTGGACGGCCGGCCGGTCGAGAGCACCAAGGTGCTGACCTTGCGCTTCCGGATCGAGGACGCCTGAGCGGAGGGCATGTCGGGCGGGACTGGCGGCAACGGCATTGCTCCACTATCTTGGCGCGATGCCGTTGCCCCGCCCCGCCTCGCCGCGCGCCTTGTGGAAGGACATGCGCGATTTCTGGCGCGATCGCCCGCGCCATCAATGGCTCGCGGCCGTTCTCGCCCTGCTGATCCCGGCCGGCATCCTCGTCGTTTTCTATTATGACGCGCAGATCAACATCCTGCCGGGCGAGCAGGTGATCTATCTCGAAAGCTGGCCGGCGGACCGCAGCGACGAGGAGATCGTCGCCAAGCAGGAGGCGGACCTCAAGCAGCGCGAGGAGTGGGAGCGCGAGCGCCAGCGGCAGTTCAAGAATCTCGACGACCGCCTGCGCCGGTACGGCATTTGACCGACGCGGAGGCGATGGCGGCGGCGATCGCGCTCGGCGCGCGCGGCCATGGCGCCACCGCGCCCAATCCCCATGTCGGCTGCCTGATCGTCCGGGACGGCAATGCAATCGGCCGGGGCTGGACGCAGGACGGCGGCCGTCCCCATGCCGAGGCCGTGGCGCTGGCGGAGGCCGACGATGTCCGGCGGGGCGCCACCGTCTATGTCACGCTGGAGCCCTGCGCCCATAAAAGCGCGCGCGGGCCGGCCTGCGCGGACCTGCTCGTCGCGGCCCAGCCGGCGCGGGTCGTCGTCGCGCTCGAAGACCCCGATCCGCGAACCGCCGGTCGCGGCATCGCCCGGCTGCGCGCGGCCGGCATTACGGTCGATGTCGGCGAAGGCGCAGAGGCCGCCCGCGCCAGCCTCGCCGGCTATCTGAGCCGCGTGCGGCGCGGCCGTCCGCTGGTGACGCTCAAGCTGGCCTTGTCGATCGACGGGCGGATCGCCCTGCCGTCCGGCGAGAGCAAGTGGATCACCGGGGAGGACGCCCGCGCCGACGTGCATCGCGAGCGCGCCCGCGCCGACATGATCCTGGTCGGGCGCGGCACCTATGAGGCCGACGCGCCCCGCCTCGACGTGCGCCTGCCGGGGCTGGAGGGCCGCTCGCCGCGCAAGGCGCTGCTCACCCGCCGGGACGCGCCGGACGGCTGGGTCCGGCTCGGCGCGCCGGAGGAGATTGCCGGCCTGGCCGACGTCAACGAGCTGCTCGTCGAGGGCGGCTCCGCCACCGCCACCGCCTTCCTCGCCGCCGACCTCGTCGATCGCCTGCTCGTCTATCGCGCGCCGATCCTGATCGGGGAGGGCAGATCGTCGGTCGGCTATATCGGCCTCGACGTGCTCGCCGACGCGCACGGCCGCTGGCGCTTCGTCGATTCCCGCCCGCTTGGCATCGACCGGCTCGAAGTCTACGAGCGGGCGAGAGAGGGCCGCTTAACCGATTCAGAACAAAGGCTTTAAGCAGTTTATTGCTAAACCGTTGAGACTATTGACGGAATCTACTTAAATCGCTATATTCTGTCGGACCCTGTCGGCTCCGAAGCCTCAGGCTCTGCGTGGGGTATTCATGTAGGAGCCGATGGGGTCACCTCCTCATCCCTGCGGCTTTCTTCGTCCTTGTCACATCCTCTTCGGCATTGCTTGGGACGAACAGCCAGTGCCGATAGGCATGGGTCCATCGATCCGACAGTCCATTTGGGTGACCCGTGCTCGCGCCGACATTGAAGTTGGGATAGATTTCCCAGATTCGGTCCTTGATCGCGGCGTAGACCTTGGCTTTCGCGAGAGCTCTTTTTGACCGGCGCTTCGCGGGCGGCACCGGCCTTGTATGCTTTTCATTCAGGCGGGATTGCATGGCGCCGAGTACGACATCCAGTGCCTGCAGGATGTTGTGCTTGCGTGAGTCGGCTTCAGCTATATCTTCATAAGCGATTGAAAAATTTGCGCGGCGCCAGACAGGAAAGGAGGACAGGCTGGAGAGATAGGTCTTGAATTCGTGGAGCTTGAGAGCGTTGTGGGGCACATCGTCGAGCAACACCGCAGCGGATGCCCGCCCACCTTCCTGATTGCAGTACCTCAGTCCGAACGCATGTTTGATGAATTGATGATAGAGTAAGAAATACTCGTTATCTATCTGATATTCCTGTAGGAATGGCACCCATCTGTTCTGGGTGAACATAATGCGTGTCTTCATGTCTCCGCGCGCAATGATATCGAACACGGCGTTGACGAAAATGACGTATTTATCAGCGTAAGGTTCCGTTACCTTTTCCCATTTCATCTCTCCGTCGAAGATATTCAGTGCATCTTTGACGGCCTGAAGTTCGGCCTCAAGAGCCTGCCGCTTGCTCGCTTCGACCAGCACTCCGCCGTAAAAATGCGAATAGAATCGACCCTTGGTGTCGGATTCATCGCAATAGATTATGTACCGCTTGGTCATTTCCAGCGATCTTATCCGGCGGCGAAGCCACGCGCCAGAAGCACGAAAGGGGCTTCGACAGGCCGCGCCGGACAGGTAAGGGAGAATCCATGTTCACCGGGATCATCACCGATATCGGCCGGATCGAGGCAGCGGAAGAACGCGGCGACCTGCGCGCGCGCATCGCCAGCGGCTACGACATGGCCGGCGTCGATCTCGGCGCGTCGATCGCCTGCTCGGGCGTGTGCCTGACGGTGGTGGACAAGGGGGAAGGCTGGTTCGCGGTCGATGTCTCCGGCGAGACGCGGGCGCGCACCGCGCCCGGCATGTGGGCCGAGGGCACGCGGCTGAACCTCGAACGCGCGCTCAAGGTCGGCGACGAATTGGGCGGCCATATCGTCACCGGCCATATCGACGGCGTCGGCACGGTGCTGGGCATCTGCCCCGAAGGCGAATCGAAGCGGATCGGCTTCTCGGTCGCCGCCGCGCTCGCCCCCTTCATCGCCGCCAAGGGATCGATCACCATCGACGGCGTGTCGCTGACCGTGAACGACGTGGCCGACCAGCCCGACGGCGCGGCGCATTTCTCGATCAACCTCATTCCGCACAGCC
Source organism: uncultured Sphingosinicella sp. (assembly GCA_964614625.1). Classification (GTDB taxonomy): domain Bacteria; phylum Pseudomonadota; class Alphaproteobacteria; order Sphingomonadales; family Sphingomonadaceae; genus Allosphingosinicella. The sequence goes on along the minus strand of CAZTPD010000054.1, from coordinate 2,139 downwards.
AGGCCGTCACCACCCTGGGCGATCTTGCCCAGGGACAGGCCGTGAACCTCGAGATCGACGTGCTCGCGCGCTATCTCGACCGCATGCTCGAAGCCCGCAACACCAGAATGTGATTTTCTGTTGTCGTATCACATTATGATGTGATACCGGCGCGCCATGAGCACTCTCCTGATCGATCGCCTCAGCGAGATCGTCACCGCCGGCGAGATGAGTCGCGCCGGCCTCGCCCGCGCCGCCGGGCTCCATCCCAATTCCTTACGCAAGCTCGGCGAGGCGGACTGGAACCCGACCGCCGACACCTTGCTCAAGCTGGAGAAGTTCCTCGCCGGCGGCAGCCGCGACGTGATGGCCTCGGCCGAGCAGATCATCGACGAGGCGCGCAACGGCCGGATGTTCATCCTGGTGGACGACGAGGACCGGGAGAATGAGGGCGATCTCGTCATTCCCGCCCAGATGGCGACGCCCGACGCGATCAACTTCATGGCCCGGCACGGCCGCGGCCTTATCTGCCTGTCGCTGACCCGCGAGCGCGTGGACCAGCTCGGCCTGCCGCTGATGTCGCGCCACAACGGCACCCGGCACGAGACCGCCTTCACCGTCTCGATCGAGGCGAAGGACGGCGTCACCACCGGCATCTCCGCCGCCGACCGGGCGCGCACCATCGCGGTGGCGATCGACGCGGCCAAGGGGCCGGAGGAGATCGTGACGCCCGGCCATGTCTTCCCGCTGGTCGCCCGCGACGGCGGCGTGCTGGTCCGCGCCGGCCATACCGAAGCGGCGGTCGATGTGGCGCGGCTTGCGGGCCTCAACCCGTCCGGCGTGATCTGCGAGATCATGCGCGAGGACGGGGCGATGGCCCGGATGGACGATCTCGTCGAATTCGCCGCCACGCACGGCCTCAGGATCGGCACGATCCGCGACCTGATCGCCTATCGCCTCAGGAAGGATCGCGTCATCGAGCAGACCGCCGAGGCGCGCTTCGAAAGCCGCTGGGGCGGGACATGGACCGCCAAGACCTTCCTCAACAAGGCGTCCGGCACGGAGCAGATCGCGCTGGTCAAGGGCCATGTCGATCCGTCGCGGCCGACCCTGGTGCGGATGCACGCGCTCAGCCTGTTCGCCGACGCCTTCGCCGAGGCCGGCGGGCGCGGCAGCCTGCTCGAAGGGTCGATGAAGGCGATCGCCGAGGAGGGCGCGGGCGTGATCGTCGCGATCAACCGGCCGATGCCCGGCGCGCTGTCGCTGGCGCTCAAGGTCCGTTCCGGCGAGCAGGATGGCGGCGACGGCGACCAGCTGCGCGACTATGGCGTCGGCGCGCAGATTCTCTCGGCCCTCGGCGTCCACGACATGATCCTTTTGACCAACAGCCATCACACGCCGGTCGCGCTCGGTGGCTACGGCCTCGCCATCGTCGGCGAGCGCCGGATTCCCGGAGACGAATGATGGCCAATATCCTGATCGTCGAAGCGCGCTTCTACGCGCATCTCAACGACCTGCTGCTGGAGGGCGCGCGCGCCGCGCTGGCCGGCCATGAGGTGGACGTCGTCACCGTGCCCGGCGCGCTGGAGATACCCGGCGCGATCGCGCTGGCGGCGGAAAGCGGCGGCTATGACGCCTTCGTTGCGCTCGGCGTGGTGATCCGGGGCGAGACTTATCATTTCGAGATCGTCGCCGGCGAAAGCGCCCGCGCGCTGATGGCCCTGACGCTGGACGGCCTCGCCATCGGCAACGGCATCCTGACCGTCGAGGACGAGGCCCAGGCGCTCACCCGCGCCCGGCCGAACGAGAAGGACAAGGGCGGCGAGGCGGCAAAGGCGGCGCTCACCATGCTGGCGCTGAAGGACCGCTTCGCCTAGGGTCGGATTCTTCTGATTTGAGACCCTCCTCCGTTCGGCCCCGGACTTGATCCGGGGTTGTCGAAGCCCTGCCCTTCTCTTCTGCCCAAAGTAAGGACAGCCCTTCGACAAGCTCAGGGCGAACGGTGGGCTGTTTCAACGCTACCGGATCAAGTCTAGGCGGCGGTCCCCAGCGCCGGATAGTCGGTATAGCCTTCCGGCCCCTGGGCGTACCAGGTCGCCATATTGTCCGGATTGAGCGGCGCGCCGGTGCGCAGCCGCTCGACCAGATCGGGATTGGCGA
>CAZTPD010000053.1:0-13821 GCA_964614625.1 uncultured Sphingosinicella sp. | reverse complement strand
CCGAACGCCATGACGGCCGCATGATCGAGGCGATGCACGTCGATCAGGCCAGGGCACTGATCGCCAGGGCGCGGGGGTAGGCACTCGCCTTGGCTTGATTGTGGGGTGGTCGCTCCGGAAGTCTTGGGCGGAAATTGATATGAAGGATACCTTTTCATGAGGCAGTCAACACAGTGGAGTGTGTCGCAAGCCGCATTGATCGGTGCCATTATCGGTAGCGCGGCTTCTGTCTCAAAGGCGATTATTATTGGAGATTCCGGACCGTTGGAGTTCTGGATCGGAATGATTGCCGGGAGTGGTGTAGCAGGTGCCTTCCTGTTCGTGGTTGGCACTGCCATTCGAAACGCTTTTGTAAAGTAGCTCCCACTCATAGTGTCTCAGCTCAAAACTCCACTGTGGGCTGGAAAGGAATGTGGATACACTCCATTACCGTCATGCCGGACTTGATCCGGCATCCACCTTTCCTTCTCTGCTGCTGTTGGGAGAAGATAGACCCCGGATCAAGTCCGGGGTGACGATCTGGGTGGCCTAAAGGGCCGATAACAGCCATTTGCCACCTACTTCCAATGTAGGAAATCCTCTGTCACGCTTGCCCCCGACTCGGGGTTTCGGCTTCGGTTCGCGGCTCTTTGAAATCTTCGACCCAATGCCCGGCATCGATACCCGTCAAAACACCCTTCACCCTGTCAACTTTGTAAACTTAACACTCTGCGGTCGCGGCGGCGCGGCGCGTGTTCCCGTCACGCATTTCGTCCCGCCCGATGCCGTTTGCCGACCGCTGCGTGGCTTCCGAATCGCTTGCGACTCCGTCGCACTCTCCTTAAGCAGCCGCATGTTTGCCAAGCTGTTCCGCGCTGCCGCGCCGCTCGCCCTCCTCCTCGCCGCCACGTCCGCTCCGGCCCAGACCGACGCTCCGGTCACGCCCGCCGAGATGATGCGCCATATCGAGCGCCTCGCCGGCGACGCGTTCCAGGGCCGCGCCCCCGCTACCGAGGGCGAGCGCCTGACCACCGCCTATATCGTCGAGCAGCTCCAGGCGCGCGGCGTCGAGCCGGCCGGGGAGGGCGGCAGCTGGTTCCAGCCCGTCCGCCTGGTCGAGCGCGCTGCCGGCAGCCACCGGCTGAGCTGGACCGCGAACGGCCGCGCCGTCCCGTTCGCCGAGGAGGAGATCGTCCTGCTCGGCCGCGATGACGAGGAGCGGATCGCCGACGCGCCGGTGATCTTCGCCGGGCACGGCGCGCGCATGCCCGATCGCGGCATCGACCAGCTCGCCGGCGTGGACGTCGCCGGCGCGGTCGTGCTCATCATGCTGGAAGGGCCGGACGTGCCGGGCTTCCCCTCGCTCGCCGCGCGGCGGCAGGCGGTGAGCGACGCGGGTGCGGCGGCGGTGATCGCCATCGCCGGCGAGGACATTCCCTGGGAGACGGTCCGCCGCGTGATGAGCAATCAGGCCGCGACCCGGCTCGACGCCACTCCCGTTCCGGCCGTGACCGGCGCGATGCCGATCTCCGTCGCCCAGCGCCTGATCGCGGCGGCCGGCGGCGATCTGGAGCGGCTGCTCAACGATCAGCCCGGCTCCTCCTTCCGCGCCGCCGCGCTGGCGCTGCGCGCGACGATCGAGGTGACGACCCGGGTCGAGCGCTACACCACCAACAATGTCGTCGGCCGGCTGCGCGGCGGCGGCGACACCGGCGAGAGCCTGGTCTATCTCGCCCATTGGGACCATCTCGGCATCTGCCGTCCCGAAGGCGAGGCGGACCGGATCTGCAACGGCGCGGTCGACAACGCCTCGGGCATCGCGATGATGATCGAGATCGCCGGCCGCCTGTCGGCCCAGCCCCGCCCGCCGCGCGACATCCTGTTCCTCGCCACCACGGCCGAGGAGATGGGCCTGCTCGGCGCCGAATATTTCGCGACCCATCCGGTGGTGCCGGCGGACTCGATCGTCGCGGCGATCAACATGGACACCGTCGCCATCCATCCGGCCGGCGAGCCGGTCGCGGTGATTGGCCGCGGCGTCGAGGCGCTCGACCGGGTGATCGACGCGACCGTCGAGGCGATGGGCCGCCGGCTCGACACCGACGACGAGGCCAACGCCTTCGTCCGACGGCAGGACGGCTGGGCCTTCGCCCGGGTCGGCATCCCGGCCGTGATGGTCGGCGGCTCCTTCTCGAACATGGCCCTGCTCGGCGCTTTCCTCGAAGGGCCGTATCACAAGCCGGAGGACCAGCCCGGCGGGCTGATCGTCCTCGACGGCGCGGTGGAGGACGCGAACCTGATGGTCGCGCTCGGCCGCCGGCTCGCCGATCCCGCCCAATATCGCCGCCCGGCGGCGGGGGAGGGCGAGTGATGGACATCCGCCTCGGCCTCACCTTCGACGACGTCCTGCTCCAGCCGGCCGAATCCTCGGTCCTGCCGAGCCAGGCCGACACCCGCACCCGGGTGACGCGCTCCATCGCGCTCAACATCCCGATCCTCTCCTCGGCGATGGACACCGTGACCGAGGCCGACATGGCGATCGTCATGGCGCAGCTGGGCGGCCTCGGCGTGCTCCACCGCAATATGGAGGTGGAGGAGCAGTTCGCCGCCGTCCGCGCCGTGAAGCGTTTCGAAAGCGGCATGGTGGTGAACCCGATCACCATCCGCCCCGATCAGACCCTCGCCGACGCGCAGGAGCTGATGACGCGCAACAACATCTCCGGCATCCCGGTGACGGAGCCCGGCGGCCGGCTGGTCGGCATCCTCACCAACCGCGACGTGCGCTTCGCCGAAAATCCGCGCCAGCCGGTCGCCGAGCTGATGACGAAGGACGATCTCGCCACGGTCGGCCCGGACGTGACGCAGGAGGAGGCGCGCCGCCTGCTCCACCAGCGCCGGATCGAGAAGCTGCTGGTCGTCGACGCGGACGGCCGCTGCACCGGCCTCATCACCGTCAAGGACATCGAGAAGGCCGTCACCTACCCGAACGCCACCAAGGACGCCGCCGGGCGCCTGCGCGTCGCCGCCGCCACCACGGTCGGCGACAAGGGCTTCGAGCGTAGCGAGGCGCTGATCGACGCCGAGTGCGACCTCATCGTCATCGACACCGCGCACGGCCACAATCGCGACGTCGCCGCCGCGGTCGAGCGGATCAAGCGCGCCTCCAACGCCGTCCAGGTCGTCGCCGGCAACGTCGCGACCGCCGAGGCGACGAAGGCGCTGATCGGCGCGGGCGCGGACTGCGTGAAGGTCGGCATCGGGCCGGGCTCGATCTGCACCACCCGCGTCGTCGCCGGAGTCGGCGTGCCGCAGCTCACCGCGATCATGGACTGCGCCGGGGAGGCCGCGAAATCCGACACGCCGGTGATCGCCGACGGCGGCCTGCGCACCTCGGGCGACATCGCCAAGGCGCTGGCGGCCGGCGCGTCGGCGGTGATGGTCGGCTCGCTGCTCGCCGGGACCGAGGAGGCGCCGGGCGAGACGTTCCTCTATCAGGGCCGCGCCTATAAGAGCTATCGCGGCATGGGCTCGGTCGGCGCGATGGCGCGCGGCTCGGCCGACCGCTATTTCCAGCAGGACATCAAGGACCAGCTCAAGCTGGTGCCGGAGGGGATCGAAGGGCAGGTCGCCTATAAGGGCCATGCCCGCGACGTGATCCACCAGCTCGTCGGCGGCGTGAAGGCGGCGATGGGCTATACCGGCGCGGCGACGATCGCCGATCTCCAGAAGGCCGAATTCGTGCGGATCACCAATGCCGGCCTGCGCGAGAGCCACGTCCACGACGTCACCATCACCCGCGAGGCGCCGAACTACCCGTCGCGCTGACCATCCTCTTGCCTTTCGCGCGGAGATGGTGAAGCCTCATGGCTTCTTCGGGGGGAGAAGACCGGAATGCGCGCGTTCGCCCTGCTGGCGGCGGTGGCCGCCTTGCCCGGCTGCACCGGCGGCATCGCCGCCGCGAGCTGCGCTGAAGTCGCCGAGCGCGCCGTCGAGATCTCGGCCGGCGAGCCGATCCAGATAGGCTCCGTCTCCGACGCGCGGGAGACGGCGCGTGGCGAAAGCGAGCTGCGCTGCACCGCCCGCGCCGTTCTGAGTGACGAACGCGTCACGACCCTGTACCTGCGCGCCTATGACGAAGACGGCAGCATCATGGTCGCCTATCAGGAGCATCCGTTCGGCTGACCGGGGGAGCGGGCGGTGACGCCCGCCGCGCGCGCCCAGGCGGCGATCGAGCTGCTCGACGAGATCATCGCCGCCGCGCGGGAGGGCGGCGCGGCCGCCGACACGCTGGCCCAGCGCTACTTCAAGACCCGCCGCTATGCCGGATCGAAGGACCGCCGCGCGGTCCGCGACCTCGTCTTCCGCGCCATCCGCCGCGCCGGCGACCCGCCCGAATCGGGGCGCGCCGCCTTGCTCGGCCTCGCCGCCGACGATCCCGCCCTGCCGGCGCTGTTCGACGGCTCCCCGCACGGCCCGGCGCCGGTCGGCGAAGGGGAGGCGGCCGCGCCCGCTTCCGTCGTCCCCGCCTGGCTCGCCGGCCGCTTCGATCCGGCGCTGGAGGCGGACGAGCTGCCGGCCCTGCTCGAGCGCGCGCCGCTCGACTTGCGGGTGAACCGCCTGCGCGGCACGCGGGAGGAGGCGCTGGCCGCTTTGCCCGAAGCCGCGCCGACGCCGCATGCGCCGCTCGGGCTGCGGCTGCCCGAGGGCTTCCGGGTGGAGCCGACCGAGGCCTGGGCCGCCGGCCTCGTCGAGGTGCAGGACGAGGGCAGCCAGCTCCTCTGCCTCGCCTGCGACGCCCGGCCGGGCATGATTGTGGTGGACCTGTGCGCCGGCGCCGGGGGCAAGACGCTCGCGCTCGCCGCCGCGATGGGGGATTCGGGCCGGATACTTGCCGCCGACACCGATCGCGGCCGGCTCGGGCGGATGGCGCCCCGGCTGGCGCGCGCCGGAATCGGCATCGTCGAATCCCGGCTGCTCGATCCGGGCCGCGAGGCCGCCGCGCTCGCCGATCTCGCCGGCGCGGCCGATCTCGTCCTGGTCGATGCGCCCTGCTCGGGGACGGGCACCTGGCGGCGCAACCCGGAGACGCGCTGGCGCCTGACGCCGGACCGGCTGGCGCGGGTCGTGAAGCTTCAGGCACACTTGCTTGATATCGCGTCGGAACTTGTCCGGCCCGGCGGGCATTTGGTCTATGCGGTCTGCTCGCTGCTCGCCGAGGAGGGGCGCGGGCAGGCCGCGTCGCTCGAAGCGCGCCGTTCAGCCCTGGTTCGGGAAATGCCGGCCATCAGCGTCGGGCGCGCCGCCGGCCCCGGGCGTCTGCTGAGCCCGGCCGCCGACGGCACGGACGGCTTTTTCGTCGCGCGGTGGCGGCGCTCGTGCTAGCCTCGCCGCGACCCGGAATGGAGTATCTGATGCGTCTCTTGCCGATCGCCCTCACGCTCGCCGTCGCGGCGGCCACGATCGCCAGCGCGGGCCACGGCCAGCGCGCCGACGACCAGATCGACCCGCGCTCGGCGGCGATGGTGGAGCAGGCGCGCTCGCTCTCCGCCGCGGGCCGTCACAACGAGGCGATCGACCTGCTGGAGACCGCGCTCGCCCTCGATCCGGGCAATCGCGGCGCCTATATCCAGCTCGGCCGCGTCGCCCAGGCGCAGCGCCTGCCGGGCAAGGCGATCCGGCTCTACAGCGACGCGCTCCGGCTGGAGCCCAACGACGTCAACGCGCTTGCCGGGCAGGGCGAGGCCTATGTCCAGCGCGGCGCGGTGGATCGTGCGCGCGGCAATCTCGAACGGGTGCGCACCTTGTGCAGCGCGCCGTGCCCGCAGGCCGACCAGCTCGCCGCCGCGATCACCCGCGGCCCGCCCGCCGAAGTCGTCCAGGCCCAGCGCCCCGAGCCGGCCGCGCCGCCGGCGGCCGCCCAGCCGCGCCGCAACTAGGCGTCGATCTCCCGCGCCAGCGCGACGAAGTCGGCGACGCCGAGCGTCTCCGCGCGCCGCGCCGGGTCGATGCCGAGCCGCTCCAGCGCCGCCGGCGCGCCGGGCACGCTTTTGAGCGACTGCCGCAGCATCTTGCGGCGTTGCCCGAACGCGGCGGCGGTGAGGCGCTCCAGCGCCGCCGCGCGCACGCCCGCCGGCGCCTCGGCGGGCACGATATGGACGACCGCCGACATCACCTTGGGCGGCGGCACGAAGGCGGAGCGGTGGACCTTCATCGCCAGCGTCGCGCGCGCGCGCCACTGGGCGAGCACGGCCAGCCGGCCGTAGGCACCCGTGTCCGGCTTCGCCACGATCCGCTCGGCGACCTCGCGCTGGAACATCAGCGTCAGCGATCGCCACCAGGGCGGCCAGGCCTCGCCGCCCAGCCAGCGCACCAGCAGCGCCGTGCCGACATTGTAGGGCAGGTTGGCGACGATATGGGCCGGTCCGACGGCCGCCGGCTCGTCGATCGCCAGCGCGTCGCCCTCGATGACGGTCAGCCGCCCGCCGGCCGCCGCGCCCAGCTCGGCGAGCGCGGGGAGGCAGCGCCGGTCGCGCTCGACCGCGACCACCTCGGCGCCGGCGCGCAGCAAGGCGCGGGTGAGCCCGCCCGGTCCCGGCCCGACCTCATAGACCCGCTCGCCCGCCAGCGGCCCCGGCACCCGCGCGATCCGGTCGAGCAACTGCCCGTCGAGCAGGAAGTTCTGGCCGAGCGCCTTCGACGCGGCGAGGCCGTGGCGCGCGATCACCTCGCGCAGCGGCGGCAAGCTGTCCAGCGTGCTCACGCCGCCGCGAGGCGGGCGGCGCACTCCCCGGCGGTGCGGATCGCCGCGATCATCGCGCCGGGATCGGCGAGGTTCTGCCCCGCGATGTCGAAGGCGGTGCCGTGGTCGGGCGAGGTGCGCACGATCGGCAGGCCGAGAGTGATGTTGATGCCGTCCTCGAAATGCAGGGTCTTGAGCGGGATCAGCGCCTGATCGTGATACATGCACAAGGCCGCGTCATAGCTCTTCCGGCGATGGGAATAGAACATGATGTCGGGCGGATGCGGCCCGCTGACGTCATGGCCCTCCTCGCGCAGCCGCTCGATCGCCGGCATGATGATGTCGATCTCCTCGCGGCCCAGCGCGCCGCTCTCGCCGGCATGGGGGTTGAGCCCGGCGACCGCGATGCGCGGCGCCGCGATGCCGAACTGGCGTTGCAGGCCGCGAATGGCGGCGCGGCCCTTGGCGACGATGCGCTCGGCGGTCAGCAGGTTGGGCACTTCGGCGAGCGGGATGTGCGTAGTGACGGGCACGACGCGCAGCGTCGGCCCGGCGAGCATCATCGCGACCAGCTCGCTGGCCACGCCGCACCGCTCCGCGACGAACTCGGTCTGGCCGGGATGGGTGAAGCCGACCGAATAGAGCCGCGACTTGGACACCGGGCCGGTGACGAGGCCGGACGCCGTGCCGGAACGGGTGAGGCCGACCGCGAGCTCGAGCGCGTCGAGCGCGTTGCGCGCGCCCACCAGATCGAGGCTGCCCGGCGGGACGGTGGAATCGGCCACGCGGATCACGGGCAGGGCCTCATCGAACAAGGCCGCCGCCTCGCCCGGATCGGCGATCACCGCGATCGGCCCGTCCCAGGCCGCCTCGATCGCACCGGCGTCGCCGACCGCGAAGAAGACCGGCAGCGACGCCTCGCGCCGCCGCGCCCAGCTCTTGGCGATGACCTCCGCGCCGATGCCCGCCGGATCGCCCAGCGAGACCGCGAGCGGCGCCGCCGCCTCAGCGATAGTCGATCACCGCGTCGCGCCTCAGGTCGCGCAGATAGCGTTGCGCCCGGCGGTTGACGCGCTCCTCGTTGAGCTGGGCATAGACCTGGTCGAAGCTCGGCCCGCCGGCATTTTCGGGATCGTCGCGGCCGCACAGGACGAGGACGTTGACCCGCTCGGTCGATCCGAAAGGCGGCGTCGCCTGGCCGATGTTGAGATCGAGCAGCATCTGCTGGAGCTGCGGCGGCAGCTCGCGCACGCGCACCTGATCGTTGGAGATCAGCTCCGCGCCGATCGAGGTCGCGGTCTGCGTGGCGGCGCCGCAGCCGCCCATCGCCTGGGTCGCCTGCTCGAGCTGACGCGCGCGCGCCTGCGCCTGCGCCTCGCTGGTCCCGTCCGGGTTGGTCAGCGAGATCTGCATCAGGCTGAGCACCGCGTCGCGCGGATCGGCGACGAGGATTTGGCGGCTGTCGGCCAGGGCGACGATCGAGAAGCCGCCGGGCAGCTCGACGGGGTCGCTGATCGCGCCGACCGGCATCTGCTGGACGAGCCCGGCCAGCTCCGACGGGAGCTGCTCGGCGCGGACCCAGCCGAGATCGCCGCCGAGCGCCGCGGTCGAGGCTTCGGAGAATTGCCGCGCATAAGCGGGGAAGGAGGCGCCGGCGCGGATCTGCTGGACGATCCGCATCGCGTTGGCTCGCGCCTCGGCGGCGGTTTCCGGGGTCGAGGAGATGAAGATCTCGGCGACCCGGTATTCGGCGGTCCCGCGCGAGGCGTTGAGCCGGTCGATCACCGACTGGACCTCGTCGTCGCCGACGGTGACGAAAGGCTCGATCTGGCGGCGCTGGAGCCGCTGCCAGGACAGCTCGCCGCGGATCTGCCGCTTGAGCGAGCGTTCGGACGAGCCGACCGAGCGCAGATAGGCGACGAAATTCTCCGGCGTCTGGCTGAAGCCGGTGGCGAAGCGATCGAAATACTGGTCGACCTCGCGATCCTCCACCGCGACTTCCTGCTGCCGCGCCGCCTGGATCTGGAGCGTCTCGTCGATCAGGTTGCGGAGCACCTGGGCGCGCACCCGCTGCAATTCCTCGGGCGGCAGCTCGACGCGGTTGGAGGCGACGATCAGCGCGAGGCGATGATCGATGTCGCTCTCGGTGATGACCTCGCCGTTGATGATCGCGGTCGCCTTGCGCACGCCGGGCTGGCCGCTCCCGATAATCTGGATATTCTCCGGAATATCGAGGGCGCCCGCCTCGGGCTGGTTCTGCGCCGCCGCGACCACCGAAAGCAAGGACGCGGCCAACACCATGGCCGTCCTTGGGAACCTACCAAGCTTCATCATTCCTCCAGTGAACGCAGGCCTCGACCCTGCCCGATCCATGCTGAACCGCAGCTTAGCGACACCCTTTAGCGGCCCAGATTGCGCAGCGCCACCCGGATGAGGAAGGTGTTGCCGCGCCTGACGTCGCCGGTCGTTTCATAATCGCGCCGCCAGGTCAGGCCAAGCTCGATGCAATCGTCGTCGTAGAGGATGCCGATGCGGTGGCGGACGGGCTCGAAACCGTCCGACTGCGACAGCGGATCCTCCTGCCGGCCGGTCAGATCGACCACCGCCGATCCGAACAGAGACCAGTAGCGCGCGAACCGCACCCGCCCGCCGAAGCGAATCTCCTCGCGGTCGCGCAGATCCTCGATCGAGGGATCGACGTCGCGGTCGAGCCGCAGATAGCCGATCGTCGCATAGGTCTGCCGGCCGCCGATCGTGGCGTCGATCTCGTTGCGCCGCACGTCCAGGCTGTCCTTGTCGAGCCGGAAGCGGTGGACGAAGTTGACGCGGCGGCCGATCCGCAGCGTGGTGCGCCCGACGATGTCGGAGAAGCGGTCGGACAGGCCGGTGCCGACCGGCAGGATGCTCTCGCGGGTGCTGAGGCGATAGCTCTGGCCGATATTGGTCCTGACCGCGATGCCTGGCAGGTCGAACGCCCAGTCCGCGCCATAGGTGACGCGCACGCCGTCCTCCCAGCGGTCGTGGCCCGGGAAGCGGTTCAGCGCGAACAGGTTGGAATCCTCGAGATCCACGGCGCGCGCGTCCTCGTTGGGGACGTCGAGATTATCGGTGGCGGGCGAGGCGACGAACTGGATGCGCGGGGTCAGCCGCTGGGTGCCGCCGAGGAAGGTGCCGATGAACGGCCATTTCACGTCGGCGGCGACGGCGCCGATGAAGCGGCCGCTCCAGCCTTCCGTGCCGCGATAGAGCTCGGTCTGGGTGAGCAGCGTGTCGTTGGCGTGATAGACGTCGCCGCGCGCGAAGGCGGTCAGCACCAGCTCCTGGCCCAGCGGGGTGATGCCGCGCCGCTCCCATTCGGCGCTGGCGAAGGCGCGCTGCGTGTCCTGGCCTTCGGGGCGCAGGATGGACAGGCTGTTGGCCCGCAGCTCGAAACGCCCGCCGGCCCACGGATCGGCCAGCCGCCAGCGCGCGTCGATCGCCGGCAGCGCGATCGGCTGCTGCCCGTCCACGTCGGTGACGCGCAGCCCCTGGAAGGCCCAGCCGGCGATCGAGACATAGCTGTCCGTCCCGATCCGCTCGACCTCGACCATCGAGCGCAGCCGGTCGTCGCGGGAGATGTCGTAGCGGCGCAGGAAGGTGCGGTCGGTGGCGTAGCGGCCCGCCGCGGTGACGCTCCATTGCGGCGTGAGCTGCCAGCGCCCGCTGCCCTCGATATAGCCCCGAAAGCCGCGATCGCCCTCGGGCTCGGGCAGCTCGGGGTTGATGGCGAGCCGCGATCCGTAGGTGGCGTAGCCGCGCAGCTGGAAGGCGCCGCGCTCGGTGAGCTGGCGATATTCGGCCTCCAGCATCGGCGCCACTTCGGTATAGACGTGCGGCGTGATCGTGAGATCGCGATTGGGCGCCATCCGCAGATAATAGGGAACGCTGATCTCCAGCCCGTTCAGCCGGTCGTAGCGCAGCTCCGGCACCAGCACGCCGCTGCCGCCGCCCTGGCTGCCGTCCGGGTGCGACAGGCCGGGCAGGCCGAGGACGGGCGTGCCGAACAGGTTGAGCGTCGCGCCCTGATAGCTGATCCTGCGGCGGACCGGATCGTGCGTGACGCGCACCGCGTTGATCTGCCAGGTCGGTGCCTTCGGGCAGCCTTCGGCATCGACCACGGCGCAGGGCGTGTAGGCGGCGCGGTCCAGCGTCGTGACCCCGCCCTCGCGCCGCGCCTCCATCGCGCCGAGCCGGCCGCCGTCGGCCAGCACGAGCAGCAGATTCTCGATCATGCCGTCGCGCAGATTGTCCTCCAGCAGGACGCTGTCGCCATAGGCGATGTCGCCGCCCGGGCTGACCAGCCGGACGTTGCCGCCGGCGCGGACCTCGCCGCTCGTCCGGTCCCAGGTGACGTTGTCGGCGCGCAGGTTGTAGCCCTCGCGGTTCATCCGCACCTCGCCGGCGGCGGTCACGACCTCGCTATCCTGGTCATATTCCAGCCGGTCGGCGCTGAACGCGATCTGGTCGGGGACGGCGGCGCTCGCCGACGGCGGCGCGTCCTGCGCCCAGGCGGCGCAGGGCAGGCTCAGCAGCAGGGGCAGGGCGGTTCGGCAGATCGTTCGAAGCGTAGTCACAAATCCCGCCGCTCTGGCCCTTGCCCTCATATTCCGGGCGTTCCAGCCTATTGCACCTGCGCTCCCGCCCTGCAATGGCGGTCCTTTCCGGCCGTCGCAAACGGCCGTCATGGGAGATTTGTTTCGTGATTGAGGTCAGCTTCGCCGCCGCGCGCCCGCAGGGCGCCTATGCGCTCGCCATTCCGGTGCGGGGCGAGGACATGCTGCATGACCGGCTGCAAGGCTTCGCCGACGCGGCGCGCACGCTCGCGGTCCGCTCGGCCGAGGCGCAGCGGTTCGAGCGCGAGATCGGCGCGATCGCCGAGACGTTCGTCGACGAGAACGACTTCGCCCGCCGGCTGCTGCTCGTCGGGCTGGGCGGTAAACGCGACGAAGCGGGCCTCTACGAGCGGGTCGGCGGCGCGCTCACCGCGAAGCTGCTGACCTCGGGCGAGACGAAGCTGGTGATCGACCTTTCCGGCCTTGATCTCGACGCGCGCCAGGCGGCGCGACTCGCCTTCGGCGCGGCGGCGCGGTCCTGGCGCTACGACATCTACCGCACCAAGCTGGGCCGCAAGCAGCGCCCGACGCTGGCCGAGGCGGTGATCGTTGGCGGTCCCGAGGGCGTGGAGGCCGAATGGGCGCATCTCGCCGCCGTCCTCGGCGGGCTCGATCTCACCCGGAGCCTCGTCACCGAGCCGTCCAACATCGTCTATCCGGAGACGTTCGTGGAGCGCGTGCGCGCCTCGCTCGACGGCACCGGCGTCGAGATCGACGTGCTCGACGAGAAGGCGATGGCGAAGCTCGGCATGGGCGCGCTGCTCGGCGTCGGCCAGGGCTCGGTGCGCCCGCCCCGGCTGCTGGTCATGCGCTGGAACGGCGGCGGCTCGGCGAAGAAGCCGGTCGTGCTGGTGGGGAAGGGGATCACCTTCGACACCGGCGGCATCTCGATCAAGCCGGCCCAGGGCATGGAGGCGATGAAGTGGGACATGGGCGGCGCCGGCGCCGTGGTCGGCGCGATGAAGGCGATCGCGTCCCGCAAGGCGAAGGCGAACGTGATCGGGGTGTGCGCGCTCGCGGAGAACATGCCGGACGGCAACGCCCAGCGCCCCGGCGACGTCGTGACGTCCATGTCCGGCCAGACGATCGAGGTCATCAACACCGACGCCGAAGGCCGCCTCGTCCTCGCCGACGCGATGACCTGGGCGCAGCGCGAGCTGAAGCCCGAGGTGATGATCGATCTCGCCACGCTCACCGGCGCGATGATCATCAGCCTGGGTCACGAGCATGGCGGCCTGTTCGCTAATGACGACGGCCTCGCCGCGGGCCTGACCGCCGCCGGCCTCGCCAGCGGCGACAAATTGTGGCGCTTCCCGATGAACGAGGCCTACGACAAGATGATGGACTCGCCGATCGCCGACATGAAGAATGCCGGCGTGCGCGACGCCGGCTCGATCACCGCCGCCTGCTTCCTCGGCCGCTTCGTCGAGGACGGCGTCAAATGGGCGCATCTCGACATCGCCGGCATGGTCTGGGCGGACAAGGCGGGCGCGCTCCACGACAAGGGCGCGACGGGCTACGGCGTGGCGCTGCTCGACCGCTATATCGCCGACAATCACGAAGCCTGACCTGCTACTTTTTCCTCCCCGAGATTTCTCGGGGAGGGGGACCAGCCGCAGGCTGGTGGAGGGGGTTCTTCGGCTTTTGCAAAGTCACCCCTCCACCATCGTTCCGATGGTCTCCCTCCCCGGCAAAAGCCGGGGAGGAAGCACGGCGCTTGCCCTGATGCCCCGCGCTCTCTAGAGAGCCGCCGCAACATTCCTTCCAGACACGGAGCTTCGCGGGCCATGGTCACGACACGCACTTTCTCGATCATCAAGCCGGACGCGACCCGGCGCAATCTCACCGGCGCGGTCACCGCCAAGCTGGAGGAGGCCGGCCTGCGCGTCGTCGCCTCCAAGCGCATCCGCATGACCCGGGAGCAGGCCGAGGGCTTCTACGGCGTGCACCGCGAGCGCCCCTTCTTCAACGATCTCGTCGCCTTCATGACCTCCGGCCCGGTGGTCGTGCAGGTGCTCGAGGGCGAGGACGCCGTCGCCCGCAACCGCGAGGTGATGGGCGCGACCAATCCCGAGAACGCCGACGAGGGCACGATCCGCAAGACCTTCGCCGAGTCGATCGAAGCGAACAGCGTCCACGGCTCGGACAGCGACGAGAACGCGAAGATCGAGATCGACTTCTTCTTCACGCCGGAAGAGATCGTCGGGTAAGCAGGCGCGGCTCGCCCCGCGAGCCGCAGCCATGTCCGGGGGACATGGCGACCTGCTGACCCGACGATCTCGTCGGCTGACCTCCCTTTCCTCCCCGGCATTTGCCGGGGAGGGGGACCGCACGAAGTGCGGTGGAGGGGCTTCTTTGCCGAGCAAGAGAACCCCTCCACCAGCTTCGCTGGTCCCCCTCCCCACGAAATCGTGGGGAGGAAATCAACGTCCGCCCATCTCCAGCAGCCGC
>CAZTPD010000052.1:0-13964 GCA_964614625.1 uncultured Sphingosinicella sp. | reverse complement strand
CGCCCCTCGACTTCGCTCGGGACGAACGGGTTTCTTTCCTGCATTTCTGCGCTAACGCCGGGCGCATGGACATCCACCCTCTCATCCGCCACGCGCCCGCGCCGGATCATCCCGGCTGGTGGACATGGGATTTGCCCGATGACGACCGCTTCCATCGGACGGTCGGCCGGCTGCTGGCCCGCGCCGACGGGCCGGGGCGGGCAATCTGCCGAATGTTCCCGGAACAGCGCCACGCCAATCTCGGCGGCATGGTCCATGGCGGCGCGATCCTGACTTTTGTCGATATGGCGCTGTTCGCGGGAGGCACGCTGGCCGGCGCGTCGGTGGCGGAAGGCGTGACGCTGGACTGCAATGCGCGCTTCCTGTCGCCGGGGCGCATCGGGCTGCCGCTCGACGCCGAGGTTGAGTTGCTGCGCGACACGCGGCGGCTCGTCTTTCTTCAAGGCAAGGTCGTGCAGGACGGCGAACTGGTCGCGGCCTTTTCCGGCACGCTGCGCAAGGCGCGCGCCGGGTGACCCCGCTCGCCGAGCGTTATCGCGCGCTCGTCGCGGCGGGCGAATTGCGGCCCGACGCGGATCAACAGCGCGCGGCGGCGGCGCTGGACCGGCTCGCCGTCCAGCTCGCCGAGGTGCCGAAGAAGGGCAGCATCCTGTGGCGGATCGCGGGCCGGAAGACGCCGCCGCCGGGCGGCCTCTACATGTGGGGCGGCGTCGGGCGCGGCAAATCCATGCTGATGGACCTGGCCTTCGACACCATCGCCTACGAGCCCAAGCGCCGCGTCCATTTCCACGAATTCATGCAGGAGGTGCACGAGCGGCTGCGCGGCGAGCGGGCGAAGGAGGCGGGCGATCCGATCCCGCCGGTGGCGAAGGCGATCGCCGCCGAGGCGCGCCTGCTCTGCTTCGACGAGATGGTGGTGAACAACAGCGCCGACGCGATGATCCTCTCGCGGCTCTTCACCCAGCTCCTCGACGCGGGCGTCACGGTGGTCACCACCTCGAACCGGCCGCCGCGCGATCTCTATCTGGGCGGGCTCAACCGTGAGCTGTTCCTGCCCTTCATCGACCTGATCGAGCGCAAACTGGAGGTGGTCGCGCTCAACGGCCCGGTCGATTACCGGCTGGAGCGGCTGGGCGGGATGCCGACCTGGCACGTGCCGAACGGCCCGGCGGCGACGGCGGCCCTCTCCGAAGCCTTCTTCCGCCTCACCGACTATCCGCCCGAGGACCGCGCCCATGTGCCCACGGAGGAGCTGGCCATTCCTGGCGGCCGCACCCTGCATGTGCCCAAGAGTCTGAAGGGCGTCGCCGTCTTCTCGTTCAAGCGGCTGTGCGGCGCGGCGCGCGGCGCGGCCGACTATCTCGCCATCGCGCGCCATTTCCATACCGTTTTGATCGTCGGTATTCCCCGCATGGGGCCGGAGAACCGCAACGAGGCGGCGCGCTTCGTCACCCTGATCGACGCCCTTTACGAGCACAGGGTGAAGCTGCTCGCCGCCGCCGACGCCGAGCCGCAGAATCTCTACCTCGCCGGCGACGGCGCCTTCGAATTCGAGCGCACCGCCTCGCGGCTCATGGAGATGCAGAGCGCGGACTATATGGCGAAAGGGCATGGGGCGGAGTAAGCCCCGCCGCGATCAGTCCGCGTCGCGCGCGGGCGGGACGACCGGCGCGAGAAAGTCCGTATAGACCCCGGCGGCGCCCCAGTCCCGCAGGCGCAGCGCCTGTTCCGGCGCGTTGATCGTGTGGACATAGACCGGCACGCCGGCCTCCCGGAACGCGCCCATCATCTCGCGCGAGACGCGCGCGCTGTGGATCGTCACGGCGATCCCGTGCTCCCGGGCGAAGGCGATAACCTCGAGGATAGGAGCCCCGGTGTCGCGATAGAGCGTGTAGATCACCTCGTCGAAGCCCAGCCGCCGCACCACCGCCAGCTCGGCGCGGCTGTAGATTTGCGGCACGACCTGATGCCTCGGCAGGCCGGCTTCGATCAGCCGGGCGAGGATACGCGGATTGTCGGTCTTGATGTCGGTGACGATCTTTACGTCGGGATGGCGCGCCAGCCAGCCGGCGAGATATTCGGCATCGACCGGCGTCAGCCCGCCGCGCATCGGCGTGGCCATGAACCGCGCATGGTCCGGCGCGCGCCAATGGAAAAGCCGGTCGAGCGGCGGCGGCGGGAAGCCCGGCCGCAGCTCCAGATAGGTCTGGTCCCAGTCGTGCGCGGCGACGATCCGGCCGTCGCGCGTCTCCTCGAAATCCACTTCGATGCGGGTGAAGCCGCGCGCCACGGCGGCGTCGAGCGCCTCGCGCGAATTGCTGTAGGTGGCGGCCTCCAGCCCGACCCCGGCATGGCTGACCAGCGCCATGTCGGCGGCGAAGGGGATGGCCGCGCCGCCGGTCGTGATCGGCCGGTAGGTCCATGTCTGGACCACGAGAAGCGCGACGATGAGCAGCGCGAGCGACGCGATGATGCGCCGGGAGCGTTTCGGCGCCGGGGCCGAAGCGTCGTCGTTCGCCGGTTCCTTCGCGTCGTTTCGCATCCCGCGCCCATAGCGGGCCGGAGTTAAGGGGGGATTGCGCTCAGCGCAGCGCCGCCGCCGCCAGTTCCTCACCCCGTCCCGTCAGCCCGTAGATCGGAATCGGCGGGAAATCGTCTTCCAGCGCGCGGCTGACCAGATCGACGGCCAGCATCTGCTTCAGCGTCAGCGACAGCGCGCGCGGCGTCACCGGGGCGAGCGCGCCGCGCAGCGCGGTGAAGCGCGCGGGCGCCTGCCGGAGCTGGCCCAGCACCGGCAGCGACCAGCGCGGCATCTGCCCCGGCTCCAGCCCCAGCCGCGCGCGTCCGGCCATCACCCGCGCGCAAAAGGCGGCGACCGGCGCGCCCGTTTCGGTCAGCACATATTCGGGCCGGAGCGGATGGCCGTGGCCGGGATTGCGCGCCAGCCAGCCCGCCGCCTGGAGCTGCGCCAACCCCGCCGCCAGCGTGGAGCGCGGCAGGCCGAGCCGCGCCAGCATCGCCGCGAACCGGCCCCCGCCATCCTCGCCCAGCATGGCCATCAGCGGGATCAGCCAGCGCCCCGCCGTCAGCCGCCGCAAGTCCTCGTCACCGATCATGCCCTCTTGCTAGCAGCGCCGAAAAGTATATGCGATATAAAAATCGAACTTAAGTGATTCGAAAGGGGTGGGACATGGGCTTCGATTATGATGGCGGGCTGACCTGCGCGCTCGGTGTTAAGGATCTGGACGCGGGCATCGCCTGGTATCGCGACATACTCGGCTTCGAGCTGCTCTACCGGCTGGAGGACATGGCCTGGTGCGAGTTCTCGACCGGGGTGGCGCGGGTCAATGTCGGCCTGTCCGAGGTCGAGGATGCGGGCGGCAAGGGCGGCGCGACGCTCACCTTCGGCGTCCGCGACATCGAGGCGGCGAAGGCCGAGCTGGACCGTCTCGGCGTCCGCCAGGACGGGCCGATCCAGGACATACCCGGCATGGTCCGCCTGCTCACCTTCTACGACCCCGACGACAATGCGCTGATGTTCTATCAGGATATGAGCGAGGCGCATGAGCAGGGCGTGTAAGGGCCTTCCGGCTGTCCTGCTGGCGCTGGCGGCGGCCGCGCCGGCATGGAGTCAGCCGGCGCCCGCGACCGCCGCGAGCGCGCCGTCCATCGAGGCGGCGGCGTGGATCGAAGGCCGCTGGGTCGGCGAGGGCTTCGGCGGCTATGTCGAGGAGGTGTGGTCGGCTCCGCGCGGCGGCCAGATGGTCGGTCATTTCCGCATGGTCCGGGGCGACGCGCCGGCCTTTTACGAACTGCTGCTGATCGACCGGCAGGCCGATGGCCTGCGCATGCGGGTCAAGCATTTCAACCCGGACTTCACCGGCTGGGAGGCGCGGGACGGCTGGCAGGCTTTCCCGCCCGTCTCGGCCGCGCCGAACGACCTCAGGTTCAACGGTCTCTCGATGCGTCTGGACAATGGCGAGATGGTCATCACCGTCCGGATCGGGGAGAATGGCGCGGTGCGCGACGAGACGCTTCGCCTCCGCCGCGCGCCGCTTTGAAGAAGGGGGATAGGCCGTGCCTCGCTTTGTGTCCGCCTGCGCCGCCGCCGCCTTCATGCTGGTCGCGTCCCCGCTCGCCGCCCAGGAGACGGGCGCCCTCGCCTGGCTGGAGGGCCGCTGGCAGGGGCCGGGGACGATGTTCGGCAATCCCAGCGAGGCGGTGCTGGACGTCCGCCCGGCGCTCGGCGGTCGCTTCCTCGAGCTGAGCTGGCGCGCCGGGCGGTTCGAGGGGCGCGCTTTCTACCGCCCGGACGGCGAGGGCGGCTGGCGGGCGACCTGGTTCGACAATCGCGGTATCAGCTTCGGTATCGACGCCGTCGCCGCCGAACGGAGCCTGACCGCCGACTGGGGCTCGGCCGAGACCGAGCGCGGGCGCACCGTCTACCGGCTGCTCGACGACGGCCGGCTGGAGGTGGTCGATACGGTGATTCCCCGCGAGGGCGAGGCGCGCATCTTCGCTCGCCACATGCTGACGCGGGCAAACCCGACCGAATAAGTCGAAAAAGCCCTTTCTCCCGGTTGCCCCCCGCGCGCGGGCGGACTAAGCCCGCGCCACGTTCCGGCCGCGGAACCCCGCGGCCCCTTCGCATGCGAATCGCAAGAGAGACGGGAGGGCTTCATGGCTCGTAAGAAGATCGCGCTCATCGGTGCCGGCAATATCGGCGGCACGCTTGCCCATCTGGCGGCGGCGAAGGAGCTGGGCGACATCGTCCTGTTCGATGTGATCGAGGGCGTGCCGCAGGGCAAGGCGCTGGACCTTTCCCAGTGCGGCCCGATCGAGGGCTTCGACGCGAAGATCACCGGCTCCAACGATTATGCCGACATCGCGGGCGCGGACGTCATCATCGTCACCGCCGGCGTCGCCCGCAAGCCGGGCATGAGCCGCGACGACCTGCTCGGCATCAATTTGAAGGTGATGAAGGCGGTCGGCGAGGGCATCCGGGACAACGCCCCGGACGCCTTCGTGATCTGCATCACCAATCCCCTGGATGCCATGGTCTGGGCGCTGCGCGAATTTTCCGGCCTGCCGCGCGAGAAGGTGGTCGGCATGGCCGGCGTGCTGGACTCGGCGCGTTTCAGCCATTTCCTCGCCGAGGAGTTCCAGGTCTCGGTCAAGGACGTGAACTCGTTCGTGTTGGGCGGCCACGGCGACACGATGGTGCCGGTCGTCCAATATTCGACCGTCGCCGGCATTCCGGTGCCGGACCTCATCAAGCAGGGCCGCTCCACCAAGGAGCGCATCGACGCGATCGTGCAGCGCACCCGCGGCGGCGGCGGCGAGATCGTCGGCCTGCTCAAGACCGGCTCGGCCTATTACGCGCCCGCCACCAGCGGCATCGCGATGGCCGAGGCCTATCTGGGCGACCAGAAGCGCCTGCTGCCCTGCGCCGCCTATGTCGAGGGCAAATACGGGCTGGACGGCCTCTATGTCGGCGTGCCGGTGATCATCGGCGCCGGCGGCGTCGAGCAGATCGTCGAGATCGAACTGGACGACGAGGCGAAGGCCAATCTCCAGGTCTCCGTCGACGCGGTCGAGGAACTGCTGGCCGCGTGCAAGGCGTTGGACAGCAACCTTGCGTAAGTTTCGGGCACTCCTGCCACTTGGCCTCGCCTCAATGAGCACAGTTGCGTGCGGAGCCGCTCCCACACCCACTGCTGCGGAATTGGCTGCTGCAGCGGACTCAGACCTGGGGGCATTCGAAGCGTTCGACGAGAATTGCTTTGGGGTTGGAGACCTGAATGCCAGCCTTTCCGAAGCAAAACAGCAGGGTTGGGTTGAATTCACACCACCGGCCGACAGCGTGTTGGAGAAACACAGGGATATGCTACTGGATGGTCCGGTATTTGACCGGCCGGAAGTTGTTTTCCTGCGCAAGAACTCCAATCGTGCCCAGGTTGTGATGTGGGAAACAAGGACCTTGTCGCGCTCCGACTATATTTTCCATTGTGAAGTCGTCGAGGAAACCGCTTCCACTCTTGACCTGGCGGCTCTCGAAGAGTGGACGAACGTACCGATTGAGGTGCGTCAGATCGACGATAGCCCTGAATATCACGACTTGGTCGGCGGCCGATTTGCTAATGGCGGGGGAGGCAGGGCCACCGCATATTTCACCACCGGCCAAGGGCAACGAGAAACGCTGGCAGGGCTGATCGTACATAATTTTCGAAGCAGCTTTGCCGAAGAAAGAAGCGAATAAATGTCCATTCTCGTTAATTCCAACACCAAGGTCATCACCCAGGGGATGACCGGCGAAACCGGCACCTTCCACACCCAGCAGGCG
Source organism: uncultured Sphingosinicella sp. (assembly GCA_964614625.1). Taxonomy (GTDB): domain Bacteria; phylum Pseudomonadota; class Alphaproteobacteria; order Sphingomonadales; family Sphingomonadaceae; genus Allosphingosinicella. Next base: position 7,621 of record CAZTPD010000052.1, on the reverse strand, counting down.
CTCGCCTACGGGACGAAGATGGTCGGCGGCGTCACGCCCGGGAAGGGCGGCACGACCCATATCGGCCTGCCCGTCTTCGACACGGTCGCCGAGGCGGTGGCCGAGACCGGCGCGGACGCCAGCGTCGTCTATGTCCCGCCGCCCTTCGCCGCGGATTCGATCCTGGAGGCGATCGACGCTGAGGTGCCGCTGATCGTCGCGATCACCGAAGGCATCCCGGTGCTCGACATGGTGAAGGTGAAGCGCGCTTTGTCGGGCTCCAAATCGCGGCTGATCGGGCCGAACTGCCCGGGCGTGCTGACCCCCGGCGAATGCAAGATCGGCATCATGCCGGGCAATATCTTCCGCAAGGGCTCGGTCGGCATCGTCAGCCGTTCGGGCACGCTCACCTACGAGGCGGTGTTCCAGACCACCAATGCCGGGCTCGGCCAGACCACGGCGGTCGGGATCGGCGGCGATCCGGTGAACGGCACCAACTTCATCGACGTGCTGGAGCTGTTCCTGGCCGACGACGCGACCGAGTCGATCATCATGATCGGCGAGATCGGCGGCGATGCCGAGGAGCAGGCCGCCCAGTTCCTCGCCGACGAGGCGAAGCAGGGCCGGTCCAAGCCCGTCGTCGGCTTCATCGCCGGGCGCACCGCGCCGCCGGGCCGCCGCATGGGCCATGCCGGCGCGATCGTCTCGGGCGGCAAGGGCGGTGCCGAGGACAAGATCGCCGCGATGGAGGCGGCTGGAATTCGGGTGTCCCCGAGCCCATCTGAGCTCGGCGTGACATTGGCGGCCCTTTTGAAGGGCGAAGAGTTGGTCTAGAGGCTCGCGCGCGGGCCTCGCGGGGGCTCTTGGAAGGCGGAAGCAAAGTGGAGAATTTCGGCGACGTCGAGCAGGAACGCGGCCCGAGCTGGGCGCGCGCGAACTGGCCTCTGGTCGAACTGGATGCGGTCAATGCCGGGCTCGATCCCACGCTGATGGAGATCGAGCGGGTCGCGGACAAGGCGAAGGCCGCGGCGACCGCCGCCGGCCGGACCGGGGCGGAGGTCGAGCAGGCCGCCAAGGACGCGATCCAGGCGATGATGCTGATCCGCACCTACCGGGTGCGCGGCCACCTCGCCGCCGATCTCGATCCGCTGGGCCTGTCGCAGCGCGAGCTGCCCGCCGATCTCACCCCCGAATTTCACGGCTTCACCGGTGCCGCGCTCGACCGGCCGGTCTTCCTCGACGGCACGCTCGGCTTCCAGTGGGCGAGCGTGCGCGAGATCGTCGCGGTGCTGCGCCGCAATTATTGCGGCAAGGTCGGCCTCGAATATATGCACATCAACGACCTGGAAGAGCGCCGCTTCCTCCAGGAGCGGATGGAAGGGCGCGAGGCCGAGATCCGCTTCACGCCGGAGGGCAAGCAGGCGATCCTCACCAAGGTCGTCCAGGCCGAGCAGTGGGAGATCTTCCTCGCCCGCAAATATGTGGGCACGAAAAGGTTCGGCCTCGACGGCGGCGAATCGATGGTGCCCGCGCTGGAGGCGGTCATCAAATATGGCGGCGGCTACGGCGTTCAGGACATCATCATCGGCATGGCCCATCGCGGCCGGCTGAACGTGCTCGCCAACGTGATGGGCAAGCCCTACCGCGTGATCTTCAGCGAGTTCGCCGGCGGCTCCGCCAATCCGGAGGATGTCGGCGGCTCGGGCGACGTCAAATATCATCTCGGCACCTCGTCCGACCGCGAGTTCGACGGGGTGCGCGTGCATTTGAGCCTCGTCCCCAATCCCAGCCATCTCGAAGCGGTCGATCCGGTCGTGCTCGGCAAGGCGCGCGCGCAGCAGGTGGCGCGCGACGACAATGACGGCGCGACGGTGCTGCCCGTGCTGCTGCACGGCGACGCCGCCTTCGCCGGCCAGGGCATCGTCGCGGAATGTTTCGGCTTTTCGGACCTGCCCGGCTACGACACCGGCGGCTGTCTCCACTTCGTCATCAACAACCAGGTGGGCTTCACCACCTCGCCGCAATTCGCGCGTTCGTCGCCTTATCCCTCGGACATCGCCAAGATGGTCCAGGCGCCGATCCTGCACGTCAACGGCGACGATCCGGAGGCCGTCACCTTCGCCTGCAAGCTGGCGATGGAATATCGCCATGCGTTCCGGCGCGACGTGGTGATCGACATGTGGTGCTATCGCCGCTTCGGCCACAACGAGGGCGACGAACCGAGCTTCACCCAGCCGCTCATGTATGCGGAGATCCGCAAGCACAAGCTGGTGTCGCACCTCTACGGCGCCCGGCTGCGCGAGGAAGGCATCATCCCCGAAGGCTGGGTCGAGGGCGAGACCGCCGCCTTCACCGCCCTGCTCGAAGGCGAGTTCGAGGCCGCCAAGACCTATCTGCCCAACAAGGCCGACTGGTTCGAAGGCCGCTGGACGGGCCTCTCCAAGCCGAAAAGCGGGGAGGACGAGCGCCGCAACGCGCCCACCGGCGTCGATCCGGAGCTGATCGCGGATATCGGCCGCACGCTGACCACCGTTCCCGACGATGTCGCCGTCCACAAGACGCTGCGCCGGATCATCGGCGCGCGGGCCGAGATGTTCGCCGGCGGCGAGGGCTTCGACTGGGCGACGGCCGAGGCGCTCGCCTTCGGCACCCTGCTGCGCGAAGGCTCGCAGGTCCGCCTGTCCGGGCAGGACAGCGGACGCGGCACGTTCAGCCAGCGCCATTCCGTCTGGGTCGATCAGGAGAACGGGTCCAAATATATCCCGCTCACCAAGGTCGGCCCCGGCCGCTTCGAGGTGCGCGACAGTCCGCTCTCCGAATATGGCGTGCTCGGCTTCGAATATGGCTATGCGCTCGCCGATCCGAAGACGCTGGTGCTGTGGGAGGCGCAGTTCGGCGATTTCGCCAACGGCGCGCAGATCATGATCGACCAGTTCATCGCGTCCGGCGAGGCCAAGTGGCTGCGCGCCAACGGCCTCGTGATGCTGCTCCCGCACGGCTATGAAGGGCAGGGGCCGGAGCACAGCTCGGCGCGGCCCGAGCGGTTCCTGCAACTCTGCGCCGAGGACAATATGCAGGTCGCCAACTGCACGACCCCGGCCAATTATTTCCACATCCTGCGGCGCCAGATGCACCGCGGCTTCCGCAAGCCGCTCATCATCATGACGCCCAAGTCGCTGCTGCGGCACAAGCTGGCCGTCTCGAGCGTCGGGGAGTTCACCGGCGACAGCCATTTCCGGCGCATCCTGTCGGACCTCAATCCGCCGGCGGACAAGGACGTGCGGCGGCTGGTCCTGTGCTCCGGCAAGGTCGCCTACGAGCTGATGGAGGCGCGCGACGCGGCGGGCGACAAGCACACGTCGGTCGTGCGGATCGAGCAGCTCTATCCCTTCCCGTCGGCGCCGCTCGTCCAGCGGCTCAAGCGCATGACCAATCTTCAGGAGGTGGTCTGGGCGCAGGAAGAGCCGATGAACCAGGGCTATTGGGATTTCGTCGATCCGCGCCTCGAGCGCTGCCTCGACGAAGCCGGCGTGAAGCCGCGCCGCCCGGTCTTTGCCGGGCGCTCGGCCTCCGCCTCGCCGGCGACCGGCCTGGCGAAGCGCCATGCCGCCGAGCAGGCCGCCCTGATCGCCTCGGCGCTGGGGCACGACACGAAAGCGGCGCCACGCCGCAAAGCGAGCTGAAGGATAGGCAATGTCGACTGAAGTCACGGTTCCGACGCTGGGCGAATCGATCACCGAGGCGACGCTCGGCGCGTGGCTCAAGCAGCCGGGCGACGCGGTGGCGGCCGACGAGCCGATCGCCAGCCTCGAGACCGACAAGGTGGCGGTCGAGGTCAACGCGCCCGCCGCCGGCGTGCTGGCCGAGCAGCTCGTCAAGGAAGGCGACACGGTCGAGGTCGGCGCGGCGATCGCGCGGATCGAGGCGGGTGAGGGCGCGGCGGCCGCCGAATCGGACCTGCCCGCTTCCTCGCCGGTCAACCCGACAGGCGCCGGCGAGAATATCGAGGCCAAGGAGAGCTTCGACGGCGAGGAGGACGGCGGCAACCTGACGCTGTCGCCCGCCGTGCGCCGGATCGTGCTGGAGCACCATCTCGATCCCAGCAAGATCAAGGGCACCGGCAAGGACGGCCGCCTCACCAAGGACGACGTGCTCGCCGCCGCCAAGGCGCAGAAGGCCGAGGCCTCCGCGCCCGCGCTCTCCGCTTCCGCCGCCCAGACCGCCGCACCCGCGCCGCGCGCCGCCGCCGGCGAACGCCGCGAGGAGCGCGTCCGCATGACGCGCCTGCGCCAGACCGTCGCGCGCCGCCTCAAGGAGGCGCAGAACACCGCCGCGATGCTGACCACGTTCAACGACGTGGACATGTCGGCGGTGATCGAGGCGCGCGGCCGCTACAAGGATCTGTTCGAGAAGAAGCACGGCATCCGCCTCGGCTTCATGGGCTTCTTCGTGAAGGCCGCCGCCTTGGCCGCGCGCGACATCCCCGCCGTCAACGCCTCGATCGAGGGCGAGGAGATCGTCTATCGCGACTATCTCGACGTCTCGGTCGCTGTCTCCGCGCCGCAGGGCCTCGTCGTCCCGGTCATCCGCGACGCCCACGCGCTCTCCTTCGCCGACATCGAGAAGACGATCGCCGATTTCGGCAAGCGCGCGAAGGACGGCACGCTGAAGATGGAGGAGATGCAGGGCGGCACCTTCACCATCTCCAACGGCGGCGTGTTCGGCTCCTTGCTCTCCACCCCGATCATCAACCCGCCGCAGAGCGCCGTGCTCGGCATGCACCGCATCGAGGACCGCCCGATCGCGAAGGACGGCCAGGTCGTCATCCGCCCGATGATGTATCTCGCGCTCAGCTACGATCACCGCCTGGTCGACGGCCGCGAGGCGGTCACCTTCCTCGTCCGCATGAAGGAAGCGATTGAGGATCCGACCCGGTTGCTGATAGACTTGTGAGCATGGACTGGCGCAATCATATCCACTCGGATCCCGACATCCTCGGCGGCAAACCGGTGGTGAAGGGGACGCGCATCTCGGTTGAGCTGATCCTCGAATATCTGGCCGAAGGCGCCTCGGTTCCCGAAATCCTCGATGGCTACGATCATCTGACCGAGGCCGATATACGCGCCGCCATCGCGTTCACGCACGATCTGCTCGTCAAGGAGGCATCGGCCGCCCGGCGGGAAGCCGCCTGATTCGTGCGGCTGCTCGTCGATGAGAATATCCACCGGATCGTGGTGTCGCGCCTGCGGGACGCGGATTTCGACGTGGAGTGGATAAGGCAATCCTCGCCGGGCGCATCCGATTCCGAAATTCTGGGGCGGGCGGATATCGGTTCTCTCGTCTTCGTGACCAACGATCGGGATTTCGGCGACCTGATCTTCAACAAGGGGCTGCCCAGCCCTTATGCGATTCTCTACACGCGGTTGCCGCACCGCCTGCCCAATCTGACGGCTGACCTGCTGATCGCGCTGCTTGAAGCCGGCGTCCCGGCGGGCCAGATGGTCACGATGAAGCGGGACGGCAATCGCACCAGGCCGTTTCCCTCGGGAGCTATTCATGACTGACACCAATTTCGACGTGATCGTGATCGGCGCCGGGCCGGGCGGCTATGTGGCCGCGATCCGGGCGGCGCAGCTTGGCCTGAAGACCGCCTGCGTCGAGAGCCGCGAGACTTTGGGCGGCACCTGCCTCAATGTTGGCTGCATCCCCTCCAAGGCGCTGCTCCACGCCTCCGAGCTGTTCGAGGAGGCCGCGCACGGCACGCTCGCCAAATGGGGCGTGAAGACCGACAAGGTCGAGCTGGACCTGGGCGCGATGCACGGCGCGCGGCTGGAGGCGATCAAGGGGCTCACCCAGGGCATCGCCTTCCTGTTCAAGAAGAACAAGGTCGAGTGGCTGAAGGGCCATGCGAAGTTCACGTCGAAGACTTCGATCGACGTCGCCGGCACCTCCTACACCGCCAAGAACTTCATCATCGCCACCGGCTCGTCGGTGACGCCGCTCAAGGGCGTCGAGGTCGATCAGAAGCAAATCGTGGATTCCACCGGCGCGCTGGAGCTGGCCAAGGTGCCGGAGCATCTCGTCGTCATCGGCGGCGGCGTGATCGGGCTGGAGCTGGGCAGCGTCTGGCGCCGGCTCGGCGCGAAGGTGACGGTCGTCGAATATCTCGACCAGATCCTCCCCGGCATGGACGGCGACGTGCGCAAGGAAGCGGCCAAGATCTTCAAGAAGCAGGGCTTCGAGGTCAAGACCTCGACCAAGGTCACCGGCGCCAAGACCAAGGGCAAGACCGTGACGCTCACCGTCGAGCCCGCCGCGGGCGGCGCGGTGGAGACGATCGAGGCGGACGCGGTGCTCGTCTCGATCGGCCGCAAGCCCAACACCGACGGCCTCGATCTCGCCAAGGCGGGGATCGAGGTGAACAAATACGGCCAGATCGCGGTCGACCACGATTTCCGCACCGGCACGGCCGGCATCTACGCGATCGGCGACGTGACGCCCGGCCCGATGCTCGCCCACAAGGCGGAGGACGAGGGCATCGCCGCGGCCGAGATCATCGCCGGCCAGGTCGGCATCGTGAACCACGATGTGATCCCGAGCGTCGTCTACACCATGCCCGAAATCGCCGGCGTCGGCCTCACCGAGGAGGAGGCGAAGGCGAAGGGCCATGAGGTGAAGACCGGCAAGTTCCCGATGATGGCGAACAGCCGCGCCAAGACCAACAAGGAGCCGGACGGCTTCGTAAAGGTGATCGCCGACGCGAAGTCGGACCGGGTGCTCGGCGTCCACATCATCGCGTCCGTCGCGGGCACGATGATCGCCCAGGCCGCCCAGGCGATGGAGTTCGGCGCGACGAGCGAGGACATCGCCTACACCTGCCACGCCCATCCGACCCACAGCGAGGCGGTGAAGGAAGCGGCGATGGCGGTGACGGGGCTGCCGATCCACATCTGATTTGTGCGTCACCCCAGCGAAGGCTGGGGTCTCGGGACAAGCGGTCTCGGCGCGTCTCCATGAGACCCCAGCCTTCGCTGGGGTGACGGGATTGTGATAGGGACGCAACCATGTCGCCCACCTTCCCCGACGCCCTCGGCCCCGCGCTCGACTGGCTGAATCTCGCCGGCATCGCCGTGTTCGCGGTGTCGGGGGCGTTGCTCGCGGCGGAGAAGCGCCAGACGCTCGTCACCTTCGCCTTCTTCGCGGTCGTCACCGGCGTCGGCGGCGGCACGGTGCGCGATCTGCTGATCGGCGCGCCGGTCTTCTGGGTGCATCACAATTCGACCCTGCTGATCTGCCTGGTCGGGGCGCTCGCCGTCTGGGCGCTGCCGCGCCGGCTGTGGCACGACAAGGCTTTGCTGTGGTTCGACGCCATCGGCCTCGCCGCCTTCGCCGCGTTCGGCGCGGCGAAGGCGATGGCGTTCGGCATCGCGCCGCTGCCCGCCTTCGCGATGGGCGTGCTCACCGGCTGCCTGGGCGGCATCATCCGCGACGTGCTGGCGGGCGAGCCGTCGATCCTGATGCGCCCGGAGCTCTACGTGACCGCCGCCGCCTTTTCGGCCGCCCTGATGGTGGGGCTCAGCTTCGCCGGCCTGCCCGGCGGCGTGGCGGGCCTGATCGCCGCCGCGCTCGGCTTCGCCCTGCG